>JANMYL010000192.1:0-20377 GCA_031382045.1 Akkermansiaceae bacterium | reverse complement strand
GAATTTTCGTCATGCTCCGGAATGTGAGAAGCGGTGGCTTCTAGCTTTTGTTTGCGCTTCTCTTCCTTTTTTGCCTTTTTGTCTAACTCTCGGCGGCGTTTCTCGAATGCGTAGTTTGGTGTGGCCATATTGGTGGGCATTGTTTCACCAGCCTGTTCCGCAGGCGAGAACTGAATTCACCGATTTGATTTTTCCCAAACAATTCGGCAAATCGCGAGTCTCACCCGCCATGGTTGGTCAGTATGAGAACGACAAGGTGGATTTCGCCCGGCTGCCGGAATCGCCTGTTTTGAAACTGGCATAGTGTTTCATGATCCGATTACTACGCCACTGATTAGGGAAAAAATGACTACCTAAGCTACCCGAGAAATTACTCATCCATATTGAGTTAGTGAAAACCGAACCAAATTTCAACTTTTCGGCTCCCAATCAGACACCTAACTCATAGGCGTTTATTTTCCTTTTTGATATCGAGTCTCGAGCTGATACCAGAAAAATACTTCTGCAGCGTTTCAACCGGTTTTAGTGTGTTTGCAGATTCCATCAATCCAAGAACCCGTGGATTTTGTCGATTTCCCGGCGATCACGCTTCGTTGGCCGACCCTTGGCGGCCTCCTGTTTTGCAATCTGCCAGAGTTTCAAAGCTTCGTAAATTTCTGGCTTCGTCAGATCTTCGTAACAAACCTGCGCCTCAGGAGCCCCGACTCGCTTGACGATCACCGCCTTCACAGAAATCTGGCGCACTCCCGGCCCTTCTACGAATGGGACTTCCAATAAATCACCCACCTGCACCGGCGAGGCCGGCTTAAGCGGATGGCCGTTGCGTTTCATCTTGCCAGTCGCGCACGCGTCCCCTGCCAACCCACGGGTTTTGAAAAAGCGAGTGGACCACAACCAAAGATCAGCGCGAACGGATACGGACACACCCAAAAACTGCCTGACATTCCACAAATGCGCAACCCTGGTCATCGCACTATCACTTTCAGTTTCTTTGGTTATAGAGGTTGTCTAGCTGGTTAAACTGCGACTTGGCACCAGACTTGCGCTTCGCGCAAAACGCTCCCGAGCGACTCATACTCGCGAGGCCCATTCCTCCGTCATGGTTAAGTTATCAGGCGTGCTCGTACTTATGCTTTACGCGGAGGAACCTAGCAACATCGATGCTGTCCCCACGATGCGGAAACGGGGTTCTTGAATGTTTTCAGAAAAATCCCAATATCCACGCGATGCAGGTGCACCCGTCGAAACTTCTGATCTTCCTCGTGCTGGCCGCGCTGGCTGGAGCGGTGGGATTTTTAGGGAAGTATCAGGCGGCGGAGATCGATGCGGATTCGCCGCTGCCGATGCCCGCGAATGGCGAGCCGGACCATCGCTTCCATTTTCTATCCGCCTGGCAGACGGCAGAAATTCCGCGAGCGCTCCGGTTTGATCCTCCGATGGGATCGAATCATGGCGGATTGGTTTACAACGCGCAGAGGTTCTGGGAAATGAACGTCAAGCGCGGCGGCCATCACACGGGAGACGATCTCAACGGCATCGGCGGGATGAATACCGATCTGGGAGATCCAGTTTTTTGCACGGCAGACGGGCTGGTAATATACGCCGGCGAGCCATCGCCAGGCTGGGGAAAGCTAGTCGTCATCGCGCACCGCACGGCAGGCGGGCGACCGCTGCACTCGATGTATGCCCACTTGCACCGTACCGATGTCGCGCCCGGCGCGCTCGTTCCGCGCGGCGGGAAAGTCGGCACGGTGGGCACCGCGAACGGCTATTACCCAGCGCACTTGCATTTCGAAATGCGGACGAGCGACGGCGTGGACATAGGCGCAGGTTACTCGATGTTTCCGCTCAATCGGCTCGACCCGACGGCGACGATCGCGAGCTTGCGAAATGCCGGAGATGACGAGCTCTCCCCCGCCCCGCTGGCGAGTATGCTAGCCAGCGACGGCGCGCGGTGAGCTTGCTTTACCCACCGGCGGCGGATACCACGTCGGCGGATTTATGAAAACTGCACCACTCACCGCTTATCAGGAAACTCTTGGAATGATCTATTTCGCCCGGATGGTGGATAAGATCCGGCAGCAGGCGGCGGACACTCTGCGGGAGGATTTTCGGGAGAATCTCGGCGCAGGATTCGATGGACGCTGCACGAATTTGCTGCGAGTGAATTACGCAGATCTCACAACGCGCGTGCTCCAAGGCGGCAGCGACGAGGAAATCCTGAAATGGTGCTTCGAAACCGGCCGTGAACTCAATGAAGGCGACATTTTTGTCTGGAACAATTACTTGAAAAAAGTCGGCTGGAAGGATGGCGCTAGCGAGATCCTGACTCGCCGGAAAAAAGACAGCGGCCTAGAAGGGCACGACGAGATAGAGACGATGCTCGAATATTTCGAATACGATGAAGCCCGGAAATCCTGAGCCGCCTCACTCAATTCACCCTTAAGGACTTTTCACGAAAAATCTCATGTCACTCACGATCAAACCGAAATCCGAATGCGCCTTCGATCAACTTTCCATGGGCGAAGTGATGCTCCGTCTTGACCCCGGCGAAGGCCGCATCCGCACCGCCCGCCAATTCCAAGCTTGGGAAGGTGGAGGCGAATACAACACCTCGCGCGGGCTGCGGAAATGCTTTGGCTACAGGACGGCGGTGGTCACTGCTTTTGTCGATAACGAGATCGGTCACCTGATTGAGGATTTCATCATGCAGGGTGGTGTGGCCACGGATTTCATCCAATGGCGCGAGGACGACGGCATCGGCCGAAACGTGAGAAATGGCTTGAATTTCACCGAGCGTGGTTTCGGCATCCGCGGCGCTGTGGGAAATCCCGACCGTGGTAACACCGCCGCCTCTCAGCTTAAGCCTGGCGACGTGGATTGGGATCACATCTTTGGTGCACTCGGCGTGCGTTGGTTCCACACTGGCGGGATTTTTGCCGCGCTTTCAGAGTCCACCGCCGCCCTGACCGTGGAAGCCGTGAAGGCCGCCAACAAATACGGCACCGTCGTTTCATACGATCTTAACTACCGCCCTTCGCTCTGGAAAACCATCGGCGGCCTCGCAAAAGCGCAGGAAGTGAACCGCGAGATTGCGAAATACGTGGATGTCATGATCGGCAACGAGGAGGATTTCACCGCCTCGCTCGGCTTCGAGGTGGAGGGCGTGGACCACCAGATTTCTGCCATCGAGCTGGACGCCTTCAAGGCGATGATCGAAACGGCAGTGAAGACCTTCCCGAATTTTAAGGTCGCCGCCACCACGCTGCGCGGCGTGATTTCCGCGACGGTCAACGACTGGTCGGCGATCCTCTGGCACGAGGGGAAATTCCATGAAAGCCGGAAATACCCCGGTTTGGAAATCCTCGACCGCGTCGGCGGTGGTGACAGCTTTGCAAGCGGTCTACAATTTGGATTCCTCGAATTTAACGACGCCCAAAAAGCCGTTGAATACGGAGCTGCACACGGCGCGCTCGCCTCCACCACACCGGGCGACACTTCGATGGTCACGCGCAAGGAAGTCGAAAAACAAATCGGCGGCGGCGGCGCGCGAGTCGTCCGCTGACTGCGCGGACGCGACGTGTTCCGGCAGTCTTACTCTAGAAACTTACCAGCTTCCAGTGCGCCATAAATATCGGGCGACAGTTTGCTTAGCTGAACCGCTTAAAAAGCAGAAAGAGGATAAATCGGGCTAACCTCTGAGACTGTTTTTTATTTTAAGTTCGAGATCGTCTGGAAGATAGCGGTGATCATGAGGTAGGCCATAGTGCCGATGAGGCCAGCCATGATGATAAGCACGACGGGCATGACGAGCGCCATGATGCGTTGGAGACTTTTATCGAGTTCCTTGTCGTAGCGCTCGGCGGCGCGGCGCAGGGAAAGGTCGATTTTCCCGGTTTGCTCGCCCACGGAAATCATGTCGATGAGTAAGGGCGGGAAAGCACCGTTGCGGATGAGAGCTTTGGAAAACGAGCGCCCGTCGCCGACTTGGGCAATGACCTTGTCCAGCTCGCCACGAAGGCCGCGGTTCTGCGTGGCGTCGCGAGAGAGTTCGAGGGCGCGAAGAAGTGGAAGGCCATTGCCAACGAGGTTGGCCATAGTTTCGAGGAATTGGACGTAGAAGCGGCTGGTGATAACCGGGCCGATGAGCGGGATGCGGAGTTTCATGCGGTCCCAAGCGGGTTTATTCGCGTCGTTGTCTTTCCAAGCTTTGAAGAAGATTAGCGAGGCAATGAGCGTGAGGATCATGACGATCCACCACTTCTTGATGAATACCGACACGCCGATGAGAATGGCGGCGCCGAGTGGCATTTTCCCGCCGCTAGTCTGGATGAGCGCGGTGAGTTGAGGTATTAGGACGGTGATGAAAATGATAGAAACTCCGATGCCGGCGAGGATCAAGAATGCCGGATAGATCATCGCGAGGATGAGACGAGCTTGGAGCTCGGCGAGGGTTTTCAGGTAATGGGCTTGGCGCTTGAGGATGTCGTCAAGCGCGCCAGATGCCTCGCCGGCAGCAGCGAGCGAGCAATACAATGGACCGAAACTGGGGCTTACTTTTTTCAGGGCGACAGAGAAATTCACGCCATCGCGAACGATTTGGCGGATTTTGAAGGAGACAGCTTTGAGGTTGCCGAGTTCTTGGCGGTTTTCCATGGACTTGAGCGCGGGCTCAAGCTGAAGGCCGGCGCTGAGCATGTCGGAAAGCTCCTCGGTGAAGAGAACGACTTCTGCGCGCTTAAGCTTGATCGGGCCTTCAGGGATCGCGTCTTCTTTGGCGGCGGGCTTGCCCTTGGAACGGTCGTTTTCCTCGGACTTCCCTTTGCTGGCAGCAGTGGATTTCTTGGCGGCGACAGCAGTTTCTCGGAGATTAACGGGTTGGAGGCCTTTTTTATCGAGAACGCGCAAAGCCTCAGGACGGTCTGCCGCGTCGATTTCTCCGGTGGTGACAGAACCATTGGCGGCGAGGGCTTTGTAGGCGAAGATGGGCATCTTGGATGAGTTAGTAATTATCTATTAAAAGTTATCGAAGAAGACATTTAGCACTGGATCGCACTCTTAATTTTATGACTCATGCCTACTAACTATTAACTTTTCACACTATTCTCCGCCGCCGATGTCGGAGGAGGTGACGGAAATGACTTCTTCGATGGTGGTCTCGCCTTTCATGACCTTGTGCCAACCGTATTCGCGCATGGGGATGTAACCGTCGCGGACGGCTTGGGCGCGGAGCTCGACGGCTTGTGCACGGTGGGCGACGAGCTCCTGCATCGGGTGGGTTAGGATAATGATTTCGTAAATGGCGAGGCGGCCGGAGAAACCCGTCATACGGCAGCGGTCGCAGCCTTTCGGCGAATAAACTTGGCCGGGAATATGCAATGGGATGCCGAGATCGCGGCGGTCTTGGTCGCTGACTTCGCGGGGAGTTTTGCAATGCGGGCAAAGCTTTCGGACAAGCCGCTGGGCCAAGAATGCCCGGACTGCGGCGGAGACGAGGAACGGCTCTACGCCCATGTCGATGAGCCGGCTGATGCCGCCC
The DNA here is from genome assembly GCA_031382045.1 of Akkermansiaceae bacterium. Lineage (GTDB taxonomy): Bacteria > Verrucomicrobiota > Verrucomicrobiia > Verrucomicrobiales > Akkermansiaceae > Luteolibacter. The sequence goes on along the minus strand of JANMYL010000192.1, from coordinate 14,838 downwards.
ATGGCGTCGTTGGTGTGGAGCGTGGAGAATACCAAGTGGCCGGTGAGCGAGGCGCGGATGGCGATTTCTGCAGTCTCAAGGTCACGGATTTCCCCGATCATGACGATGTTCGGGTCGGCGCGGAGGATGGAACGAAGGGCAGTGGCGAAGGTCAGACCGATTTCGTTTTTCACGGCGATCTGCATGACACCGACGAGCTTGTTTTCCACCGGATCTTCGACAGTGACGATACGCCGCTCCGGGTGGTTCACCTCGGTGAGGAAGGAATAAAGGCTAGTGGATTTCCCCGAGCCGGTCGGGCCGGTGATGAGGATGATGCCGTTGGGCAGATGGAGCAGCGACTCGATTTTCTTGAGCACGAACGGCTCCATACCGAGCTTCGCGATGTTGAATTTCTCTTGGTTGAGGAGCCGCAGGGAAACGCTTTCGCCCTCAACGGTGGGGACGGTGGCGACCCGGACGTCGATGGTCGCGCCTTCAAATTGGAGATTGATACGACCATCCTGCGGTACCCGGCGCTCGGCGATATCGAGGCGAGCCATGATTTTCAAACGAGCGATGACTGAGCTTTGGAGTGCTTTGATATTTTCCGGAACAGCGATTTCGATCAGGCGACCGTCGATCCGGTAGCGGATGCGAAGATTCGTGCTGAGTGGCTCGACGTGGATGTCCGTCGCACGCTGATCGAGAGCTTCGCGGATGATCTGGTTGACGAATTTAACGACGGAGGCTTCCTCATCGTCGTCTTGGTCAATCACGTTGGCCTCATCCTCGCCGTTTTCGATCTGATCATAGTCGAAATCACGGCCTTCGAGAATTTGTTCAAATGTGTCAGCACCGACCCCGTAGAGGCGGCGCAATGCTTCATAAAGCCGCTTGCGGGAAGCCATGCACCAGTCGATGGGCAGCGCGAGTTCCTGTGCGGCGGCTTGGCGGGCGACGAGATTGAAAGGATCGAACGTGCAGAGCAGCAAGCGCTTATGGTCGCCCTCGCCGGTGATGGCCACGGGCAGTAAGCGGTGGCGTAAGGCGAGCCGCGGGCCACATGCCTCGCGTAGCGGCAGGGGCACTTCCGCAAAAGGAATGCTGTCGAGCCACTCAATGCTGAGATCTTGAGCGAGCTCGCGCATGTAGCGCTCTTCATCGACCACCCCAGCATCGAGCACGTCATCAATAGGCGAGCGCTGACGCTGGGCGGCGCCTCGAAGGACTTCGGTAAGCGCAGGAATGTCCGCGCAACCGGTGCGGCGTGCAGGTTCGATCAAAAGCTGGGTCATATATGGCGACTTCTTGTCTCTCAAAAGCCGGTCGCCCGCAACCTTGTCTCTTGAAATTGCGCGAATTGGTGGGTTTCCCCCAGACTGGCACCAAATTTCTGCTCAAATGCGCCGTATCTGTGATTCACCGGCCGCTCCTTTTCGATATCGTGTTTACAGAACCAACCAAGCCCACCCCAGCAGACGATCAGGGAGAGGATTGCCGATGACGACACGAATTTTGACTTGTCTAACCACGGCTTAGGACAGCAAACACCGGAAAACCACTTGGACGATGACCGCTTTCTGAAGCTCAAATATTCCAAGAAAACGACCTTAACTTTAAAAACAATTTCCTGACCGAGCACCCTGTAGCAGCAAGCGGAGTATCAGATAACTCAGCATACTACCGCGCGCTATGGCTGCAGGCGATTCATGGCCTCCTGACCCACACCTGTGGCTGCAACGTGCTAATGTTTGCGCTGGAAGTTATTTGAAGGGACTGATAACCAACAGCATACTCTAATTTGTTATAGCATCGCATGGCTATCTTTCGCGAAAAATTTTAACTACAAGTGAGAATGAAGCGATCCAGGCCGACCATTTATTACTTTGTCCAAACATGAATAAAACAATCAACCCTCAGAGAACTCTCCAACATCGAAGCCATCTGAAACCGCTGCATCAGACGAAGTGGAATTATCTTATAATACTGTTAGCCGCCACTTTAGCGTTACCCGCAGTAACCCATGCGGATGATCTGGAAGCTATTTTCAAGTCTCCACCCGACTCTGCGAAGCCCGGCGTCTGGTGGCACTGGATGGGGTCGAATGTCACGAAAGACGGCATTACCCGAGATCTGACGGAATTCCAAAAAGCCGGCATCAGCGGCGCGACGATATTCGGCATGGCGGACGTCTGCACTCCATGGGCAGGCCATATCGAAAACTCACCAAATCCTGAGCTGTTAGCGTTCACGGATCCTTGGTGGAAGCTGGTTCGTCACGCCGCCGCAGAAGGCAAGCGGCTGGGCATCGACGTAGGCCTGCATAATTGCCCCGGCTACACCAGCACCGGCGGCCCATGGATCACGCCCGAGCTGTCGATGCAGCAGATTTTCCAATCGCAGACGCCGGTCGAAGGCAGCACCGCTTTCCGCGGTGTGCTGCCCAAGCCCACTATTGATGCACGCGGCGACATACTGTTTCCGATGATCAACAAACACACCGGCGTGCTTGAAAAACCCATCATTGAGGGGCGAAAAACCTATTGGCGCGATATCGCCGTGCTGGCTACACCGGCCTCAGGCGTGATCACACAGGACCAGATCATCGATCTAACCCAAAAAATGACTGCGGACGGCGCGCTCGAATGGACACCGCCGGAGGGCAAATGGGTCATCTATCGTTTCGGCCACACCACCATGGGTGCACTTACTCAGCCTAACCCATGGGAAATCATGGGGCTGGAGTGTGACAAGATGAGCGAAAAAGCCGTGGCATTTCACCTCGGACATGTGATCGGGAAACTCAAAGAACACCTCGGACCACTGCTAGGCACCGGGCTCCAGCACATCTTGTTGGACAGCTATGAGGCCGGCACTCCGTCGTGGACTCCGCTGATGCCAGAGGAGTTCCAAACACGCCGTGGTTATGATTTGAAAACTTTCCTGCCAACTTTTGCCGGGCGCGTCGTCATCGATAATAAAATGACCGAGAAATTCCGTTCAGATTTCAGCCGCACCATCGCGGACCTTTATCGCGATGTGCTATTCCGCAATATGGCACAAATACTGGAGAAGGAGAACCTGCGTTTCGTTTGCGAACCATACGGCGGGCCGTTCGATACCGCCGAAGTCGCGCAGCACGTTAAGCGAGTTATGACCGAGTTCTGGTCAGGCGATGCCTACGCGCCGCATAGCACGGACGGAATTTTCAACGCCGGTGAAGGAAAGCGCCATAACGTCCTTGAAGCCGAGGCATTTACCGGATCGCCCGGCTTGAGCCAATGGACTGAAACCCCGGCCTGGCTTAAACCCGTGGGCGACGGTGCTTTCTGTGCGGGCGTCAACCGCCTGATCCTCCACACCAATCCACATCAACCCTGGAATGACAATATTCGTCCCGGCATGACCATGGGCCAGTGGGGCACACATTTCGGGCGCACTCAGACATGGTGGGAGCCCGGCAAGGCATGGCTCGCCTATATCGCACGCTGCCAAGCCCTTCTACAATGGGGAAGCCCCGCTCCGCCGCCTGGGTTTTCATCCACCGATTTGTCCCCAACATTGAAGCTCCGAGGCATCCATCGCAGCAATACCGCGGCTCATGTTTTCTTTCTTGCTAACACTGGCCAAGGAACAGGAACGGCCACTTGTATCCTACCTGTCGGCGGGATGAAACCGGAGTTATGGGATCCCGTCACCTCATCCATACGCGATCTCACTGACTTCAAGAGTGCAGACAATTCCACTCACCTAATTCTCGATTTCGCACCGGCGCAAAGCTGCTTCATCGTGTTCCGCAAATCTGGCCCCAAACCCGAGTCCACAACCCGGAACTTTCCACTGAGCCAAGAAGCGAAGAAAATCACCGGTCCATGGCGGGTGACCTTTGATCCCACATGGGGCGGACCTGAGAAACCGGTGGACTTTTCCAACCTCGATGACTGGATCACCCGCCCCGAGCTCGGCATTCGCTACTACAGCGGCACTGCCGTTTACCGGACCCGTTTTGATAGTTCGCAAAACGGCCCGGCCTTTCTTGATCTCGGCACCGTCCGTCATCTCGCCCGGGTCCGCCTCAATGAACATGACCTAGGCGTCGTCTGGTGCGCGCCGTGGGGCGTGAAAATTCCCGCAGGTTTGCTCAAACCATCCGGCAACCACCTTGAAGTCGCTGTCACCAATGTCTGGGCCAATCGTTTAATTGGCGACGAACAGGAACCAGCAGATTGCGAATGGCTGCCGGGTCACATGGGCAATGGCGGCTACCTCAAACGTTTTCCCAACTGGTTTATTAAAGACCAGCCACGCCCGTCTTCCGGCCGTTTCACCTTCACAACTTGGAACTACTTCAACCGGGACTCGAAGCTCATACCGTCAGGCTTGTTAGGCCCGGTGCGAATCATGACGGAAGAGTGGAAACAAGAATAATGCGCCATAGCGACGTCGGCTCCACTCAGCTCTACGTCCCGGTCGATACCTGAGGAGTCGCCGCCGTCCACCTAGATTCCAGCAACGATAAGGTGTCTCGTAATTTTGAAGCTGTAGCGCGAGATCATACCCATCAGTAGTGTAAATTCTGTTACCGATAAATAGTCTCAGCCCATACTATCTGTTTAAGAATTTTCAACCGCAGAAGTTAATAAGCCTTCTACTTTTAGACTCTTGCTCATGTCTTGCAAACTAACAGATATAATCCACACTAGTGCATCACCTGTATTCTCGACATTCAAAACGATTTCTACATTCTCTCCTGCGATCTCCTCGTTGTCGGTGTTCCAACACGATGACAATTCCAGCTCAGTCTATCTAATTTTTATTCACTAACAATCTGAAACTGCCCTCATCCCAATCCTATGAAAATCCACCTACTTTTTCTCACCCTCATTTTGATAGTTCCCAGCTCTGCCGAGAGTCCGTTGGAACCAATCAACCCATCCAACTACCAAGCACCCGTCAAGGTTGCCTGCATAGGAGATAGCATCACCCAAGGCTCTGGTGCGGCGGAGGGAAAATCCTATCCATCGCAGCTCCAAGCCCTCTGCGGGGACGAATGGAAAATCGGAAATTTCGGCGTCAGCGGACGCACACTACTCAAGAACGGAGACTTCCCCTATTGGAAAGAAAATGCCTATCAAGAAGCTCTAAAATTCGAACCTAACGTCGTAATCATCATGCTCGGCACTAATGACACCAAGCCACAGAACTGGAAATTTGAGAAGGAATTCATCACCGACTACACTGCTCTTGTGAAATCGTTTGAGTCACTTTCAAGCAAACCACGAATCTACCTCTGCCGTCCCTGTCCAGTGCCAGAACCCGGAAATTTCGGTATCAACGAATCCAATATCAAAGAAGAAATTAGACAGATTAATAAGCTAGCGAAAGAACTCAACCTTGGCTTGATCGATATGCACAAAGCGCTCGAAAATAAACCCGAATTACTACCCGACCGCGTGCATCCTAACACTGAAGGTGCCCGAGAAATGGCCAAAGCAGCATTTAAGGTGCTAACCGGCAAGCGTGCTCCAGAAGAAATTAAAAAGTGAGGAATAACAGGCCCGGATGATCATGGGAATGACATCGCTAACACGAGAAGCACCTTTTCTCCGCTTAAAATCTTTAAAATCCATGCGCTAAGAAAATTGGCAACGACAGATCAGGATTTCACGTGCGATTCGGACAATTTACTGCATCGTTTAACACATGCCCTATCTGGAAATCAAAAATCTCCATACCCATTTCAGTCAGCGGACTGGTTCGGTATTTGCTCCCAGCAAACACGTGGTCCGTGCTGTGGACGGGGTTAGCTTAAGTATTGAAAAAGGCGAAATTCTCGGCCTCGTAGGCGAATCCGGCTGTGGGAAATCCACGTTTTCACGCACCATCATGCAGCTCATCCCAGCTACATCTGGCTCAGTTGTGCTAGATAGCGAAGATATTTCCCTACTCTCCCACGCAGAAGTCCGCAAGCGGCGGCTGGATTTTCAGATGATTTTCCAAGATCCCTACGCCTCACTCAACCCACGAATGACGATCTTCTCAACCCTGGCCGAAGCCATTCGCCAGCGCCATCCGAAGCTGGACGGCGACGCGCTCTTCCACCGTGTGGAAACGCTTATGGCCACCGTAGGCCTCGATTCCAAAGTCATGCGCAAGTATCCGCACGAATTCTCCGGCGGCCAACGCCAGCGAATCGCCATCGCCCGTGCACTCGCACCGGAACCCAAGCTCATCATTGCCGACGAACCGGTCTCCGCACTCGATGTTTCCATCCAGTCACAAATTCTCAACCTCATCACCTCACTCCAGAAAGACCTCGGCCTAACGATGATTTTCATCTCCCACGACCTTGGCGTAGTCCACTACATCGCTGACCGCATCGCCGTGATGTATAAGGGAAAAATCGTTGAATCCGGTCCGGCGGGAAAGGTTTTTTATGAGCCGCAGGCCGACTACACCAAGCGCCTACTCGCCTCAATCCCGCGGCTGGCTGTTTCGCGGTAATCCATCAGTAGCGCCCGCGCCGCCTCGCCGGATTCACCGGGAAACTCCACCAACCGCGAGGAATACGCGAGAGCCTTAAGCATAATAGCCCCATCTCTGCACGTCCGCGAAGACTTGCCGATCTTGGTGAATCCACGAACTACTCGCCATGAAACCCATCCTCATCACCTGCCTACTCGGGATCATCCCGATTGCTTCCTGTCAGGACCAAAAAAAATCCGTGCTCGGCGAAACCCGCGCCGCCGCGGCCGCAGCCAACGTCCGCCCCACCCTCGAGCGCGACTTGACTGCCGCCGGCCTGCGCTTCGGCGATCCCGTTTTCATCCGTGCATTCAAAGAGGAAAAACTGTTGGAATTGTTCGTCCGCAACCGCACAAACGAGAAATTCGAGCTGTTTCGCACCTATCCAATCGCCGCCATGTCAGGTATCCTCGGCCCGAAACTACTGGAGGGCGACGGCCAGGTGCCTGAGGGATTTTATCAAGTCCCACCAGCCGCGATGAATCCGGTAAGCCGCTATCACCTCGCCTTCAATATCGGTTATCCCAACGAATTTGACCGCGCCCACCAGCGCACCGGCACCGCAATCATGATTCACGGCAACCACGTTTCGATCGGCTGCCTCGCCATGACCGATGCCAAAATCGAAGAAATCTACACGCTCTGCGCCGCCGCCCACCAAGCGGGCCAAGCCGATTTCCGCGTCCATCTTTTTCCCTTCCGCATGACGGCGGCGCGCATGGTAAAAGCCGTCGGAAACCCCAACCAAACCTTCTGGAAAAACCTCGCCGAAGGATACGACCGCTTCGAACAAAACCAAATCCCGCCAGATGTCACCGTGCGCCAAGGACGCTATCAGTTTTAACTGATACGTTTTTTATGAGTTAAAGCGCTTCTTCCCGGCCAAGTTTTTCGAGCCAGACAAGCAGCATTGCCAAATCCGCAGGCGTGATCCCCGGAATACGACCGGCCTGTCCGAGTGTGGCGGGGCGGATCTCGGTGAACCGAACTTGAGCTTCCTTTTTCAAGCCATGGATCGTCGAATAATCAAGATTCTCAGGCAGGCGCTTCCCCTCCTGCCGCGACATCCGGTCGATCTGGATTTGCTGACGGCCGAGATGGCCCTCGTATTTGAAATTTGTCTCGATGAGCGGCCAGAGATTGGCCTGAAACTCTGCGAGCAACGATTCCGGGAGAGTTTCCCATGAATTTTCACTGCGGCGGAACCATTGGTCGAGCTTCACGCCTTCATGCACTGTTTTGCGCATAAAAGACTCAGCTTTCTCAAGACCCATGAGCTTTTCTTGCACTCGGCGGACTCTTTCCCCGCTCGCCAGGCCGATCTCAGCCGCTTTCGGTGTGAGCCGAATGTCAGCGTTATCTTGGCGGAGCAGCAGACGGTATTCGGCCCTGCTCGTGAACATTCGGTAAGGCTCGGTACAACCGCGGGTGACTAGGTCGTCCACCATCACACCGAGATAAGCTTTGTCGCGGCCAAGAATGAACTCCGGTTTCCCGAGCGCTTTGAGGGCGGCGTTTACTCCGGCGATGAGCCCCTGCCCCGCTGCCTCCTCGTAGCCGGAGGTGCCGTTGATTTGGCCAGCGAAATAGAGCCCCTCGACCATTTTCGTTTCCAAAGTCGTGCGAAGTTGAGTGGGCGGGCAATAATCATACTCAACCGCGTAGCCAGGACGGAGAATTTCACATTTCTCCAAACCGACGATGGAACGAAGAAACTCCAGCTGCACCTCGTAAGGCAGCGAGGTAGAAACCCCATTGACGTAATACTCCAGCGTGTGGCGGCCTTCCGGTTCCAGGAAAACTTGGTGACGCTCTTTTTCAGCAAAACGCACCACCTTGTCCTCAATTGACGGGCAATAGCGCGGGCCGACGCCCTCGATCACCCCACAATACATCGGCGACTGATGGAGATTCGCAGCGATCACCGCATGGGTGGCGGGGTTGGTGTAAGTAATCCAGCACGGCATTTGTTCCACGTGGAACAGTGGATCTCCCCACGGATTGAGCGTGAAAATATCATCTTTGCCCTTTTGCAAGCTGTCCGCCATAAAGCTGAACTTCGGCACGGACATGTCGCCTTCTTGACGCTCACATCGGGAAAAATCAATGGAAAGGCCATTCAAACGGCAGGGCGTGCCGGTTTTGAAACGCTCAACCGCGAAGCCGAGACGCTTAAGCGCCTCAGAAACATTGGAAGTCGCATCCCCCATCCGGCCGCCTTTTTCGTTTCTTAAACCAACATGCATCAACCCACCCATAAAAGTCCCCGCGCTGAGGATTACAGACTTGCCGGAAATTTGCATTCCAAGCGAAGTTGTGACTCCGGTGATCCGATCATTCTTAACCACGAGATCGGCCACGTTGCCTTGGTGAATTTCTACACCGGGCATTGCCTCAAGCTCCCGCTTCATCCTGAATTGGTAGGCTTTCTTGTCACATTGAGCACGCGGGGCCCGCACAGACGGACCTTTCGACGCATTCAACATCCGCCACTGGATTCCGGTGGCGTCGGTGTTCAATCCCATAACTCCACCGAGCGCGTCGATCTCGCGGACTATGTGACCCTTGGCGAGTCCGCCAATCGCCGGATTGCATGACATTTGGCCTATGGTATCGAGATTCTGAGTGAGCACCGCCACTTCAGCGCCCAAGCGGGCGGCGGCCATAGCCGCTTCGACGCCGGCATGGCCAGCACCAATCACAATCACATCATAACACTTGGGGTATTGAAACATTACAGGACGCGCAACATAGACTTTATTAACTTAGGCTCAAGCCCGGAAAAATGATGTTCCACGTGGAACAATCTATTTTAACAGGTTGAGAATTTTCTAAGCCACACGAAATTAAAAAAAACCTTATAGAAACCAAGATTTTGGTCTAGTCGCGCTTCGAAAAATTCACAATTCTTCAATCGTCATGCACCGCTACATTCCACTATGCCTCATCATAGGACTAATCATCGCATTTCGCGTGATTGGAAGTATGCTTCCTAATTCTCAACCTAATTTCCAACCGCTCGTAGCGTTATTTTTTTGCGGGGCACTGCTCGCACCCGGCTGGCGAGGGTTTGTAATTCCACTCGGCATATGGGCTCTGACTTTCCCACTCGGTGTAGGCCACACATCCAACCCACTGGACTTTGTAAGCACGCTTCTCGCTCTCATCGCTACTTTCTTAATTGGCAAATCTCTGGCTAAGCGAAATTTTTCTACTCTACTGCTTGGTTCCGTCGTTTCTGCTTTTGCCTTCCACCTTATCACTTGCGGCGCAGCTTGGATGACCGATCCCCTCTACGCCAAAAATCTGGAAGGCCTCTACCAATCCGTTTGGGCCGGCCCGATCGGTAGTCAAATTCCCTCATGGGTTTTCCTACGGAATCTGACCGCAGCTAATGTACTCTTCACCGCAATTTTCGCCTTTGCGCAAGTCCGCCTTCCTAAATTCTCCGTTCCGATGCGCGACGTTCTTGCCACCAAGTAAGCTATAAGTTTTATTTCAATTTCTCAACGCCCACCATGACAAGCGCCAGCTCCAGTAAACTTGATTTTGCCAACTCACCCATCAACCAAGCGCTCACGACAGAGCGGAAAATTGAGCTCTTCTCGCAAATGGTTCGAATCCGTAGATTCGAACAGGCCGGCCTGAAATACTATCAAGCCGGAAAAATTGGTGGTTTCCTACACCTCTATATAGGCCAAGAAGCCGTAGCCGTCGGAACGATTTCCCTCGGCGGCGCAGATGACCATTTCATCACTGCTTACCGCGATCACGGCCACGCATTGGCCGTAGGCATGGGCATGAACGAATGCATGGCTGAAATGTATGGCAAACAAACCGGCTGCTCGAAAGGCAAAGGCGGCTCAATGCATTTTTTCGCTCCGGACAAAAACTTCTGGGGTGGCCACGGAATTGTTGCAGGCCAGACTCCACTTGGCCTAGGGCTTGCCTATGGTCTGAAATATTTAGGCAAAGAAGGCTGCTGCCTTTGCTACCTTGGCGATGGCGCTGTCAATCAAGGGGCTTTCCACGAATCGCTGAACATCGCCGCACTCTTTGGCATTCCCGTGGTATATATTATCGAAAACAACGGCTACTCGATGGGAACTTCCCAAAAACGTTCCTCCGCTTACAGCGGCTGCCTAGCTCAACGCGCAGAAGCTTACGCTATTGAATGGGATGTAATCGACGGTTCGGACATCTACGAAGTACGCGCGAAAACACACATCGCTATGGAACGCGCTCGTAAACAGCACAAACCGACAGTGTTGGAAATCGACACCTATCGCTACTATGGCCACAGCATTGCGGATGCGAACCACAAAAAATACCGGACGCCCGAAGAAATCGAAAATTATAAACAGAATCACGATCCCATCGCCGTGTTCCGCCGACGTCTCATCGAAGAAGGCGTCTTGACCGAAGAAAGTGCGACTGCAATCAACAAAGCTGCCGCAGATGAGGCCGCTGCTTCCGTCAAATTTGCCGAAGAATCTCCGGCGCCAACGATCGCGGACATCAGCACAGATGTTTACTGGGAAACCGACAATAATACACAGGCGTCCAAAATTGGCCGCCATTTCTTTAACGACTGACTCAATTTATTCCATCTATGTCTCGTATTCTCACCTATCGAGAGGCTCTCCGTGAGGGCCTCGATGAAGAACTAACCCGCGATCCCAACGTCGTCCTGATGGGCGAAGAAGTTGCCCAATACAATGGCGCCTACAAAATCACCGAAGGCCTTTGGAAAAAATGGGGTGACAAACGTGTCGTCGATACACCCATTTCAGAAGCTGGTTTCATCGGCATGGGCATCGGTGCCTCAATGCTCGGTGTGCGCCCAGTGATGGAATTGATGTTTTGGTCCTTCCATTCAGTGGCTTTCGACCAACTTGTCAGCAACGCTGCCTGCGTTCGCTATATGTCAGGTGGCTTGTGCAACTGCCCGATCGTAGTCCGCGGCCCGGCCAATGGAGGCACGGGCGTCGGTGCAACTCACTCACACATTCCAGAAGGACTGTTTGCCGCATTCCCAGGTTTAAAAGTCTGCGCACCCGCTACCCCAGCTGACGTTAAAGGCCTAATCAAAGCGGCCATTCGTGACAATGACCCAGTTTATGTCATGGAAAATACCCTACTCTACGGTACCACTGGCGAAGTTCCTGATCCAGCTGATGGGGATTTCGTGATTCCACTCGGAGTCGCAGACATTAAACGCGAAGGCTCCGATGTCTCACTCATAGCTCACGGTCGCTCGGTCATTCATTCGCTAGCAGCTGCTGAAATTCTACAAAACGAGCACGGTATCAACGCCGAGGTTCTCGATCTTCGCTCAATCCGGCCGCTTGATCAAGAGGCCATACTCAAATCAGTGATGAAGACTAGTCGGGTCGTCCTCGTGGATGAGTCCAAACCCTTTGGAGGAGTATCGGCAATGGTCGCTATGTTAATCCAAGAACATGCTTTCGATTATCTCGACGCACCAATCAAACGGGTTTGTTCAATAGACGCCCCAGCGATATATTCACCGCATATTGAGCATGAACAACTTCCTAATCCACGCCGAATCGTGGATAAAGTACTGACATTGTCCTAAATCAACGTATTTCAATTCTAAACATCCTAAAACCAAACGGTCTTTTTGGTTGCCAAGCTGACTTCTATTCTTAGCATAACTGCTATGTTCACACGTTTTACCGTCATAACTGTCACCGCCCTAATGGCCCTCAGCCTCGTTTCATGCTGCTGCATGTAATTTTAACTTATTTTCTCGATCCAATAATTACCATGAAAAACCTACTCCTCCTAGTTTCTTTCGCCGCCGTGTCTCTCGGCTTCTCATCATGCTGCTCGATGTTCGGCGCTGCTAACAGCCAAAATGCCGGTTACCGCACTGAAACTCGCCAAGTTAAAACTTGCGGCTATGATATCATCACTAAGCAGGTAGTCACTCCAGGTGACTCTAAAAGCGGAAAAGGCGGAATGGTTCAAACCATAGAGGAAAAAGTACCTCGCTATAAAACCGTAACAAAAAAAGTTCGAATCCCATGCGGACAATGCACTCGCTACTATTGCCCGAAAAAAGACTGTTGCGGCACCACTTCAGAATCAACCATGCGTATGGCCAGTGCCCAAGGCTCTGTCGGCAGTCCTAACATCGGTTTAATTCCAACGATGAAACCACTTCCGCTTAGTCAGGTTATTGTCAAACCTTGATATTTAAATTTAATCATTTTACCAAGCGCGGAGGAGTTTTTAACTCCCCGCGCTTTTTGTTTCTGTAAAAAGATTGGAAAGCCCTTACACTTTCTCATTCTTAACCCGTCTCAACTACTTATCAATATCATGTCTGTGAACATCGAAATGCCTAAACTCTCGGATACAATGACCGAGGGAACTCTCATCAAATGGCACAAAAAAGTCGGCGACTCTGTTGAAATCGGCGAAATTCTTGCCGAAATTGAAACCGATAAAGCAACCATGGAAATGGAAGCATTTGATGACGGCGTCATTACAGAAATTCTAATCCAAGAAGGCGATAAAGCTCCAATCGGTGGAATTCTTGCTGTGCTAAACGGAAATTCAGAAGCGATTCATACATTAACTTCTCAGTCCGCAGCAGTAATACCAAACACCATAATTTTAGAAACTAAGCCTTCTGATTTACTATCAGCAACTCTCACTAATAAAGATCGCATCAAGGCATCACCATTAGCTCGTAAAATCGCAGCTGACCTTGGAATGAACCTTTCTACATTGATCGGTTCTGGTCCAGCTGGTCGCGTCGTCGCTGAAGATGTCAGATCTGCTACTACCACATCCAAAGGAGAAATCACAGTATCTTCGTCGGAAGCTGCCGCTGCAGCAGGACTTGCAGCTTCAATAAAATCAAAAGTTGCTACTTCTGTTCCTATTATTACTCCTTTATTACAAGCTATTATTCCTACTGTAAAAGAAGGTGACGAAATCATTCAGCTAAGTTCAATGCGAAAAATTATCGCATCTAGATTACTTACATCTAAAACAACCATACCTCATTTCTATTTACACGTCGAGGTGGATGCTGAGCCACTCATGGCATTACGAGCGCAAGTCAATACGCAGGCAGAAAAAACTCACGGTAATAAATATTCAGTAAACGATTTCATTCTTAAAGCTGTAATCAACGCTACTGAAACTGTTCCAGCCATTAACGCGTCCTATGCAGGTGATCATATTGTAAAATTTAAACACGTTGGTCTATCAATCGCGATTGCAGTCGAAGATGGCTTAGTTACTCCTGTCATCAAGCAAGCTGAATCTAAGTCCCTTCTTGCGATTTCACGTGCAGTTAAAGATTTTGCAATCCGGGCCAAAGACAAAAAACTTAAACCAGATGAATTTGACGGAGGCACCATCACTGTTTCAAACCTCGGTGCTTGGGGAATTGAATCATTTGACGCAATAGTCAATCCACCACAAGCTGCTATTCTATCAGTTGGAACAGCCATTGAGAAACCTGTCGTTAAAAACGGCCAAATTGTCCCGGGTCTCCGAATGAACCTAGGACTTTCTTGTGATCATCGTGTGGTCGATGGAGCGATAGCCGCTCAATTCCTATCAGAGATAAAAAAACTTATCGAACAACCTGCTTTAATGCTTCTTTAAGGGGTTTATTACTTCGGACAGAGTATTAAGTTCGATTTTACCATTCAAAGCCTTTCAGCACTATGCTGAGAGGCTTTTTTCATTAGGATACATCATCTCATTAGTTTATTCTGCAATATTATTTCGAAAAATTTCCGCTGATTTTTTCATTCTTGATGATTTCTTTATTTTTTGAGCTCATAAGATCATCTTCTTAATAGTGTGAATAAATCAAAAATTTGCTTGTTCCTCAATGCTAGAATAATAGTTCCACGGTAAAAATAGGTTGAGCATAGTGCTGCATTTAATTCGCATAATTTTTATTTATAAGAATTATATAAATATACGGCTCAGTAATTCTGATGTTATTCCCAGACTTTTCTCAAGTTCTTAAAAAGTGGTTGAGTAAGTTTAAATGAGTAATTTTTTGAGGAAAAGTTGTTGATAAGTTTTTTCAAGATGAATGCTTTTATTTTTTCGATTTGAATTTTTTGAATTGTAAGTGAGGTGGACTTTGCAGGTTTTCTATGTAAACGTAGCCAAAGCGCAATCTGAAGATTTTGGCGGGCGCGTAGCATAGACGTCATAGCTTTGCTGATTATGACCGCTACGAACCACTCTATCTTAAAGTCCGACCGCCGAGGTCGACTTCGCTATTCCAAGGACCAGAAGTCCGCCTTGGTGGAAGCCTACCAAACCAGC
>JANMYL010000091.1:0-2311 GCA_031382045.1 Akkermansiaceae bacterium | reverse complement strand
CCCTTCCGCCTGGTCTTCGTTTGCGCGATGTGGCTCACGGGCTTCGATGCGCCGAGTTGCTCGACTCTCTATCTGGACAAACCGATGCGCGGCTACACGCTGATGCAAACCATCGCCCGCGCCAACCGGGTGTACGGCGACAAGGTGAACGGCCTGATCGTGGATTACGCGAATGTGTTCCAGGAGTTGGAAAAGGCATTGGCCATCTACGGCTCCGGCACCGGAGTCGGCGAGATGCCGGTGAAGGACAAGTCGGAACTGGTGGAAGCCCTGCGGATCGCGCTGGATCAAGTGGCGGAGTTTTGCCGGAAACAGAACGTGGACCTGGAGGCGATCCCGGATTCATCCAACAAGCTCTTCATCCCGGCGGTGAACCAACTGCTGCGGACGGACGAGGTGACGGATTCGTTTCTCGGGCAAGCGAATGATGTGGCACGGCTTTACAAGGCGGTGATGCCGGACGCGGTGATTCCATTGTTAGCGCCAAGGGCACAGGTGATTGGCGAGCTGGCGAAAGCGGTGCGAGCCGACAAGGACCCGGTGAACATCACGGAAGTGATGACCGCGATCTCCGGCGTGCTGGATGGCGCGATCGTCGCCGAGCCGCACATCCAGCCGGGAGCGGCGGCGAAGACGATCGACCTGAGCAAGATCGACTTCGAGGTGCTGATGCGGAAGTTCGAGAAGACGCCGAACAAGAACATCGAAGCGCAGCAGCTGCGGGCCTTGATCGAGCGCAAGCTGGACAACCTGATCCGCCTGAACGCCAGCCGCTATGATTTCCTCGACCGATTCCAGAAGATGATCGAGGTGTATAACAGCGGTGCGCTGAGCATCGAGCAGTTGTTCGCTGAATTGGTGAGCTTCACCAAGGAGCTCAGCGAGGAGGAGCAACGCCATTTACGTGAGAATATCAGCGAGGAGGAACTGGCGGTTTTCGATATCCTCACCCGTCCCGGCCCGGATCTGACGCCGGTGGAGATCGATTCGATTAAGAAGGTCTGCAAGGACCTGCTGGCGAAGCTGAAGACGGAGAAGCTGGTGCTGGCATGGCGGACCAAGCGCGCGACCCGCGCTGCAGTGCGGGTGGAGATTGAGAAGATGCTCGATAGCGGATTGCCGGAGAAATACACGACCGAGCTATTCGAAACCAAGTGTGGGGCGCTGTTCCAGCACGTGTTGGAGAAGTATCCGGATCAGGCGGCGTCGGTTTACTCGGTGGCGGGGTGAGGGACTCGAGTGAGGCACTCCAGTCACCCGATAAGCTGAGCCTATCGTTTTCGATGAATCCAGGACTTCTGAGGTGGGTGTGCTTGCTGGGGGCTGGTAGAGCCAAGTTAGGCAGATCATTTGCTGGGTGGTTTCGTCCACCGTCATGTCGATCTGATAGTGGGCGAAGACGCGTTTGTTCTTTTCCTGGAGCTGGTCGAGGGCGCTGGTTTCCTTCAACCACTCAGCGGCGACGTATTCGCTACGGGGGCGAGATTCTACCGAGTGCCTCGGCCCGCTGGCTTGCGTTGAAGCCGGCTTCTTCCTGGATTTGAGGAATCTAGAGTTCTTTGAGGGTTTTCAGGGAGACGTGTTCGGTGCCGAAGGCTGGCTGGGGATGCGTGCGCGACCGGCAAGCTCAAGCGCAACGGGCATCCACTGAAGCCGGCCTCGCCGGTGCATTCGGGAGATCTGTTGGAAGTCCCCTTCGTCGAAAGGCCGGGAGTGCGGCAAATTTCGGTGAAGACGGTGATTGTCAAGCGGGTGGCAGCTCCTGAGGCGCAGGCTTGTTACGAGGATTTGACAAAGCCAGAAATTTACGAGGCTTTGAAGCTTTGGCAGATCGCCAAACAGGAGCCGGCCAAGGGACGGCCGACGAAGCGCGATCGCCGGGAGATCGACGAGATCCACGGGTTCTGGGATTAATGGTGTTTGCGAACCCGTCTTCGCGGATTGGTCAAGCCGTGCGATTGTCATCAATCGCATCGGATGCCTAGGAGTTGACCGCGTTCATTGAGGGGATTCTCGCGGACACATGACCGGCAATTGAGCGGAACTGATCTCCAGATGGCTTCAATGCGAGCCTGGGGTCAAAGATTGATGGCAGCGAAAGCCTCCGTGGAAGATATTGAGGCAGTGCGTATCCAATAATCTCATCTTATAATCAACGAGTTGTGATTGTTTCTGCGAAAATTTTCAAAAAACATCACAAAATGGATTGACCGGAGACGGGTGAGGGGAATAGGTTCCGCCCGTCGCCACGACGGAGGGCGACCGAGAGACAAAGCGTCGATCGAGGTGCTCACTTAGGTGACCCCACCCG
>JANMYL010000135.1:0-10840 GCA_031382045.1 Akkermansiaceae bacterium | reverse complement strand
CCTTTTAAGCGTCCGCCGGGCATTTCATTTCGCTTGGTTTTCAATCGGCCACAATTTAGTTTCACGGCTGATGAATGATGCCGACGAGATCGCTTTTTTCGATTTCCAAGCCACGGAGAAAAGCGCTTCTCCGCGGACTTTGGCGAATTATAAGGACGCCCTCGCCGCCTATCAAAAGTGGCGGGGTGAGAAATTCAACGGCTGGCGCGGGGAGGCAGCAGACGATTTCCGCGACTATCTGTTCGCGCTGATGAAGCAAGGATTCAAGCGTGCCACCATCCGACTGCGCTTCGCCGCGCTTCGCTCGTTTTATAAATTTCAAGTGCTCCGCCGCGGGCTGGCGCGCAGCCCAGTGGCGGACGTCCAGTTGCCCAAACCCGAGCGCGGCCTGCCCGTGATACTGAGTATTTCGCAGATCGACGAATTGCTGGGCATGCCATTGCGCGGCGAACCAGATAAAAAATCGCAGCCCTGGTTACCGCTGCGCGATGCGGCCATTTTGGAATTATTTTACTCCTGCGGCCTGCGAATTTCCGAGCTACTCGCACTGGATGTGAAACACCTTGATTTCATCGGCGAGACGGTCCGAGTCGTCGGCAAAGGCTCGAAAGAGCGCATCGTCCCCATCGGCGGACCCGCCATCAACGCGATCCAGCGCTACCGGCAAGAAGCTGCAGTGACTTCTGGGCCGTTGTTTCTTAGTAGCCGTATGCGGAGAATCACCCAGCAAGCTGTCGATCAGTTATTGAAAAAATACCTGAAGCGCAGCAGCATCCCCTTCGCGATCAGCCCGCACAAACTTCGGCACAGTTTTGCGACTCATTTGCTAGATGCCGGAGCGGATCTCCGCAGTGTGCAGGCCCTGCTAGGTCACGCATCTCTATCAACAACACAAATTTACACCCACGTGACCAAGGAGCGCCTCAAACAAGCCTACGACACCGCCCATCCCCGCGCGTGAAATCCATCCTCGTGAACTTCGCCTGCCTTCTCAGTTTTTTTGGCATTTCCGCCTGTGCAGCGCGCGCCCCGCTACCCGCAGGCCCGGGGCGGGCGGAACTCGCCGCACGCATCCGCGCCAAACCGGAACTGGCGGTGCTCTTCGTGGGAAACAGTTACAGCTTCGGGGTGCCCAAGGCGTTTTCGAAAGTCGCCGCCGCGCAGGGGCGAAAAATCCGCACGGGCCACGCGACCTACGGCGGCTGGACACTCAAACAACACGCTGGCAACCCCCCAACACTGCGAAAAATCCGCGAAGGCCGCTGGGACATCGTCGTTATCCAGGAGCAAAGCGAAATCCCCGCGATGTCAGCGAAAAAATGCTCAGCCGCCATGTTTCCACCACTGCGCCAGCTCACCCAAGAAGCTCGGCAACAAGACGCCATCCCTGTGCTTTATCAAACTTGGGGCCGCCGCGATGGTGATCCGAAACTGCCGAAAGACGACTTTTACGCAATGAATGCACGACTCCGAGACGGCTATCAGGCGGCAGCGAAGTATGCTGGCGATCTTGTCGTCGTGCCGGTGGGCGATGCTTGGGATCGCGAAATATCAGCTGGCCGCGGCAGCGAGCTTTTTATGCCTGACGGTAGCCACCCGACGCCGCGCGGGAATGAATTGACGGCAGAGACCTTCTTTACGGCGTTCTTCTGCGAGTGAGCTATTTTTTCGGGATCGTCAGCGACTGGCCCGGCCGGATCACGGTGCCAGAGATGCTGTTCGCGCTCTTGATTGCTGAAACCGACGCACCGGTGCGATTTGCAATCGTGGAGAGCGAGTCGCCGCTCTTGACGACGTAACGGGTGGATTTGGGCTTCGGCTTGGTTTTTGCCTTAGTTTTAACCACGACCGCCTTGGATTTTATTTTCGTGGACTCGGACTTCGCGATTGTTACTGGCTGAGATTTCGTCGCCGTGGATTTCGATTTGGTAGTCACTGCGGTTTGCGAAATTACCGGAATTCGCTTGGTAACACTGGCAGGCGCTAAAGGAATGGCGTTTTGCGGCGGTTGTTCGTTTTGAGCGATTTGTGGCAGCTCATCGGACTTCATTTCGTGCGGCGAAGGAGCACTTCCAGGCTTGCGCCATTTTGAAGGCGTATCGGCCCACTCCTCGACGTAGCGCCCGTTTTTATCAAAAGGCCCGGTGCCAGCCAGCTGGTTGCCAGCATTGCCGCTTCCCGAGTTTCCGCAGCTGGAAAATAGAAGGGTGAAGACACAGGATGTGAAAATCCAAAGGATCGCTTTCATGCGCGGATGATGGTGCATCGAACGGCTTTGGCAAAAGCTTAGTGAATTGACCCAAATATTTTTTACTAAAATGCGGTGATAAGCCTCGAGCAGGTGTAAGTCTCACGTAATGTCGATTACCTCCAAAATTAGCGGTCTACAGAAGCCCACTATCCGGCGGCAGCTGTTTGGGCGTAGGATGACTGCCACGTGCATACAAATGTATCGACTAGGCCGCCGGTGTCTTCGTCAAATCACAACAACCCATGCACACCTGCCTCATTCCCGAATAGAAGCGCGAGATTCTGGCCGTTTTTGAATGTAGCAGCTTGAGCGCCACTGGCTTCGCTAGGTAGTGCTGAATCAAGTATCCCACTCTTGCGGCTTGAATAGGAACGTGGAGACGTGGAGACGTGGTGGGCCACGCAAGCATCAACGAAGCATCTCTTGTATTTTTTGTTAGAGGCTTGGTGGGTATGGCATGAATGCCTTCTTGTAAGGCTGAGGCAAGGCTCAAGGTGCAGTGTTTGATTTTGATAAAAAGTGATTGGATTGTGTAGAATTTAGCGACTCGCTCTCAGGCGGACGAAGCGGTTGTTGCTGGTGGAGGGAATCGTGACGGACACTTGCTCGACGGTGGCATCGCCGGGAACGGAAGTCGTGACAATCGTGACGCCGCCAGCACCATGAACGGCAGGCGTCCACGGAGGTGATAGGCTGGTCGCGTGTTCGATGACTTGGGTGATTCCGGTGGCGGCAATTTTGCGCTTGTAGATGAAGACGAGGTTGCTGCTGCCAGGGGCCTTGGTGACGACGGGTAGCAGGCCGCTGTTTGGAAGTGTGGGGTTTCCTCCGAGGAGGTATTCGAGGAGGTTGGGAATTCCATCGTTATCGTAGTCCGCAACCGGAGCGCCCGTGGTGACGGAGTTCAAGCCGTAACCGGCGGCAAATGCCTGAAATTCGTCGGCGTATTCGAGGTGAATCGACTGGCTGGTCACTGAGCCTACATCATTGCTGACGGTGCAGGTGTAGGAGCCGGCATCATCTGAGTGGAAACTGAGAAGTCCAAAACTCGCAGCGGTAAGGCCCGGAATGTTAATGCCGTTTTTCTTCCATTGGTAGTTTAAGCTTCCGCTTTCAGTCGCAGGGCTTCCTGTGGCTGATACTTGCAAATTCACAGAAATGTTAGGGCGCAGAACTAGGCTTGAGGATTGCGTGATAATTTTCGGTACAAAGTGAATCTCCAGATCCAGCCCTTTGCTGTAAACCGCCGCGCTATAGGCACCTGAAATGGCATTGCTTTTGCTGACGATGGCATCAAAACCGGCCTCGACTTGAAGCACTTCGTTTGGCGAAAGAGTATTCGCTGCTGCGGTAAGAGTTGCGAAATTCGTAGCTGGGCTGGTGCTTCTGAAGGACTCGACTTCAAGGCCACCCAAATCGAGGAAGAGATGGCCATCAACGTTTGCGGAGTATCCTGTGAATGTATTGGTGGTGACAGTGAGTGCATCCGCTGCGTCCATTGCATACTTTCCATTCACCCAAGTTCCGCCGCTGAGGGAAAGTTGAGGTGTATTCGGGTAGGTATTTCCTATTAAGCTGAGCGGCACGGAAACGCCGTTCACGAGAAAAGTGTAGGTGCCGTTTGGAAATGCAGAGTCGGTTTCAGGCTGGGTGAAGGTCCCCCAGTCATTGGCGTTTGAGCCGTAGCGCCATTCCAAATCTTCATCATTAAAATACAAGGTATTTTCGAATGGGTTGTTGATAGGACCTGGAGTTCCTGCCGGAGGGGTGACGGAGGGAGCTGCGATGAGTGACATGTTCCGTCCTACCACATTCGCGATGAAACTGAATGGTCCCCCATGGTCTGGAGTTATGGGAGATGGATCGAGGATGACCGTGTTTGAATCGGTCTGTTGGTATGAAATTTCCTTCCCAACAATGACAAATTTCACCTCCGCAGGCCCAAGAGTCGTTCGATTGCTGGTGGCGGTGCCTGCTGCGTTAGTGACCTTGACGGTATAAATTCCGCCATCGGCTGCGTTTGAGTAATTTTTGATCGTAAGGCTGTTGCCGGTTTGACCGAGGACGGGTTCGCCGTCTTTGAACCACTGATAGGTGAGAGTATAATCTTGACCATTGGTCCCTACGTCTAAGGTTACTTGAGTTCCTGAGGCGGGAAGTTGTAAAATGGGCTGTCGAGTGATAATCGGTTTTACAGAAGGCCGCTGAGGTGCGACCATGGTGAAGCGGGTGTTGGAATTGTAGAGAGCGTATCCGAGTTTTCCGGCGAATGGACCAGTGCCGGCTGTGGTGAAGCTGGCGATTTTGACGTGTTCGAGCTGAACATCATAAGTCCCACCGGGCGTGAGTTTACCGCTAAAGTCATAGGAGGTGATGTCTCCTTGGATGACGGTTTCATGAAGAAGTTTCTCGCCCGAGTCCTGATTAACTACGGATAGGGAGGTGACATGGGTGGCATGGTCGTAAGCGGTGTGTGCAGACCAAATCAGAGTTTGATTTTGCCCCAGCAGATATTTCCCAGCACTCCAAGAGCCGTTCTCAGCATCTCCCACGATCTTGGGCGCGACAGAAAATGTGCCACCTGCGGGGTAGCTCAAAGTGGCACTGCCACCCGTGCGGGCAAATATGTAGTTGGCTCCGTTTGGAAAGGCGGTGGATGCGTTGAGTAGAGTTAGAGAACTATATTTTTCGGCAATCGACCAGCCGTCGTTATCGACAAACGGGCGAGCGGTTTGGCCGGCAATCGTTAAACTTCCGCCAGTGCCGATGATGGTGTCATCAATGTAGGCTTCGCCCCGAAACGGATAGTCACCGCCGAGGGGAACCGGGAAGAGCAGCGATGAAGGATTTGCGACACTCGTTTGCTTAAAATTGCTGAATTGATCGACTTCGAAATGATTTTCTACATTCAGCAGTGTCGGGATTTGAGTCAGACGGCGGAGGACGATGGTTTCAAGGATAGAGGGAGTGCTTTCATCATCGTTAGGCACGGTCATGGCATTGCCGACGATGGTGAAAGTCAAACCAGGAGGCAGGCTGCTGAGACCGGTGTCGCCATTTGTGTCGGTGGTAGGCGTGGCAGTTAGAATCTTGGAAGAAGAATTCCAAGTGTAGTTGCCACGTTCCATGCCATCGTGGCCAGCCGGGGCATCGTCTTCCTCCTCGGTGGAATAGTAAGTGCCATCGGCGAGAAAGGTGATGGTTGTGGGATCCCCTGGCATCAACCATGAACCCACAATTGCACTTGTTGGGTTGCTAACGACACGGGAGAATGTGGTAGCCCCCTCGCCAGCGACGGTGTATGTCAGGGTGTTTCCAGAAATGGATAGGGTGGTCGCTCCAGAAGGATGTGAGAGACCGCTTTTGCCGTTAGTATCGCGGAGGGCGGTGGCGGAGAAAGCGGAGGTCGCTTGATTCCAGGTGAAGGTTCCGCGCTCCATGCCGGGGCGAGAGGGGTCATCTCGAACTTGGAAATAAACGCCATCGTAGCGGAAGATGAGTAATGCATTGTCGCCGTCGGCTTTCCAAGCAGAGACGATTTCAGAGGGAATTGCGGCGATTGTCTGGCCTTGGGCAGGAGAAGTGTTGACGGTGATTGTATAAATTTTAGTGCTCATGCCATCTTGGGCTGTGACGATTACCGTGATGGTATTCTTACCTGGAATCAAGGGCACTGCATTGGACGGGCTGCTGCCATTCACCATGACGGTTGCGTTTGGATCTGCTTTGGTGGGCGTGACGGTGAGGGCAGCAGTCGTATAGCCCACCTTGACGGAGTAATCGGTGGTATTGGCGGAGAATGAAGGCGAAAGCGTGCCCTCGCTCAAAGCAATGGCGGCGAGATCGGCGATGTCGGAAAGCACACCCGTTCCCTTAATGGCGAAATCATGAGGATTTTCATCTAAATCACTGTTAGGGATAGTTACCGTGGCGGTGCGCGACCCAAGCGCGCTTGGATCGAAAGCGATCTGAAAGGTGGTGCTCGTGCCGCCTGCCACGGGAGAAGATGGCAGGGAGGTCACTGTGAAATCCGCCGCATGGGCCCCTCCAATCGCCACCTTTGGCGTGCCAGTTAGATTCAGCCCCCCGGTGCCTGTGTTCCGAATGGTGAACGTGCGGATCACGATGCCGCCCGCTGAGGCGACGTTGCCGAAATCAGTATGGTCTCCGGGATCCGGCGAGAGGTCGCCATCAGTGATTGGGGCGTTGTTTCCCCGAACGACGATGTCCACTGCGACGGGAAGCAAACTATTAAAGGTGGCGACTTGTTCGACAAGGCCACTGCTGGCGTTGAAATAACCGCCGCTGGTCCTGCCCCGCGCCCGCACGCTGCCACTGGCAGGTAGGGAGAGATCATCGATTTTCCAGCCTCCCGCGGTCCGGCTTCCAGCACCAAGAGTGGTCCAGTATAGGCCACCGTCGGTGGACAGTTCGAATGTCACGGAGAGCAACTCCGGCAATGCCCCACTACGAGCCCAGTTGGCCTTACTCCTGTCCGGGACGGTAAGCGTCTGCGCGACGCTGTCGTTAGTAAGCAGGGCAAATCGCCAGCGATCGGTTGGAGCGGGCGCACCATTGGGCCTCAAGGAGGTAAAAGCCCCTCCGAGCATCACCCTACCGTCTGCTTCCAATGCAATACCATAGACTAAATTGTTAGCGTTGGGATCAAAGCCAGAATCGAGCGTCCCGCTGGTATTCAAACGCGCGATGCGATTACGTAAGGTGCTTACTACCGCGCCATTGGGCTGCAAGGACGTGAATTCCCCACCAATGATGATTTTACCATCTGTCTGGATCGCAAAGGTTGAAACGTTGGCATTGGCGCTGGGGTCAAAACCAGTATCCAACGCTCCATCCGCGTGTAAGCGAGCGATTCGGCTTCTAACGGTAGCTGAGCTAGCGCCGTTGGGTTGCAGTGCCGTAAAGTTGCCACCCACGAGAATTTTGCCATCCGCCTGAGTAGCTAGACAAAAGGTGAACCCGTTGGCATTGGGGTCAAATTCCGTGTCCATTGATCCATCCGCATTCACTCGCGCGATATTGTTGCGCGTAGTAGGTGAGGCTGCTCCATTGGGCTGGAGGCTTGTAAAGCCGCCGCCGATGAGCACTTTTCCGTCTGTTTGAAGTGCGACGCTGGTGACGAAAGCATTTACATTGGGGTTGAAGTTCGCATCAACGGTGCCATCCGCATTCAATCGGGCGACGCGATTGCGAACCGTGGCTGAGGCAGCCCCATTTGGCTGCAATGTTGTGAAGGAACCCCCGATAACAATCCTGCCGTCCGGCTGTAGGGTGATGGTATTAACGTCGCTATTCGCATTGGGATTAAAGGTCATATCCAAGGACCCGTCAGCATTCAACCGGGCAATCCCTCTACGCACGACGAAGCCATATCCACCTTCTTCAAAACCCAAGATGCTTCCACCAATCAGTATTTTACCATCCGGTTGCACGATCACACAGGTTACCCAGCCCTGTGGTTTCGAGGCAAAACCGGTGTCCCGTGAACCGTCGACATTCAACCGCGCAATGCCTGGACTCAAGTCGCCGCCGACATACTCAAATGAGCCCGCAATAATTCTTTTACCATTCGGTTGCACGGCAGTGGCAATAACCGCTCCGTTATTCACCCATCTATAGGTTGGATCTAGATTCCCGGCAGCAATAGGTGGAACCGTTTCAAACAAACCCATGCTTGAGTAACCGGTGCCGAGACTGTTGATCGCGTATGCTTTAAAACTATAACCAACACCCCCAGCGAGGCCAGTGACTGGTGTCGCGAAGATGCCTGTGGTCGTGCCGCCGCCCACGACCTTGGTCACGCCGGGGCCCCCAATGACTGGGTTGTTGTTCGTCGTGGTGACGGAGTAAACCACTCCGCGCTCGGTGATGAGCGCTCCGCCAGCGCCGGTCACATTGCCTCCAAGTGTCGCACTGTTCTGGGTGATGGCGGTGCTGGTGGGTGTGGTGACGCTGGGCAGGGAAGCCAAGCTTCTCGCGGAAATCGCGAGATTGTCGACAGTTAGATAGTTATCTCCCGGAGAGCCTATAGTGGCCACCTGCCAAGAATAAGTAATATCGCCGAAGTTCAATAAGTTGGCTCCCCCATGGAAAAGTAAGTTCGTAAAAAGAGGCGTTCCGTTATAAACCGCCGACCAAGTGTTGGTTGCGAAATTCACACTTAATGTCAGCCTCTGCATTGTGTTATTCGTGAAATTGACTCCGGTGTCGGTTAAGACCACCCCGTCGGATCTCCATATATATAGGTCGCTGTTGGAAAAATAGATGCTCCCAAGAAAAGATCCGGAGACATTGTAGATTTGAATGGCGAAATCGTCATATCTCGCGTTGGTTGAGTCATTGATGGCAATGTCCATGTCAAAATTGACTACCGGATTATTCCGTGCCACCGGATCATAATCGAATTGTCTCCAGATGTAGTTGGATGCCGCTGTTGTGGGATTAAAGCCAAGATATCCCTGCTGGTTACTTTGGCCTTGTACACCCGTGATTCCCTGAATTCCGGTGCTGGTGTCATTACTGGACCAGCCATCGATCCCTGCCCAAGTGTTCATTCCCAGCGCAAATGGCGGATTATTAAATCCCGTGCTATAGAGATCTACCGCACTGACCGGACTGATGAATGTCAATCCGGCGACAACCGATATTACTCCCGCTACCAAATTCGCCACAGAAGACCGGAGCTTATCCCTTGCCTGTCCGCTTTGGTAATTATCAGTGCCGGTTCTTCTACATACCGCCTGCAGGCTGGAAATGAGTGACGAAATCACGTTGAAGGGAAAATTATTGGGAAGAACGGTCTTCATAAAAATAGGAGTTTAACAGAGGATACCACCGAGAGCAGTTTTAAAAAAGGCGGCTGTGCAGATTTTTTTGTAAAAATGGCTGATGACTTTGATGATCTCAGCGACCTTGACCTTGAGATACTGTTTGGTGAGCTATTCTTGGGCGTTTTACTGGAGGTGGAATTGGCAGCGCTGCCACGAGGTGCTACGGCGGCGGTAGGGTAGCAGGCGGAAATCTCTGCGCCAGTGGCTGTTGAGACGATCCGCAAAACGTTCGGGGAGGTCAATGAACTGAGGTGCACTCCAAAATTTTACTGAGAAGCCAAATCATTATTCTGCAGGTTCAATCCGTTTGAGGGTGGAAAAGCTGATCCGTCGCATAGTGTCCAGAAACTCGATCATATATGCAGATTTTGCGACAGCTTCAGTGGTTGCAGCATAGAGATTTGCGAACAAGCCGTTCTTTCGGATGGGTCTGGATACGACATAATTTCGGTCTAAGAACGGTTGGACGGCCCACCCCGGCATCGCGGCGATGGCGCGGTGGCTGGCGACCAGTTGCAGGATCGCCACCGTGAGTTCAGTTTTCCGGCGAGCTGGATCAATGTTAGCAGGCTTGAGGACTTCCCGAATCACATCGATCCGATCATCCGGAATGGGGTAAGTCACCAAGGTTTCTGTGGCGAAATCTTTCGCCGTCAGATAGGCCTTGCTCGCGTAAGGGTGCTGCCGTGCCATCAGCGCTAGAACCTCGTAGCGGAAAAGTGGATGGTGGACCACTCCGGCTCGTGGCTTGGCGTGAGAGACGATCACTAAGTCCGCCAAATTTTCGGTTAGGAGGCCCACGGGGTCGGGCTGGAAACCGGAGACGAGATCCATTTCCACCTCTGGCCAGCCTTCGCGGAAAGCATCCATGCTTGGCATGAGCCAATCGAAGCACGAGTGACACTCGACGGCGATGCGCAGTTGGCCCGCTTTGCCCTCGATGATGCGGGCAAGGTCGCGCTCGCTCTGCATCATCAGTTTCTCGACCGCATAGGCGGTTGTGAGCAGCCGGTCTCCGGCGGGACTGAGCTTGAGCGGGCTACTTTTTCGCTGGAACAGCTCCGCTCCAACATGTTCTTCCAAGGCTTTGATTTGGTGAGAAAGGGCGGGCTGGGAGAGGTGCAGCCGCTTTCCCGCTTTCGAGAGATTCCCAGTTTCAGCGACCGCGACTAGGGCTTTGAGCAAGCGGAGTTCAATCATGAGCCAGGAAATAATCATCAGCCTTACGAATGACGATCATAAAAACAATGAGTTACTGGAATGGTGATGAAGTCGCTAAGATATGAGCTGTCATGAGCACACGCACCCATCTACTCGGCTATCCTCGCATCGGGGAGCAACGTGAATTGAAAAAAGCCACCGAACTTTATTGGAAAGGTGAGATTCCACGCATCGCGCTGGAAGCCATAGGCCGGGATCTTCGGAAACGAAACTGGCAGAAGCAGACAGCCGCCGGCATCGACTTGGTTCCTTGCAACGATTTCTCCTTTTACGATCAAGTGCTCGACGCATCCTGCCTTTTCGGAAACGTGCCGCCCCGATTTGAATGGGACGGTAAACAAGCCGGGCTCGACACCCGCTTCCTCATCGCGCGGGGCGCGCGCAACACCGGAAAAGAACACGAAGGTGGGTGTGAATGCGCGACGTCGAAAGCACCCACTTTCGCCAGTGAAATGACTAAATGGTTCGACACCAACTATCATTACATCGTCCCTGAATTCCACACGGCGACTGAATT
>JANMYL010000067.1:0-3258 GCA_031382045.1 Akkermansiaceae bacterium | reverse complement strand
AAACGCCCGGTCCCCTGTGAAGAGGTCCGGGCGCTTTTGAAAAACGTTATGTGGGAAACGCCGGATTACCAGCGACCGCCGCCGCCACCACCGCCGCCGCCGCCACGGCGATCACCGCCGCCGCCACCGCCGCCTTTGTAGCCACCACCGCCACCGCCGCCGCCACGACGATCACCGCCGCCGCCGCCACCGCCGTAGCCACCACCACCGCCGCCGCCGCCATAACCGCCGCCGCCACCGCCGCTTGGACGAGATTCTTTCGGTTCGGATGCATTCACGCGGAGAGCACGACCGTTGTAGTCGTAATCGTTGAGAGCCTCGATGGCTGCATTCAACTGGGATTGATCACCGAGGGTCACGAAAGCAAATCCCTTGGATTGCCCGGTTTCACGGTCGGTGATGATTTTGACCCGTTCAACAGGTCCAAAAGCGGCGAAGAGGCCAGAAACGTCTCCTTCAGTAGCGGTGTAGGGCAAGTTGCCCACGTAGATATCCATTTGATTCAATTCTAATGACGCCATAATAATTCAACACTTTCTCCGGTCATGGCGTCACGAACTGAATAAAGAGCGATAAAACAAACTTTCGCCGTTCGATCGATATGTGGATAGACCGGGCTGAAGCCGATTGGCAAGAATTCATTTTTAAAACTCGCGAGGAACCACCGGGTCCTGCTTCTCGAGGAAACATTCGAAGTTTGCATGAAGCGTGCTTGGCAATGACCTCGGATCTGCGCAACGCTGCCTGTCCCCTGATGAAATCCCAGTTGCTCGCACACATCCGCGCCGAACTCCGGACCCATCTGAATCGGCTTTCCAAGGCGGCTTGCGAAGCTCACGCCGCCGCCACCGATCCCGGCAGCAAGGCGGAGGGAAAATACGACACCCGCAGCTTGGAAGCCTCGTATCTTGCCGCTGGCCAAGCCCGCCAAGTTGATGAGCTCGTCGAATCCGTGCGGATTTTCGAAACTCTGTCGTTGCTGGATTTCGAGATGGATGCAGAGATCGATGCGGGTGCTTTGGTCGAGGCGGATTTGAATGGCGAGACCATGTATTTCTTACTGGTGCCCGCGTCTGGTGGCATGGTCATTTCACACGATGGCCGGGAAATCACCCTGCTCACACCGGAAAGCGCGCTTTATCGGAAGCTATCGGGCATGCGGGCTGGCGAATCTTTGGACATGCCCGTGCTGACTGTCACCGAAGTGAGCTGATCCGCCTCCGGTGGGGGCGACCTCCGCTTCCATACGGCGCGGAAAATTTACGAATTCATCGATCAGGCAAAATTGAACGATTGTCGGAAGTTTCGACCGCTAGAGCACGAAATTACGCTGATTGCGACGGCGACGGCTGACGGCGTTCTGTTGGGCAGGAGAATGGGTCAGGCCAGTGCGCTCGGCCCATCCGCGGAAGCGCTTCTTAGGGCTGTTGTCGATTGCCTCAAGCTTTCGGCTTTTTACGGGGCAGCTCTGTGATTTGGGCTGATCTCTGACGAGTTTAGATGCTCAACAACGGGGAAAGTGTGTGTCGTCTCAAAATCATAAGTGACGTTGTTATCACAAATTCTCAAGCGTGAGAGTATCAAAACTCAGCAAATACCCCAATTGAGTTGGGTAAGAGTGGGCGTTTTCGCAATGACTGCTCTCCTTACCACTCGGTGCCGAGGCCGTGGCGCTCGGCGAGTTCCAACAGATCCTCGCGCATCGGCCACTCGTCGGGCCGCTCGCTGGTGGCGTGGCGTTTACTGGCACCTTTCAAGGTCATGCAGCCGGTGTTATCGCCTATCTGGCGGATAGAATCGACTTCTGCGGTGGTGAAGCGCACGTCCGGCAGCTTGGCAAACTCGCGGATCTTGTCCTCGATGAGGCGCGCGCCATCGCCCGCTTCTTGGATGAAAGTGGGCACGACGCTCTGCACTGCGAGATGACTCAGATTCCAGACACATGCGAATTCCAGCATACTGAGGCCGTATTTCTCAGCGAGTGGACGCATGCGATTGGCTTTTTCCATGCCGTGCTGAACCCAGCCTTCCGGCCTATAAGTGCGGTGGTCGCCGGGCTTGAAGCTGTGCTCTGGCCCGCCTACATCGTCATGGAAAACACCGCCGTAATCTACAACGCGAGTCATCACTTTGACACTATGTTTCTCGCAGACCGGCAGAGTGAGGCCAACGGGCCATGGCTCCAAGGGATTGAGAATGAGCATTGACCAGTCGATGAGTGGTCCGAATTTTTCGAGACAGTAAATTAAGTCGAGTGAGAAACCGTTGGCTGGTCCGGGGGCGATGCCAAGGCGGTCGGTGAGGCCAGAGGTTTTCGCGCCTTCGAGCGCTTGCCAGAGCGGCTCGCTGGTGTAGCCGAGCTCGTCGGGATTGTGGAGCATGAGCAGGTCAAACTTGTCGGCACCGCAGCGCTCGAGCTCTTTGGTGCAGGCCATGTTGATGAAGTCTGCGTAGCCTGCCGGGCCGCGCAGCTCGGGGGAGGTGAAGCGCGGGTAACCTTGGCTGCCATTGCGCTGACCCTCGTAAAAATCGTGCCCGATCATGCCAACCAAACTGTATGTGGAGCGATCGATGCCTTTTAAAGCACGGCCCAGCAACTCATCAGCTTTGCCGTTTCCATAGACGTCGGAGGTGACGAAGGTGCGGGTGCCGGATTCGTAAGCGGTCTCGATGCAGCCGATGAAGCGCTCTTCGGAAAGGGTTTCGCCAAAGTGCATGAAGCGTCCGCCGCTCCAAGTTCCGTATGCTGTGGTGGTAGGTTCCATGGTGAAAAAATTCTAGTGGCGATGTAGGCCAGTGATCGCAGCGGGTCAATTTCAAGTCGAATGCAGTCGCGGAATGAAGCGCTGATTATTCATTTGTCACTTTATGATAGTGGTGGTGGGCCGTGTCTTAAATTCCGCGATGCTCACTAGCTTCGGCGTGGCGGTGCTGGATTCGATGTCGGCCAGGAGTTTGTCGAACACAGTGAGATGCTCGGCGGGGATTTTTGCCACGGTCACGAAATAGGTGCGAATTTCCTGCAATTTAGGCAGTAGCGATTTTGCGTTGGTCCCGTAGCGGCAGAGGTAGGTGAGGCAGTCCTTGTAGCGCTTCTTCTCGCCCCAGCGGTTAGGTTCCATCACGGAGACGCATAGCGCCATGCCTTCGCGGATTTGCAAGCGCGAGAGCAGGTCGAGGCCGGCGAGGCGAATGGTGTCGCCGAACATTTCGTTGCTCGGAGCGAGTTTCTCGACAGCTTTGAGAATACTTGGCAGC
>JANMYL010000029.1:0-11713 GCA_031382045.1 Akkermansiaceae bacterium | reverse complement strand
GGGGAAGGGGAATGCCGCGCTGTTCTTGAGGCGGCTTTGTGGGATGGCGTGCACGGTTTCCATGTCATCTGCGGAGTGCTCGATCACGACCAGTTCCACCTCGCGGGGGAGGGTGGAGTAGTTGATCGTCTGGCCTTCATTGATGGTCATTTGCGCCTCCTTGCCGAGGAAGCCGGTGAATAATTCGCCGATGAGCATTAGCAGAATACCGGCGTGGATGAGGATCATGCCCGCTTTGTTCCAGCGGAGTTTGAAGCGTGCGGCGTGCGCAGCGAGGAGGTTGACGATGAGGAGGCAGCCGAGCAAAGAACCGCCGGGCAGTGGAATGTTAATCACCTTTTCCCCGGGCATCACATCCCACCACGCGATCCACGAGCGGAAAAAAAGTTCCACAACCTCGTGGATGCCGAGAGTGACTTGGGAGACCGTGCCGACAAAAATTAACAGCATCGAGAGCCCTAACAGCGTGACGGTTAAGCGCAAGGAACTCAGGATCTTTCCGGCTGTTCGGAGTATCATGGGAAAGCAGCGGTGCGAACGAAGTTCTCAAATTTCTCACGGTTGGCCTCCACCAGCGAGGCCTCACCGGTGATTTTGAAAAACCAGGTGACGCCATCTACCTTGAGGATGGCGGTGGAGATCGCAGCTTTTTTCCCGTCGAGCACTGCCTCCGCGCTGACCATGTGGGTCACGAATAGTTTGCCAGCTGCGCCGTCCATTTCCGCGCCGAGTGCGGGATCATCGGCGGCGGCGAGAGGAGGGAGCTGAACTTGGCCACGCCAGCGGTTGACGTTTTCCAGCACGCTGCCGGAATCGCCGGGCAGCGGAATCACTGAGACATCGGCGGGCGCGCTGCCCTCGCTATCGCCTCCAATCGCGTAGCTGGCGGCGCGCATGGAACTGCCTTTACTCGCCTCCCAGCCCTCCGGAGCGGTGACGTTAATTTTAAGCGCGGTGAGCGCGGTGGGCGTGGAAGGTGGAGCCGCCGCAACTTGCCCACCGGCGATGCGGACCTCCGAGAGGAAGGCGATCAATACCTCGCCGCCGCTTTCACGCAGCTTGGCTGACGGACCGGTGAGTTTGAAATACCATGTCTCCGACCCGAGCGGCAGCACGGCGGCGAAGATGCTTTCGGCGTCGGCAGGCGCGTCGTCGGGGTTGAGATTGAAGAGCAGCATCTCGTGAGTGCTGCCTGTCACGGGCATCGGCTGGCTGCGGAGTTGGTCGGGAGGCAGCGACTGCATCCCCACTTGTCCGCGCCAACGGTTGACGTTCGCAGCGAGCCCCCCGCCATCGCCGCCGAGTTTGGAAACCGTCAAACGCCCGAGCTCCGGCACCGTGTAGGCGGCGGTGAGGAACTTGCCTGCCTCTTCTTCTTTCCAGCCCGGCAAGGCGCGCCACGTCACGGAATGGGCTGCATGATCGTGCTCTCCAGTGTCTTGTTTCGCCGGAGCTTTGGCCTCCGGCTCGACGGCCACGCGGTAGGTGTGGATCTTCTCGTTCTTGCAGGAACAGATCGCGAGGCAAAATAACAGGGCGCAAAAGGAATGTCGTGGCATGGCGCAATTTCGCCGAAAATGTCGCCCGCAAAGGGGGATGCGTCGAGAACAAGATGTGAGGCATGGCTTTGTCAAACCCCTGCTATTCCCTTGTCATCCCGGCGCGGTTTGGGGATAACGGCATCGGTTATGGATTGGCGGCTTCCCCTGTTATTTCTCGCTGCGGTTTCGCCGTTGCTCGCGCAGCGGATGGAGATCGGGGATGTGCGCCAAGTTTTAGCGCAGGCGGTGCAGGAGGCGCAGGTCATCTCGCCGGCGGATAACCGGGTGATCGCGGTCACCGACCGCGAGGGGCATGTGCTGGCGGTGTGGGATGTGAATGGCGCGGCGGCACCGAATCCGACGCCCTCCATCGTCGCGGATGTGGTTTCGAAAGCGGGAGCGGCGGGATTCCTCAGCAGTGACCAGCACGCCTTCACTTCGCGCACGGCGGCATTCATCGTGCAGAACCATTTCCCGCCCGCCGTGGAAAATCGCCCGAACGGCCCGCTGGTTGGGGTGAATTTTTCGAGCATGGCATTTTCGGATACGAACAAATTCAAAGCACCTTCGGTTGCGGGCACCTTTCCATTGCCACCCGTGAATGGGCTTGGCAGCGCGACGCCGGCGGATGCGTTTCGCAGCGTACCGTTCACTTCGTTGCTCACCTTGCCCGCCGCCGCTGCCAGCCCCGGTGGAGTGCCGCTTTTCAAAAACGGCGTGCTGGTCGGGGGCATCGGCGTGGTGGGTTTCTCGGATGCGCCCGTAGCAAATTCCGACATCTTTTTCCAACCGAACATCAATGAGCGCATCGCGCTGGGCGGGCAGGCGGGCTTCCGACCTGCTCCGGTTTTGGGCGGCAACAACGTCGCCATCGACGGGGTGCGCCTGGCTTATGCGGTCGGTAGCGGTTCTAACGCCACCGTGGCGAATCCCGCTGCATTTCTCGCGGCGAATGGGCAAGCGGTGAGTTTCTCCGACATCGATGGCGTGCCTGCCTCGGCGGACGATGGCTCGGTGAATTACTCGCCCAAGGCCTCGCCACCTGCCGTGGTGTATCCGGACCCATTTGGTCTGACTGGAGCCGGCGGCGTCCCCGGGGAGCTCCGCTCCGCGATCCGCGCCGATCCTCTGCCGGGAGCGATCGCTGGAGCCGCGCGACTCAGTGCTGCGGAGGTGGAAAGCATCCTGAGGCTGGCGGCGGAACGCTCGCAGATCACTCGCGCTGGGATCCGCTTGCCGCGCGGGCAGATCACCCAAGTCTGGATTTCCGTGGTGAATAATCCTGCGGCGAGCGGCGTGGAGCCAGTCGTGCTCGGCACCTATCGCACGCCGGACGCGACGATTTTTAGTTGGGACGTGGCGGTGCAGAAGGCGAGGACGGCGCTGTTCTACTCGCGCGGTCTGGAACGTGGCACGCCACGGGCGCTTTCCTCGCGCTCGGTCGGTTTTCTATCCCAAGACATCTATCCGCCAGGGATCGGCGACAACCCACCCGGCCCGTTTTTCGGTTGGCAGGGGCAGTTCTCGTTGAGCGGCGGCACGGTTCCAGCCGCCCCGATCAACCTGAACGTGCCCAATGGAATAACGATTTTCCCCGGTGGCTTCCCGCTCTATCGCAACGGCGTCCTCATCGGTGCGATCGGCGTTTCCGGCGACGGCATCGAGCAGGATGACATCGTCGGTGCGAGTGGCGCGAAGAACTTTTTGGCACCACAGACCAGCCGCGCCGATAACTTCGTTTACGAAAGTGCTCGCCTCCCGTACGCGAAATTTCCGCGGGCTTCGTCAAGTTTCTGAGGATTGAAAAAGTCGCCTATCGACTTGGCATTTTGAGATGGGTTATTTGGAAAGTTCCAAAGATGGTGAAATCTGCGGGATTCAATGTGCAGATTTCGGTAATGCCGGACTCCCTCCACGTCGCAGCGATCAGTGTGTCGAGAAGGCGTTTTCTTCCGAGCCGGTGCTCCGCGAGCCAGGCGAGCCATTGGTCGCTCACTGAATCATCGGGATGAAGCAGGACCATCTCCTTCACGTCGCCCCAATAATGCGCCCACTCGAGTGCTTCCTCGACAGATAGGGGTTTTTCGAACCGTCGAGGATCGGTGACGACATGGATAAACTCTGCCAAAATTCCGCAGGTGATGCCGAAGGTTTCGCCTGCGTCCAGAGCTTCACGGAGCCACTTCCAGACTTCATTGTGAAGTGGATGCCCGTCAATGGCGGCGGCGACAAGAACGCTGGTGTCGAGGCCGATCATGATTCGCGCTCCATCAGATCATCTTGCCGGTCGGCGCGGTTTTCGAGGGGCTTGAGGATTTTTCCGACCTTCGCGAATGGCGGCGGGTTTCTCAATGAACCGCGTTGTTCTCCTGCGGAGGTTAATGCGTGTTCCAAGCACTGAATTGCCTCCATATTGAGGGAGCGCTTGTGCCTTTTTGCCTGATTCTTCAGCGCCAGGTGGAGTTTTTCTGGGACATTTTTAAGAGTAATGGTGGAACCATTCATAAAAACACCATAATGGATGCGTTTCGGATGTAAACGATGGATTGCCCGATTACGGGCTCAGAATCCGAGCAGCATGATGCGGTAGATACCTGATTTTTCCTGCGGCATCGGGAAGGTGAAGGAAGTTTCCTCGCCAGTCGCAAGGACGGGGGCCGGGGGTGCGTTGATCCAAGCTTGGTTGACGAGGATTTGGAGTTGGTAGGTGCGGCCGGGGATGCTGTCCCAAGTGATCGTGAGCTGGTTGGTGCCACCGATTCGCTCGATGGATGATCTGAATTTCTCGATGATGAGGCGCACCTCTTGGTTAAATGTGTCCGCCACGTAAACGTTGCCGATTGCGTCGCAGACGGCGGAGTTTGGATGCGAAAGCGTGTGGTCTGCGAAGAGCGAGACATTGCCGTCGGCAGCGAGGCGGAAGAGGGCATTTCCGAAGGATTCGCAGATGATGAAGCCGCCATCGGGGTGCGGGGCGATGTCGGTGGGTTCGCAGAAACGTGCTTGGAGGCGCGGGCCGGATTTACAGGCGGCCTCGAGCGAGTTTCCCGCGTAGGTGGAAACGACTGCTTGGGGAGTTATACGGCGGATCGTGTGGTTCATGGAGTCGGCGATGTAGAGGTCGCCAGTCGCTCCGATGCAAATTCCCATGGGCGAGGAGAAGCGTGCGCTCGTGCCGGTGCCATCGGTGGTGCCCCACTCACCCGCCTTGCCCGCGAGGGTGGTCACGCTGCCGTTGAGGTTGATTTTCCGGATAGTTTGGTTGCCGGTGTCGCAGACATAGAGAAATCCGGCGGGTGCGTAGGCGATGCCGCTTGGGCCGTTGAAACGGGCAGCGGAGCCGGTGCCATCGAGTTGGGCGGCGACGGAGGTGAAAGCTTCGCCATAGTTGACAATAATATCATCCGCACTGCCGAGATTGCCAGCGAGGGTGGTGACCGTGCCATTCGCGGCGATGGCACGGATGCAGTGGTTTCCGCTGTCTGCCACGTAGAGCGTGCCGTCGGGGGCGATGGCGATGTCTGCTGGGAAATGGAAACGCGCCGCGGAGCCAAGGCCGTTCAGTGCTCCTGACTCGCCGGGTCGGCCGGCTAGGGTGGTGACGATACCGCCCGGCGCGACCTTGCGGATCACGTGGTTACGGGCGTCGCAGATGTATAGGTTGCCTTGGGTGTCGCGGGCGAGGCCCATCGGGTCGTTGAAGCGTGCGCCACTGCCGGTGCCATCCTGATGGCCTGCCTCGCCGCTGGCACCCGAGACGGGAGCGATGGCCTCTGCGTCCAAAAGCGAGGAGCCGGGAAGCAGCAAAAACGATAGGATCAAATAGGCTTTCATCGTCCGATTTCCTTGGGGGCTCTTTTTTTCCTCAAACGGCCGGTGGGCGCGGAAGGTTCGTCGGCCCCCGCAGAGGCTGGGACGGCGAAATCTTCGGTGGGCGCGAGCGTGCGTTTGTGAACATCGACGAGCGCGCCATTTTCGCCGTGCTTCACATCGGAGACGCGGTAGGACTCGCCGCTTGGCTTGCGGTAAAAGTCCGCCATTTCTTCAAGGTTGAATGGGCGCGAGCCGCGCCGTCCGAAGACCACGGTCTGATTGCCGCTTTCGTCCACCACGCGGTCGCGGTCGAGGCCGCGGGACACGGTGACGGCCGGGCCCTTGGTCGGGTAAGTCGCGATCAACTTAGGCTCCGGCTTGGGGGAGAAACCCATGTGGCCGGGGACGTTTTCCGGCGAGATTAGCTGCACGATGCGCAGGCCGTTGCGGCCGTCTGCGATATGCGCATACATCGAGGCGCTGATCGAGCCGATCTGCACGTCGCGGGCGTCGTTGATGATTCCACCGGCGGTGAAATCTGAGAGCTTACGAGGTTTTTCGGGATTCTTGATGTCGATAATCGCGAGTCCCTGCGCGCCGTTAGCGACGTATAAATAAGTGCGTGCTGCGTAGAGGCCGTTTGCTTCAGCCAGAGAGATGGAAGCGCCCTCGATCGGCTGCGGTTTCGCGGGGTTGGAAATGTCGAAAACTTTTAAGCCATCCGCGTCGGTGACGAAGCAGTAGTGCCATTGCACGGTGGATTGGCGGGCATCGCGCAGGAAGGAGCCGGAGTAGCCGCCGGCCATCAGCGGTTTCTCTGGGTTCAGGACATCGACCACCGCCAGGCCGCGTGCGGTGGTGATGTAGAGCCATTGCCCGGCCATCCACGAGTGGCGAGCGCCGTCCAAGGCACCGCCCGGATTGAAGGACGCGGCTTTGCGGATGAAATTGTTCGCCGGGTTGCCATCGAGCAAGGTTGCGACATCGGCGACGATCAGGCCTTCCTCAAGATCTGTCACGAAGGCGTAGCCGTGGTAATCCGCGATGGGGCGCTCTTCGTTCGCGGGAAGGCGCTTGCGTTTGGGATCATTGATCAGCGTGCTGGGCAGCGTGATCGAGGTGGCGTGGGCGGATTTGATGAAGGTTTTCTGGCCCAGCGCGGAGACGGGCGTGGTCACGATGCGCTCGGAGAAATTTTTGTTGTCCACGTTTGCGACATCGAAGACGCCGAAGCCATTTTCCCCGAGGGCGGCGTAGAGATACTCGCCGCGCAGTTGGAGATCGAGGGCTGCGCCCATGGCGTGGTGATGGTGGGCGGTTTTTAGGATCGAGTTATTCGAAAGGTGCTGCTGGTAGAAATCCGGGTAGGCGTATCGGTGCAGGTGGCTGCCTATCGCTGCTTGTGGCTCCGTGCGCTCCGTCCACACCACCGCATTGAGGCCGTGATCCGCCGTGCCGACGTAGGCGAATCTTCCGAAAAAGTTGACCGTGCCTGTGCCGAAGCCGAGGAGCTGGGTCATGATCGCGTTGTTGTCGTTGTCTTCTGAAAGGTGGCAGTCCGTGCAGTTCTTGGTGGTGCCGACTCCGCTGGTGGTGTGTGGGAAGTGCGGGTTGAATGCTTGGCCGGAGTAGCCCTCGGCGGAGACTGTCTGCTGCTGGGTGTAGAGCCACTCGCGGTTTGCGCCCTGCGAGCCGACGACCATGGCGCTCGACGAGCGGAGCACGGCGAGGCGGTTGTCCTTCGCGGTGCTGTCCTTGCCGAGCATGAATACGTCGTCGCGAACGACCTGTGGGTTGTAGGAGCTGAAGTTCCGTGTGGTGGCGCCTTCAAACTTGTTTGCGGCCATCTTCACGTTCGCCTCCATCGGGATATGGCAGCCGAAGCAGCTTGTCGCCCAGGAGGTGTGGCAGGTCTGGCAGTCCATCACCTCGTCGCTGTGGGCGAGTTGCTTCGCGCAGGATTTCTTGTCGTCCGGCACTGCGCCCCATGTCTTGCCGTCGCGTTTCAGCGTTTTCGCGTAGGCGCTCATGATGTTGTAGTGCTCGGATTTTGGATCGACGGTATCGAGCGTCTGCGGGATGTCCCATTTGAGATTGGCATCCATCGAGGATTGCTGGATCAGGCTCTTGCCGTCCGCGCTCCATGTGAAGCGCGGGCCGAAGGGAGTGTTGCTTTCGCGGAGGTCTATGGGTTTCACCTTGCCATCCTTCGAGAGCGTGCCGCCCTTGCCGGAGGTGAGGAGCGTGGTGCGGGCGCTGACGGTGCCGTGGCAATCCACGCACATGATTGCAGTGGCGGCGCGGGGCTCGACATAGAGTAGGCCGTTGCCGTGCGTGTCGTTGAGGAAATGGCAATCCACGCACTGCATGCCGAGCGCGAGGTGGACGTCCTTGAGGTGGACGGCCTTTTTGAACTTGTCCTTGTCGGCGTGATCGATCTTGTCGCCTTTGAGCGTGAGTAGGCTTCCTTCGCGGTCTTTTTTGAAAACGGCGCGGAACATCCAGCCGTGGCCGTGGTAATCGGCGAACTGGGTGTTTTTGAGCTTGGGGTTGAGCTCGGCAGATTTTTCGAGAAAATTCACATCGCCCCAGAGTCCGCGGGCGGCGGCGGCCTCGGGGTTGCGGCGCAGGGATTCCACCATCTCCTCATCGGTGGGGTTCTTTTGCTTTTTAGGATACATGAACTCGGCATCGGATTCCTGATCCCACCAGATGTATCCGAGGTAAGGATTTACGAAGAGATTCCCCTGGTGCATGTGGCACGTCATGCACTGGCTCGACGGGATGCTGCGGGTGAACTTGTGGGCGATCGGGTGGCCCTTTTCTTTCTTGGAGATCATCGGATCTGGGTTGAAGGAAAGCCCTTGGTTGCCGAAGGCGCTATACCAACCGGAGTTCGAGGGTGAGCGGTCATTGGCGTAAACGACGTGGCAGGCGGTGCAGCCGCTGGAGCGGTAATCGCCGGGGCGGTCGTTCGAGCCGAAGAAGTCGAGCAGTGGATCGTGGAGGCGGGTCTTGTGGGCGCCGATGATGACGGGATCGACCCGCGAGAAGGTGCCGAGGCCGCGCTCGCCGAGGCGGCGGAATGGCCTGCCGGGTGGCTCGAAGGGATCGGGGTTGCCGATTTCTGCGAGGCGGGTGCCGCCTTTTTCAAAAATGCGGAACAGGTTGCCGGGCTGCGTGATGTTGAAGCGTGGCAGCGGGAAGATGGCCTGCACGATCCCCATTTTTTTCTGCATTTCCGGCGTGACCTTGACCGGGCTTTGTAGGGCGAGCGGCACGCCGTTCGCGCCGTAGGCTTGGCCGAAAATGGAGTCCTTCGTGGGATACGCGCCGTTGTTGTAAGCTGCTGCGCCCCAGAGCATCGCGCCGTGACGCATCATGCTGTGGTTCACGTGATCGACGGACTCGGCGTGGCATGTGCCGCAGGTTTCCTTGGCCACGCGGAGGTCGCCGGGGTTCACGAACTTGATGAACTCGGGCGACTCGTGGTTGAGCAGGACGGTGCTGTCGCTTGGGTTCGCGGAGCTTTCAAAAAACAACGGGTTGCGTGGCGCGGGGTGCGCTTGACGCATGGTGAGGCTGGAGGTGGGATTCCCGCCGTGGCAGTCGGTGCA
This sequence comes from Akkermansiaceae bacterium, assembly GCA_031382045.1. Taxonomy (GTDB): domain Bacteria; phylum Verrucomicrobiota; class Verrucomicrobiia; order Verrucomicrobiales; family Akkermansiaceae; genus Luteolibacter. The sequence continues at coordinate 2,742 of JANMYL010000029.1, read as the reverse complement.
GCCGAGGCGGACGAACTCGCTGCCGTGTGGGTCGTGCGCGTTTTCATGGCACTCGATGCAGCCTTTGCTTTTCGCTGTCATCGTCGCGACGGATTGATCGATTTTGTTGGGTTTCGGGATCGCGACGTCCGGTTTGGGTGATTCCTGCACGGCGATGGGCGGCCCGAAAAGACCTGCTGGAGCGGGCGGATCTTGGGAGTGCGCGGGCATGGCCGCGGCGCAGGCAACCAACGCGAGGGTGATCCGTAAATATTTTTTGAATCCGCTCATCGTTAGAAGGTCATGTTTGCTGAGAGAAATCCGCTGTAAAGGACATCTGGCACATCCTGGGCGGCGGATGACGTGAAGCCTGCGACACCGGGCGAGGAAACGCGGTAGATGTCCTTGAATCCCGCGCCGGGGAGCAGCATTCCGAGACCGGCGGAGAGGCGGATGTTGTCCGTGAGTAATGGCCTGTATTCCACTCCGAAGCTGAGGTCCCAGCCGATTTCCCGGTCGATCTCATCGGTGACGAGCGCGGTGGAGATCGCGTCGGTTTCCATGAACAGCAGGTAATTCAAGTTCGCGAATAGCCGCGTTTTGGGGGTGATTTCCCACTCCTCGCCGACGCCGGCGATGAAGATGCCAGGGTTCACGAAGCTCGACTGACCGAGGAATTTGTTGGAGCTGAGGTCGGGGATCAGGCTCAGGCGCTGCTTGAGTGCGACGGCTGTGCCGCCGAGATTCATGCCCTGCCTTTGCCAATAACTGAAAGGGCCGCCGATGAAGTTCGGGTTGTCCACGATGGCGTCCCAGCCCGTCGCGGTGTCGTCGGTGGCGTCGTCGTCGCCAGAGCCGCAGAAGAGCGTGAACTTGTGTCGCATCCAGTCGGTGTCCACGGACAGTTCAAGCGCCGCCATCCACGCGCTGATGTCCACCGAGCGGCCGGCGATGCCGTTGAGTTCGTCCTCGCCGAAGACATGATAGAGCGAGTGGCTGATGTTCGCACGGCCGATGTGGCCCTCGCCGTTCCAGCCGATGTAGTAGGCTTCGAGTTCGTGCGGGGCGATGGTGCCGATGGGAGCGGGGCGGACGATATTTCCAGCGCTGTCGTAGGTCAGGCGGTCGCCGCCATGGTCGTGGTTAGCGAGGAAACTCAGTTGGCCGGTGTAGCCGTCGAAGAGGAAATCTTGGCAATACAAGTTGGCGACGAACACGTTTTGGTCGCGGTCATCCCAGGTATTGAGCTCGGAGAAGGATTCCTTTTCGAAAAGATCGAATAGCGCGAGGTTGTATTGCAGGCGATTTTTAGCGAGATTGCCGAACATGCGGTATCCCCAATTCGAATCGAAAAACACGTGGCCGCGGAAATCTACGTTGAAGATCTGCGTGCCGACCCGCATCGCGGCGAAGTCGTAGTTTTCCGAAAGGTCCAGCAGGTGCGACTCGAAGAAAAACTGCTGCAGTGCGATGTGGTCATCGAAGCGGTCGGTCGCATTCGTGCGGTGGAAGTCGGTGTCGGCAGGGAAGAGCAGGGGATCTAGAAAAATGTCGATGTCGCCGGGGTTCACGTTTCCCGGATTTCCCCCAAAGGAGAAGCCTGGCCGTGGGCGAGTCGAACTCCCGGGTCCGCGCGGGTCGGGCGAGATGACGGTCGTTTCATAACCAGAAATATAGTTTGTGTTAAAAACTGGCTGGATGCGGAAGAGCCACTCCACCGGTTTGAACGAGGTTTCCCCTTTGAAAATATCGAGCGTCAAACTGGTGTTCGTGATGACAACCTCCTGATCACCGCGCCCGTAAAACTCTGAGTCGAAGGGCCGCGCAGTGCTGACACCGGATGGAACCGGAATTTCGTGCACCTCAAGGTCAATGATGTTCTGAAACGTCACCGAGGCGAAAATGTCCTGACCATGCACCGGAATATCCCCCTTCAACTTGCTCTGGTAATAAGGGTGCCAGAGATACGGAGTCGCCTGCTCATAGGGCGTTTCGGCAAGTTTGGGATCCTCGTATCGATCCCACACGCCGGTCGGGACGAGATAGCGGTTTTCGACGGGAGTGGTGTGGTCGGGATACTCGACGTGGTCGTGGTGGCCCGCGTGCCAGTGCTCGTAGATGCGCCCCTCGTAGCGCACGCCTTTCCTCGGCAGCAGCAGCTCACCGGGGATGTCGGGTTTGTAGAGATCCTCATCGCCTTGGACCATTTCGACGTCCACCCGACTGCGCGTCACTCTGCTCCGTGGCAGGGTCATGTCTTCGCGAATGTCCGCAGTGAACTTGGGAAACTCCTTGGGCACCCCTGCGTCCCGCCGGAAGAAGCGGTCGTCACCCAGGCCGAGATCATCCTTGAAAAAACGCCCGAATCCCGCCGGTTCGTCTGCGGCGACGGAAGGGATCATAGCACTTGCCTTTGTCGCGCCCATCCCCGGGTCGGGGTTAAACTCGGTGGGCGGCAGCGGAGCATCCTCGGTTACCGTCGTTTCCGACTCGATTTCGAAAACCGGCAACGCGGGCTCGCGCTCGATTTTCACACCCGCATCCGGGGAAAATGAGTCGGGGCTTTCCGGCACGGCCAGTGCGCGGAGTTGCTGCGCCGTCATGCGGTCGGAGCGTTCCTCGCCGGGCGCGAGGTCCCAGTCTGGCGTCCGTTTGTGGGGCGGATGGTAGCAGGTCGTCAGCAGCACGCCCGCGCAGGAAACTGCGAGCCGCCTGCCTGTTCTGTGGAATCCGCCGGTCATGGTTATTCGGCGTTCGTTTTTA
>JANMYL010000012.1:0-32798 GCA_031382045.1 Akkermansiaceae bacterium | reverse complement strand
GAGCGCATGGGCAAGCTCGCCCGCGAGGTCGGTGCCTATCTGTTTGTGGACATGGCGCACATCGCCGGCCTCGTCGCCGCTGGGCTGCATCCGAGCCCGTTTCCCCACGCGGATTTCGTCACCTCCACCACCCACAAGTCCCTGCGCGGCCCGCGCGGCGGCATCATTCTGTGCAAGGAAGAGTTCGCGAAAAAAATCGACTCGCAGGTTTTCCCGGGCATCCAAGGTGGCCCACTCATGCACGTCATCGCCGCTAAGGCGATTTGCTTCGGCGAGGCACTCAAGCCCGAGTTCAAGGAATACTCCGCACAAATCATTAAAAACGCGCAAGCCATCGCCGCGCGGCTCACCCATCACGGTTTCCGCATCTGCTCCGGCGGCACGGACAATCACGTCATGCTCGTCGATCTCCGCGACAAGGGCCTCAACGGCACCGAAGCCTCGCACGCACTTGATGAAGCAGGCATCACCGTCAACAAAAACGGCATCCCCTTCGACACTGGTAGCCCGATGAAACCCAGCGGTATCCGCATCGGCACGCCTGCCATCACCACTCGCGGGATGAAGGAAACTCATGCCCAGCAAGTCGCCGATTTCATCCACGAAGCCTTGTCCGACCACACGAATCTGGAGAAGCTCCACGCCATCCGCGAACGGGTCTTCGCCTTCAACCGCGACTTCCCGCTCCCGTGGTAAAGGCTAAAATGCTGAAAACCTGATAAGCTGAAAACGCGTCGCGCATCCAGGTTCCAATTTCAGTTTTTCAGCATCTCAGCATTCCAGCTTCTACCCCATGAATCCCTTCCGCGAAGACCTCGTTTCCCGCTCGCGCGCCGAGCCTTGTAGCATTGTCATCTTCGGTGCCACCGGCGATCTCACGCACCGTAAGCTCATCCCCGCGCTATACAATCTCGCGGTGGATGGCGAGCTACCGACCGGCGTGAAAATCATCGGATTCGCCCGCCGGGAAAAATCTGCCGCAGAATTCCGCAGCGGACTTGAAGAGCTCAACCGTAAAGTTTCTCGCACCGGCCATGACGATAAGATCTGGGCGAGCTTCATCGAAACTGTCTCCTACCACACCTCAGAATTCTCCGATGTCGAAGGCTACCGCAGCCTTGCGGCGAAGCTCGACGCCATTGATGCGGAGCACGGTGGCAAGGGGAACCGTCTTTTCTACGTCGCCTCCGCCCCCGAGTTTTTTGATGAAATTCTCATCAATCTCAAAAATGTCGGCCTCAACGAAGCCAAGCCCGGCTGTTGGTCCCGAGTCATCGTCGAGAAACCCTTCGGCACCGACCTCGCCACCGCCAAGCGCCTCAACCAAGTCGTCAACGACACCTTTCAAGAAGCCGACACCTATCGGATCGACCATTACCTCGGCAAGGAAACAGCACAAAACCTCATGGTTCTGCGCTTCGCCAACTCGATTTTTGAGCCGCTCTGGAATAGCAAATACATCAGCCATATCCAGATCACCTGCTCGGAAAATCTGGGCATGGAAGGCGGCCGCGGCGGTTATTATGAAAAGTCCGGTGCCCTGCGCGACATGGTGCAAAACCACCTACTCCAGCTTCTCAGCCTGGTCGCCATGGAGCCGCCGACCGATCTATCCGCCGATGGGGTGCGCGATGAAAAGGTCAAAGTCATCCGCTCACTGCGGCAATGGGACACGCCTGAGAAAGTCGCCAAAAACGTCGTCCGGGGTCAATACACCGCTGGCTACATCGATGGGAATCCCGTTCCCGGCTACCGCGAGGAAGACCGTGTTTCTCCCGAGTCAGACACCGAAGCCTACGTGGCCGTGCGTCTACTCATCGACACATGGCGGTGGAGCGGCGTGCCATTTTACATCCGCATGGGTAAACGCTTACCAAAGAAGTCTACCGAGATTTCCGTGCATTTCAAGGATGCCCCGTGCGTCCTTTTCAACGCCATCGCCGGCGGAGTTCCCGGCGGGAACGTGCTCATCATCCGCATCCAGCCGGACGAAGGAATCTCGCTCCGCATGGTTTCTAAAATCCCCGGCACCAGCTTACGCCTAGAACCGGTGAAAATGGATTTCCACTACGCCACCAGCTTCGGTAAAGGCAGCCCGGAAGCCTATGAGCGACTTCTGCTCGATGCCATCGCCGGAGATGCCACCCTCTTCGCCCGCCGCGACGAAGTGGAGGAAGCCTGGAAATTCATCGACCACATCGAGCACGCTTGGCACCAGTCCGCCACCCCGCCGCCGATGGCCGAGTTCGTGGCTGGCTCATGGGGCCCACGCGAGGCCGACGAGCTGCTCGCGCAGGACGGCAACCAGTGGCGGCGGCTGTAGCGGCGATCACCGATCGCCGCGATCCTCCCAGCTTCACCCGCAAGCTTGCCGAACGCCTCCCACCGCAATAATTTCCGCCCATGACGGACCAATCCATCGCCGCCCAAGCCCGCGCCATGACCCCTTTCGAGAAATTCGATGCCGGCGCGTCCCTGTTCGAGAAGGCTTGTGCATGGAGCATGGCAGGAATCGCCGCTGTAATTCCAATCAAGGAGTGTGAAGATCTGATGCAGGATATTTTTCCGCAGCAGTGATCGAAAAACGCCGTCATGAAAAAACTGTCCCTTGGGAAGAAGTGAAACAACGCTTGATCCATGATGGAATCTTACCGAGTTGAAATCGCCAAAGGGGTTGAGAAAGACCTTTGCTAATATGAGCACTATCCTAGCCACTATTCCCGAAGTCTGCCCCGAGCTTGGAATCGAGGTTCCTGTCGCCGCCATCGACCGCGAGCTGCGGAAACTTTGGGAACAGGACGATGCACGCACCAATGCGTCCTTGATGAACCTGGTCGTCTATTCAGAGAAGCCCGGAGCCTTGATCGCGAATTCGGAGATCATCCGGGAGCTCACCCGCGAGCACGCCTGTCGGGCGATCCTCGTCGGCATCGACCCCCATGAGCCGCTGCCAAGCCTCCGTGCGTGGATCACCGCGCATTGCCACTTGGCAGACGGACGAAAATCCGTGTGCTGTGAGCAAATCGCCTTCCACCTCACCGGCCGCGTCACCGGGCGCTTCCGCAACACCGTCTTCGCCCATCTTAACTCCGACCTACCACTCATTTTCTGGTGGCAAGGCGAGCTTTCGGATATCCTCACCGAGCGCCTCGTCAGCGTGATGGACAGGCTCGTCATCGACAGCTCTTCATGGGAAAATCCCTCAGCGGCTTTCGCGAAGATCGAAGACGCCTCCGCCAGCAATCCAGATTTGATCATCCAAGACCACGCTTGGACGCGCTCTTGGCAATTCCGCGTGGGCATCGCCAGCCTGTTCGATGACCCGGCGGCTCAACAAGCCTTGCCGAACATCGACACGGTCGAGATCACCTATCATCCCGAGCACCGCAACACCGCACTGCAAATGCTCGCCTGGCTCGCAGTGCAAGCGGGCTGGAAAGACAGCTCCGCCAGCGGGCACTTTGGCCTTGAGTCCACCAGCGGTGTGGCCATTTCTGTATTGCTTCAAGCAGATCCAACCGCACCTCCCCTGTCGTCCGTCATCATCCGGGCTGGGAACACGACAGTCCGGATCACACAAAAAACAGGTGCGTCCCACGTCCAGCGCCAGCTCGAAACCGGTGCTTACAAAGCATCATCCCTCTCACCGGTGGACCCAAAATCACCCGCAGAGCTCGTCGCCGTGCAACTCGCACGCGGCGGAAAAAACTCACTCTATCAAAAAATTCTCCCACGCTTCCGGGTGATGCTGGAATCCGAAAAATGACGACCATTCCGCTGCTCTACGAATCCCACTGCCACACGCCGCTATGTAAACACGCATTCGGCGAGCCAGACGAATACGCTGCCGTCGCCCTCGCCCGCGGCTTCAAGGGCATCACCTTCACCTGCCACTGCCCGCTGCCCGACGGATTCTCCGCGAACGTACGGATGGCTCCAGAACAGTTCGATGACTACGTCGGCATGATTGCCGCTACCCGCGATGCCTTCGCCGGCCGACTGGACGTTCGGCTCGGACTAGAAAGCGATTTTTATCCCGGAGTAGAGCCTTGGCTGGAGAAACTCCACGCCCGCGTGCCACTCAGCCACGTGCTCGGCTCTGTCCACTATCAAGTCGATGATTACCGCAAACGCTTCTACACGGGCGATGTGTTTGCTTACCAGAAACTCTATTTCGAGCACCTTGCTCTCTCGGCGGAGAGCGGTCTTTTCGACACCCTTGCCCATCCGGACTTGATTAAAAACGAGTCACCTGCGGACTGGGATTTCGCGCGGCTACGCACGGTCATTGAGCGCACGCTTGATCGCATCGCAGCCACCGGTGTGGCCATGGAACTCAACACCAGCGGCGTCCAAAAGAATCTACCAGAAATGAATCCGTCGCCCTCGCAGCTCGCCCTCATGCACGAGCGCGGCATTCCCGTCGTCATCGGTGCAGACGCACACATACCTGAGCGCGTTGGCGACGGCTACCTCACCGCGCTGGGGCTGTTGGAAAATGCTGGCTATCAGGAAGTATCTTTCTTCATCGACCGCCAGCGCCAATCCGTGCCCATCCATGATGCACTGAAATCTCTGCTTAAGTGATTTAGGCATACCTATCTGAATTCCCAAGATACAGGCACGAATACATGTAAAACATCACTGAATCAACAACCTCACTGGCACGCCGCGTTCGGCGCATCGTCAGATAGAGAAATCGCTTATATTTTACTGTGACCCTCGCAGCAAACGGGTGCATCCACCCCTGCTCGCAAACGAGGCAACTTCTAAACGGCTAGCTGCGCTCCGGGTCATCGATCACAAAGAATTCGATCCTTCAGCACAAAATAGGGAGTAGCTATCGCGCAATTTAGGCCGAAATTGACCTCCTCTTCTGCTAAAATCCATTCTTAGCGATCGCCGAAATCCAGCACCCAATCTTTTTTCTCGTCCTCCCGCCCGACTCTCCCCCACCCTGCGCCTGCAATGCTCAAGGCCGGAATCGTAGGACTACCCAATGTCGGTAAATCGACACTCTTCAATGCTGTCACCCGCACCCGCAAGGCGGAGGCTGCCAATTATCCATTCTGTACGATCGATCCGAACATCGGCATCGTCAGCGTGCCAGACCCACGGCTCGCCGTGCTTTCCAAAATCTCCGGCTCTCACAAGCTGGTGCCCACTGCCATTGAGTTCGTCGATATCGCCGGCCTGGTGAAGGGCGCCTCCGAAGGTGCCGGTCTCGGCAACCAATTCCTCGCCAACATCCGAGAAACCGACGCCATCGTTCAAGTCGTCCGCTGTTTTGAAAACGATGACATCATCCACGAACTCGGCTCCGTCGATCCCATCCGCGACATCGAAATCATCAACTCAGAGTTGATTCTCGCCGACATGGCGTCGCTCGAAAAACGCCGTCATTCCCGCGAAAAAAAGGCCAAAGGCGGAGACAAGGAAGCGAAAAAGGAAGTCGAGCTTATCGACATTATCATGCCACATCTCGACCAGGGAAATCCGGCACTCACCATCGATTTCAGTGAGGATGACAAAGCCATAGTGAAAGAGTTTTTCCTGCTGTCCTCTAAAAAAACCATCTACGCCTGCAACGTCGCCGAAGACGAGCTCGCCGGAGCGATCGCCAACCCGGACTCACACGCGCAAGTCGCACGCGTCCGGAAATTTGCGACCGAACACACTGGCTCCGAAGCAGTCGTGATTTCCGCACGTATCGAGGAAGAACTCAGCGACATGCCAGTCGAAGAAGCCAATGAATTTCTCACGGAAATGGGAGTAACAGATTCCGGCGTTTCGGCGCTCATTCGTGGCGTCTATCATCTTCTTGGCCTCCGCACCTATCTCACCACCGGCGTACAAGAAACTCGCGCGTGGACGATCATCTCCGGTGACAAAGCACCCGCCGCGGCCGGGGTGATTCACACCGATTTCGAACGTGGTTTCATCGCTGCGGAAATCGTCCATTACGACGATCTCGTCGCCGCCGGTAGCATGAGTGCCGCCAAAGTCGCAGGCAAAGTCCGGATCGAAGGCAAGCAATATGTCATGAAAGACGGCGACGTCGTCGAATTCCGCTTCAATGTCTGAGTCGTCGCGTCACGCGGTGCTCGGTAAATTTGTGTTTTCGTCAGGAGCATAGATCAAGCTTCGCATTTTCTGATGAATCCCATCCAAGTGAGAATCCTCAGCAAGCACGCGGTCCGCCAAGGCCCGTGCCTCCCGCAATAAAAGTGTATCACCTAGAAAATCCGTAAATTTAAGATCCGACAGACCGCTTTGCACCTTCCCCAGCACATCGCCGGGACCACGCAATCGGAGGTCCGCCTCGGCAATTACAAATCCATCGGAACTCTGCTCTAGCACCCGCAGTTTTTCCAATGCCTCAGGATTTTTCCCGTCAGTGAGTAAGACACAGTAACTCTTGTGCTCACCCCGGCCGATGCGCCCACGAAGTTGATGAAGCTGGGCCAACCCAAAACGCTCGGCATGATGAAGAATCATGACGTTTGCATTCGGCACATCCACGCCTACTTCGATGACCGTGGTGGAAACCAGCGCCGCTATTTCACCCTCACGAAACCGGCTCATCACCGCTTCTTTTTCCTCAGGCCTCAGTTTGCCATGGATCAATCCGACCTCATGGGAACTGAGGCGCTTCTTCCATTTCCCAAACGCCTCGGTCGCAGACTCAGCCTTCAACGTCTCACTCTCCTCCACCAACGGATAAACGAGATAGGCTTGGCGGCCTTGCGCAAGCTGGTTTTTTACAAACTTGGTGACATCCGTTTGCTTCGCCGCGATCCGCACAGCCGTGATAACCTTGCCTCGACCCGGCGGCTTTTCGTCTAACAGCGACACATCCAGATCCCCGTAAATCGTCATCGTCAATGTCCGTGGAATCGGAGTTGCGGTCATAACAAGCACGTCCGGCACCATCCCTTGACAAATTAGCGAAGCCCGCTGCACCACGCCAAATTTGTGCTGCTCATCAATCACGATCAGCCCGAGATCCCTGAAGGAAACTGAGTCATAGAGCAACGCGTGCGTGCCGATGATGATCTGAGAGTCGGCTTCAAAATGATTGCTCTCATCGCGATTGCCGGTCCTCAAGGCTACGCGGACACCCAGAGGCTCCAGCCAACGTCGAAACGTTAGATAATGTTGTTCTGCCAGAATTTGCGTGGGAGCCATCAACGCTGCTTGGCAACCCGAGCCGATTGCCAACAGTATGGCCGCCATCGCCACAAATGTTTTCCCGGAACCCACGTCACCTTGTAACAAACGATTCATCGGTCGAGTTTTCCGCATATCTGCAAGGATTTCCCGAATCGAACGCTTCTGCGCATCTGTGAGATCGAAAGGCAGACTCGTGTAAAACTGCTTCAAAAATGAAGTGCTCTTCCCCAGCACTCGGCCAGTTTGCTCGCTGTAGCGAGACTGCCGCCACGCTACATTGAGCTGTAATACGAAGAACTCCTCGAACGCAAACCGTCGCCGTGCCTCCTTGGCTTGCTCCAAGGATTCTGGAAAATGCACATTACTAAAAGCCTCCGCTCTCACTGATGAATCAGCTACATCATGACCAACAGCCAGTGTTACAGGATCAGTTTGCAACAATAAAATATGCACTATTTCCCTCAAACGGCGCTGGGCGATTCCTAAGATATTTTTGTATATGGGTACGATCCGCTCGAGATGAATTGAAGTTGAATCATCATCCCGCAGAATTTCAAATTCCGGATGATCTATAATAAGCCGACCATTCGCCTCCTTTACTTTTCCATAGAGACTCACCTCCTGCCCCGCAGCGATGACCTTCTGAATGTAAGGCATGTTGAACCATCGGCAGGTGATTTTCCCTGAGCCGAAAACGCCGCCGGAACCATCCATCACGATCACTTCATAATAGCGTCGATCCGATCCTAAATGCCTGAGAGCAGCATCTATCACCATCCCGCGAAGACACACCGCAGCAGGTGTCGGCTGACTGGGAAACGCATCAAAGTGCCGGCGGTCCTCGTAGCGCTTGGGGAAATGCTCGAGCAAGTCAGCCGCAGTGCGGAAACCCGCGACGCTGAACGCCAATACCTCCTTTTCGGTAAAAAACGGTAACGAAGTTAGGTCATTTCGAGCGGAAAACACTGCAGCAAAATTCTACGCCGGAGGCAGTTTGGCGAGTTTTTGTAGATACGAATAACTGAAGATTCCCGTAGAGTGACTATCGCCCCAGAATAACTGAATACCATAGCCACCGACCGTTTCAAACTTCTGCAAATCAAAGGCCCGTGGACCGTGCTCCACCATCGGCCGGAGCACTCGTCCCATAGCATCCGGCTCGCCTTGGCAACCCGCACAAGGACATGCGCGACGAAGCATCGAAAGTGCTAGATAAACTTCAACCCCGTCAGCAAACGACAGCGCAAGCTCGTTTCCAATCACCGTGGCGTTTACTAAGGTCATGGTCATGAGTATCTTTGTTTTTATGCGAGTTCCCCGTCCACCCGATAGGAGCGTTTGCCAAAAATTGCAGATCCCACCCTCACGTGCGTGGATCCCTCTTCGATCGCCACTTCGAAATCACCGCTCATTCCCATACTGAGCGCGGGAAGTAAAACTCCGAACTCGCGCTCGAGCGCATCGCGCGTTTCCCGGAGTAAAGCAAACCATGGCCGGGCGGATTCTGGATCTGGACCAGCTGGTGGAATACACATCAGGCCGATGATTTCCAAGCGTCCCAACTTCAAAAGACTCTCCATTTCCGCCCGCATTTCGTTGAGCTCAAACCCACCTTTCGAGGCTTCCTTATCGACATTCACCTGGAGGAAAACTTGGGGAAACAAACCGAGCTCACCCGCAATTTCATCGGTGTAAGAGGCAAGCCTTAACGAATCAATCGCGTGAATGATTTCAAAATTTTGGAGGATCTTTCGGACCTTGTTTCGTTGCACCCTACCGATGAAATGCCAATGCAGCGAACCCGGCAAAGCCGCGATCTTAGGCTCGGCTTCCTGAATTTTACTTTCTCCGAATTGAAGTTGCCCCGCCTCTAATGCTTCCCGCACTGATCCCACAGAAAAGGTTTTGGAAACCGCTATGAGTTCTACGGACCTCACATCTCGCCCCGCACGCAGGCAAGCTGCCGAAACCCTCTCGATGATGATTTTATGATTTTCTGCAACTTCCGACATTAACGAATTTCGGCTGTACCTTTTAATAATCCTGCCAACCGGGCGTTCTCGGTGGTGTCGACCAAGTCTTTGAGCACCGAAATCGATTCGCGCTTCACAGGATCAATTCCGGTCGGCCACTTCGGAGTTTCGTCCAAATCTGCTGTCTCATCCTTGGCGCGACGCATATACTCGTTTTCAGCAGCAGGATTGTAAGGCTTTAAATCTGCATCTTTTTCGAGATCTTCAAGCGTCAGCTTGAAGAAGTTCATATTCTTTTTATCTTCCTCGCTCATTTTCGAGAAGCGCACCCGGCGCTCCGCATTACGGCTTTTCTGCAGCACATCAGATTCCGCAAGCTCCTTTTCGCGAGTCGCTTTATTTAGAGACAGCCGATTGGTTTTCAAACGATCCTTTGCCTTCATCACATCCTCAATCAAGTAAGCAAAGTCCTTACTCTCATTCAGTCGTTCCTGACTTAATTCTTTCAAACGCGGAATGAACAACGCTTGCGCGTCCAGAGGTTTAAAGTCGCCCGCAGGACGGATACGGTCGTGTGGAAGCGGGTGATCCAAAAATGCTTCGCCCATATCCAAAGCATCTGCCAAACTCGGAATTGCCACATTGGCAGCGACTCCGTCCATCTGAGTGGATGAACCGGATGGACGATAAAATTTCTGGATCGTCACTTTCAAAAATCCAGCTCGGTTGCGTGCTGCGAAAAGAGGCAACATTCTTCCGATGTCCATCGGCTGCTGCACAGTTCCTTTTCCAAACGTCGATGAATCACCAACAATTACCGCGCGGTTAAAATCCTGGAGAGCCCCGGCAAGGATCTCACTCGCTGAGGCACTGCTCTTATCGGTCATCACGACCATAGGCCCCGTATAAATCGGTTTGTCGCCATCTGAATCCTTCACTTGGACTTGGCCCAAAGTATTTTTCACCTGCACGACCGGTCCACTATCTATGAAAAATCCAGTCATCCGCCGGACCTCTTCCAACGAACCACCACCGTTGTTTCGAAGATCTAAAATGAGTCCGTCAATTTTTTCCTCAGTCAAGCGCTTTAGAATTCTTTCCACATCAACTGAACAGCGAATCTTACCCTCCTCGAAATCAGCATAAAACGACGGTAGCGTGATCACGCCAAGACGACGACTTGCACCACTATCCGATTTCATCTCTATCAATTCACCGCTCGCCTGCTCATCCTTCATCTCTACCTTACCTCGTTGAATGATGACAATTTTTGTCTCTCCAGGAGGACCACCAGCAGGCTCAACTTTCAGCGCAACCGTGGAGCCCTCCTTCCCGCGTATGTAATCGACGACTTTATCGATTTTCATAAACATAATGTCAGTCATTTCCTCGGCTTTACCGGTATTGAGAGTGTCCACCGCGACTACCCGATCATTGAGTCTGAGAGTCCCTTCACGATCTGCCGGCCCACCTACGACGATCCCCATGATCTTTGTAGCGCCGTCTTCCTCGCCTTGCAGAAGCGCACCAATTCCAACCAATTCATTTTTCATTCCGTCCTTGAAACGATTCATTTCGCGAAAGCTCATGTAATCCGTATGCGGGTCATAAGCCCTTGCGATGGAACTAAGAAAATAATTGGCTATCTCTTCATCATCCACATCTTTCACACTATTGAGGAATCGTTTGTAGCGGAGTGATACCTTCTCTTTTGGGCTTCGATCCGAAATTCCCGGATCGGCTTTACCCTGCTCTTTCGATAGTTTTTTCAGCAATTCACGTCGTAAAGTTTCCCCAAGGACCGCTTCTTTAATCTGAAGACGCCACGAATCAGCAGCCTCCTTATCATTTTTTGGCCATGCCGCTTCCTTACGACTCAGCATTACCGACTCATTTTCAGAAAAGTCGAATTCAGCCCCCTTCAGTAATTTTTCTGTTAATGCCAAACGCTCCTCAACCCGTTTTTCAAAAGCCCGGTAAATCTCGGTCGCGACAGGCATGCTATTTCCATTCAACAAAAGTGTGTGAAGCTGATCCCCATATTTGACATTGAACCCATCCACATCCTCTTGGGTAAAATAAAGTCGTTGGGAGTCTAAATCCTTAAGAAAATCATCCAAAAAACGCTGGCTGAGTTCCGCATTGAAAGGTAGCCGAGCAAAATGGCTATTCTGCAACATGATGGCCATTTGCCTACCAACTTCATTAAAATCAGCTTGTTGTGCCCGTGTAGAACAAGAAATCACAACAAACGCAGCAGCAGTGGCCACTTTTCGAAAGTATAAATTTATCATGAAAATTAATGGGGGCAGAATTGTAGATACATGGTGAAAGTGCCACGACTTTCGGCGATGTCGATTTTTTTAAAACTGAAAGCCGTTTACTTTTGTAACTTTTTCTGACTCAGCCAACGCCGAAAATATGCTTCTTTAGCCGCCCGCTCATCGGCGTCAGGATCAAAATTCTGACCATTGAGGAAAGGCATATCCGCCAGCAACGGACGCCGAGCCAAGGTCACATTACAATCCAGCACCTTCCCGTCTCGGATAATTTTGAGAACTATTTTAGTATTCGGTTTCATGGCACGGATCTTTTCCCGAAATGGCAATAACGCATCCTTATCATACCAGACTTCACCATCAAACCCAACAATGAGGTCGTTCATTAGAATTCCCGCCCGGCGCGCTGGCGTGTTTTGCCGTACCTCTGTTACACGAATTACTTTGCGTGCCTTTGGATCATTTGGAACGTCAAAAATTTCATCTTTCATCGCAATTCCAATGAACCCTTCACCCTCCTTCGAATACTCATCCATGACAAGTTCACGAAGAACATTTAAGCACCGCTGCCTAACTTCTGGATCTACCGCCGCTTGTGACTGACTGAAGAGCTCCTCCATTGCCGGCTCATGCTGCCGGCGACTCCACACGAGCAATTCGGACTGAGCAGCCTCACGCTTGTGAAATTCAGAAGAGCTAAGATCAACTAATGTTTTTGTCGGAAGTTCCAACGAAAAACCGAGAACTGACGATCTGAGCATAACGCCTCCAACAAGAAGCATTCTCGTCAACTTGTCAGTCTCAATCCGTCGCATTAAGGCCCCTTCAACAATTAATTACCTAACATACCTTTTTGAGGAACCTCAATCGTGTCATTCGGCTGGACCGGAACATTCATGAATTTTGCCTTGGTGAGATCATATTCCGTCTGACGACCGCTGCGGAAAAGCTTAACTCGTTTCATACTCCCGAATTCGGTTGCACCTCCGGCAGCCTGAATAGCCTGATAAAGAGTCAATCCCTTGGTAAACGCCTTTGGACCGGGCGCACGGACTTGACCTCCTAAATAAACCGTCTGCTCGTTGATACTGTTACCTGTATTTGAAATTACCTGGATTGTAGGATTGGTGTAGATACCAAGGCTTTTATATCGCGACTGAAGAGAAACAGCTAGGTCTTCATTTCGCAAACCCGCAGCCCTTACCGTATCAATAAAAGGCATGTTGATAAAACCCGCATCGGATACCGGGTAGATTCCATCAATACGTCCTTTTTCTTCAGCAGGCACCCCAGAAATAGTAATTTGAATTGCCTTACCCGCTTCAATCTGCGCGAACAAACCTGACGAAATGTTAATCATCAGTAATAATCCAATACACATTTTTTTAATGTTCATGATAAGTGTAATTTTGGTGTTTTAATACAGTTCAGAATCGTTTTCACGTACGCCTACTTGCGGTTTTGCAGGACTGGAACTCACCGCTAAAGGTGGCCCGATTTGAGACTCGGCAGGAGCGTAATAAGTGTAATAACTGGTATAGTATTGATACTGACTGTCACTCCGGACATCAACGTTATTAAGCACTACCCCAATCACGTTGCCACCCACGTTCTCAACGGCCTGCTTAACGCGTAGAAGCATGTTGCGAGGCAGTTTCCGATGCTGCACAACAATCATCGTAAGATCGACCTCACTCGCAAGCACAGATGCATCGCTGACTCCTAGAATGGGGGGACTGTCCACTAAAACTAAATCGAAGCGTTGCTTAACGTCCTGAATCAATTCCGACATGCGCTTTGAATTTAGAATACCCGCTGCATCTGAAGGTAGAATACCCGATGGCATGAAATATAGATTATCCACCGGTGTCTGAAGAATCACATCTTCCAGCACCAACTCAGTCGTTAAGTAATTGGTTAAGCCCACCGAATTATTGATATCAAAAAAGGTGTGCAAGCGAGGTCTGCGCAAGTCAGCATCAATCATCAATGTGGTATAACCACCTTGAGCGCAAATATAAGCTAGGTTGACTAGAGTAGTCGACTTACCCTCACCAGCACCTCCCGAAACCACCGTGATTGCATTGTCTTCCGGGTTCTTGCGGTTGAACTCAATATTTGTCCTTAAAATTCGATATGCTTCCGCATCAGGACTCATGCCACTTTGCTTATGAAGAATTCCCACATCTTTTGGAATGACAGCAAGAACAGGAACTTGGAGATAACGCTCTACGTCTTCTAAGCTTTTAACTGAGGTATCGAGATATTCCAAGAAGAACGCAATACCGACTCCGAAAATTAATCCAACCACTGCTCCCAGAACAAGATTCAAGGTTACGTTTGGACTCACCGGGTTTTGTGAAACTTGTGGTTCTTCATGAACGACGATGCTTTCATCAGTCATTTTATCAGTCATGTTTTTGCCAATTTGTTTCAGCTTCATCGATTGCAGTAATTGCTGATCGGTCTCAAAATCTCGCTTGGCATCAACATAGTCTTGTGCATCTAGCCCTCTCTTAATTGCTTCCTCGCGCGAATCATTTTTCAGCACTTCAACATTTTTCAATCGATCTGCCGCCATGTCCAATTGAGCCTGTAACGTCGCCCTCAAATTGACGACACCCTCGTCAAGTTGATGTTTCATTGTTTTAATTTGATCAGCCGCAGCTAAAACCGTTGGATGATTGACTCCCAAACCATTGATTTTGAGTGTATCAAGAGTCCGTTTTGCATCATTGTATTGGGGAAGTAAGTTTTTAATGATGTTGTCAGGCAAATTAAGCCCAGCCGCAGATACCATTAACTGATCGCTATCATATTTCAGGAGACTATTGATTTGGCTTTCAAGCTGCATTTTCTCCTGTTCAAGCTCATTGTAAGTCTGAAGTGCGCTTCTAGCACCTTGATCTTCGTCAACACCAGATTGACCATAAAAGGAGTCCTGTCCCTTATAAATAATACCTTTAGTTCTTACGATTGTAGCTAGCACCTTGCGTCGCTCCTCGACCTTATCTTCCTGATCCCGAACGGCTTTGTTCAATTCATATAAGCCTTTATCAGAATCACGTCTTTCAATTTCAGTTCGATACGCTTTATATGCATCTGCCACTTCAGCAGTAATATTCCGTGCATCTTCCTTATCGGTGTGGCGCACTGTAATTGAAATTAAATCTGTACCTCGAATGTTCTGGGTATTGACTATACCCTTCAAAATCCGAATCGCAGCTTCTTTATCAACACTCCACTTGTTTACTAATTCCAAATTTTCGACGACTTTGGTCAGCGAGTTACTGCTTTTGATTTTTTCGAACTCCGTTCCAAAAAATTGAGCGGTCATTGGACTTGATCCGTATGAAGGATTCACCCCTCCCTCAAACGGAGATTGTGCCATCGACTTTGGTTTCACCTCAATTGTAGCCGAGCTTTCATACTTCTTGGGCATCACATAGGTAATAACCGCTGCAGTCATGAAAACTAAAAGCAGAGTCAAGAGGATGATACCGTATCGGTTTTTAACGACTTGCCAGTAGTCCACGGCATGCAGAGCAGCCTCGTTTTGTTGTGGGGATGGGAGATTCATCGGCGATATTTTTTCATAGATTTAATAATATTCCAATTGAAACAAAAACTCCCGCAATGAAATACATTGCGGGAGCTTCATATCAATTATGTAATATTTCAATAAAGGCCTATTGCTTGAAATCCTGATTCAATCAGAACTCAGCACTGACACCCAAATTGATCCGATTCCGGGTGTAGTCTTGATTGACGATGTCTGAGGAAGAATCCGTGTAATTGTAAGACAAGGTTCCGGTCAGGTAGTCGTTAAACTTCGCAGATACACCAACATAGGCATTGATCAGATCGTTATCGAGATCCGAAACATTTGCGAATGGAGTGGTTAACTGACTTCCTTCAGCATAGGAGGTTGGAATATAGTCGACTCCACCGAATATTGAAAACATTGGCGAAACTACATATTCGGAAGACACACCAAGACGAAGGGTTTGAACGTCGTTAAAGCGGGAATATCCACTGTTTGGGTGAAATTGAACTGTGTCGTTGGATTCTATTCCGTAGCGGGCGAATGCACGCACACTGAATTGCTGAGAAATCTGCGAATTCATAGCAAACTCAAGATAAGGACTGTTATATGAGTCCCCTCCATCCACATCATGCATTTGAATACCGGCTCTAAAGATTCCGATAGTATTAGGGCTGAAGCGATGTTCTACACCAGCAAGAAGATACTGGTCCGTGGAATCCACGGCATCACCATTTGATGAATTTTGTGCATAGCGATAATCGCCAGTTAGGACAGTCTGTGGTCCAAGCTGATAACGCAGTTGATTGTAGAGTTCCCATGTGAATAAATCGTTAGTCGATGTTTCGTCATACGAAGTACCAGTGAGCCGGAATCCCGTGTAGGTTCCTAAGCGCTCATTCCAACGAAAGCCTACCGAATTATCGCTCTGCCAGTAAAGATACTCTCCAGTTTGAGCAGAAGTGGCAACTCCGTAGGAATAATCAGGATTTAACTCATAAGAAACAAAATTGCGGCTCGAAAACCGAAGCCGTTCGCTAACACGGTGAGTTAAGTTAACGCCAGCACGTGATTGGCTATTGGTAGAATCAGAACCCTCTGGAGCATCGAAATAATAAATAAGGCCCAGTCGTGCATACACATCCCATGTGGTTTGCGGTGTGATACTCACAAAGGAAAGTCCCACGTATGGATTAATGCCAAATGAGCCCTCTTCGTTGGTGCTTAAACCTGGATTGACGTTGTCATCATAAAATGCGCTGGCCCCTACTACCCACTTGAGCGGCAGAGTTTCTTGTGCTTCGCTGCCAACATAATAGAGACCTTGGCCAGAAGCGGCGCCAGTGAATAGGATGCCGAGTAGGCCTACGGAAAATTTATTTTTCATATCAGGTATGGGGATTATCTATATATAAGCTTTTCAAAAAAAATTTGTGCTGTTTCGGGTCGTTTCTTAGTCTAAGAAATATCTCACGTGTCTTCATTCGAATGCACCCGGATTCACTCTTGAGATAGGTGGCACAACGATGATCGGTGGGGTGACAAGCGGTGAGGAGATAAGCGGTGGGGTGATTGGAAAAACTGAAACACCACCCTGTCCGCCTGGAGTTGGTCCAACTGGACCTTGACCAGGAAAATCTAAAGGATTCGGCATCGCAGCGACTTCGGCACCGGGCGACTTCGAATCTTTCGCACTTTGCGCAACAGAAGCGGACTCACCGAGGTTAGGATCTAATTTTGCAAGAACTGCCTGAACAGCTCCCAACGCATCGGGAGCAATGGCAACTGCACATTGTGAAACCAGACGCATTTGATCCGGAGCGGCAGTGGCTGCGGCTTGCACAATCGCAGCAACAGTCTGTGTGTTGGCATTTGAGCCTTCAATAGCTGCCTTGACGATCTCACATGCACAGGCGGGTGCTGTTGAAACTTCCTTTGTCACAATCTCGAGAACCTTTGATTCTTCGATCGAGACGGCGTGTTTCACTGCGACCGAAAGTGCGAAGCAATCAACGTTAGCGTTGGCTGACAGCACTCCGAATGCAGCGCTCAATAGGATGAAACTGATATCTTTTTTCATTTGGGTGATTTTAGGGGTGTGTATTCAGTAAATTAGTTGGAGCGGGCAGCGGGAATCGAACCCGCATGTCTAACTTGGAAGGATAGCGCTTTACCACTAAGCTATGCCCGCGATTTCGTGAACGATTAAGACGAGGGCTCCGCCTTCACGCAAGCCTTTTCTGGCATCAGGCTTAAATTAATTGGATTTTCTAGAAAACTTTTATATCATTGGTTATCAACGATATATTTATTATTTGATGATTTTTTAACTTACTAAAATTCACTGAATGGTGAGATACGCCCGCGACCAAGCCAAGTTGCCATCCATCTTTGCATCGAAAGAAGGACTGCGCTGAGTTAGGCAAAAACTACCCGACTTGACTTGCCAGAAGCTGTTTCACAATCCCGTAGGATGATCATAAAAATTCCACGGAATTGAGAACTGTTGTGCAACGCGCTCGGCAATCGCCTTGACCCCGAAAGTCTCGGTAGCGTAATGGCCAGCATAGAAAACGTTCAAAGCGAGTTCTTCTGCAAGTGGGTAGCTCCAATGAGGCCCCTCTCCCGTGATGAAAGAATCCACTCCGGATGCGGCGACTTTTACGACCTCACTACCCGCCCCGCCGGTGATAATGCCAATTTTCGAGATTGTCTCAGGGCCTGCCGGACACAGATGAACTGCCCTTTCCAGTACAGTCTGTAGTTTTTCCACAAGATCTTGGCGGGTCCCTGCCCAATTACCACGGAGACCGATTGAAATTCCCTTTTGATCAATAAACGGCTTGGGATTTTGCATCCCGATCGCACGTGCAAGTAGAATGTTGTTTCCCACTTCTCGATGAATATCGAGCGGAAGGTGGGACGAGTAGATGGCAAGGCCGGCATCCATGGCTATTTTGAGCTTGCGGTAAAAAGCTCCTGTAACCGGCTGCACCCCCTGCCAAAACATGCCGTGATGAACAATCAACAGTCCAGGCCCACCTTTAGCTGCTGCCTCGATGACGGGAAGCGAAGCATCTACCGCAGCTACAATTCTCCCGATTTGTCCAGTGTTGGCCAGTTGAAGACCGTTCATCGCACCCGGATAATCCGAAATTGAACCGGTTTCTAGTTCCTGATCCAAATACTTTACCAATTCATCGAGTGAGACCATGACGAATCTTAATCATGCCGGTTCCAGATGACAACATCGGGAGTAGGGCTGATTTTTCGGCCTTCGCAAAACTCCACCAGATCGTTGCCTAAATCTGATTCCCACTGAATCAACCCCCCTTCCCATGGAACCTCCAGCCGAGTGGCATGAAGTGCGTGACGGGGCAAAACCAGCCGCCGCTGCAATTCCGAAGTCCAGCCTGTCGCCATCCATTCCAAATACTCTGCGCCATTCCCTGAATAAAGCTTGTCGCCCACGATCGGTAATCCAGCGCTGGCTAAATGAACTCGAATTTGATGCATGCGACCAGTTTCTGGAAAACAACGGATCTTCGAAAATTTGCCGTCGGCTCGTTCAAATCGGCGCTCCACTTGAAACCGAGTCAGACAATCCCGCCCCTGCGGACTCACCACCTGCCGTACCCAAATGTCCGATGGCCCCAGCTCACCAGCCCGGATGATAGGCTCCGCACATTCCCATGTGTCTGCTTCTGGCCAGCCGCTCACGATCGCAAGATATTCCTTCTTCGCTTGCCGTCTTTCAAAGACCCAACCGAGTTCGCGCGCCGCTTGTCTGTGCTTGGCCACCAGCACCACTCCGCTGGTTTCTCGGTCTAACCGGGTGATAATTCCGAGGCTGGCACCGTTTTGAATTTCGTAAGCTAGAAGTTGTTCCAGTCCACCAAGCAGCGTCGGCTCCGGCTTCAAATTCGCCGGATGCACGATTAGAGGCGCGGGTTTATCCACCACAATCCAATCGACAGATTCGTCGATTATTTGGAAATTAACAACGACTTGGAGGCTCATAGTCGGAATTTCAAGTTTTTTCATGAAAAAGCCAGAGACCTGAAAACAGGCCTCTGGCTATTGAAAAACAAACCTATCCTAATGACTAGGACTTGTAGCGGAGACGCTTTTTATGGCGGTTCTGCTTCATGCGCTTTTTGCGCTTGTGCTTGTTGATCTTGGTCTTACGGCGTTTCTTGATGGAGCCCATGGCAGTTGCGTTCGGGGTTAGTTGTGGTGAAAGGATTAGGGGACGATTTTGTTAAGCGGATATTCAATGATCCCCTCTGCCCCCAGACGCTTCAGTTCGGGGATCATGTCCCTAACGACGATTTCGTCAATCACTGTCTCAACGGCGACCCAACCTTCTTCCGAAAGCTGAGAAATCGTGGGACGGCGAAGTGACGGAAGTTTTTCCAAAAGCTCGGGTAAGCGAGCACTTGGGAAATTCATTTTAAGCCCCACTTTGCCACGGGCACAGAGGGCGGCTTTAAGTAATAAGGCGATGCGGTCCATCTTCTCCTTTTTCCATGGATCTGCGGCTGCGGCAGGACTGGCATAAAAATGGGGGAATGATGTCAGCAGTGTGTCGACGATGCGAAGGCGGTTCGCCTTGATCGAAGAGCCTGTTTCGGTGACATCGACAATGGCATCGACCAAATCCGGCACTTTCACCTCGGTCGCACCCCAGGAAAATTCGACTTCCGCTGTGATTCCGCGCTCTTCGAGGTAGCGACGGGTGATTCCCACGCCTTCGGTAGCGATTCGCTTTCCTTCCAGATCCTCGGGCTTACGAATCGGCGAATCCTCCGGCACCACCAAAACCCATTTCGTGGGCCGTGTGGTGGCACGAGAATAAGGCAACTCACAGAGATCTATCAAATCCACGCCGTTTTCATAGGCCCAATCGTAACCGGTGATCCCGCAATCGATGAAACCCTGCCCCAGATAGCGGCCGATTTCCTGCGCACGGATTAAATAGAGATCGAGTTCCGCATCATTCGAGCTCGGACGCAGCCCACGCGATGATACGTAAATCTCATAGCCAGCCTTGGCCAAAAGCTCAATGGTGGGCTCTTGGAGGCTGCCTTTAGGTATCGCTACTTTGAGTGTTCGGGATGGGTCCGGCATAGGGATGGGCGGTTTATTGCCCATTCTCTTGGGAATCAAGCCAAGTTTTGAATATTTTCTTCAAAACCGGGCTCCACCCGACAATGCTTCTGCCATGCCACGCCTCACTCTGCTTCAATCTAGAACCTTCGCCTCGAAGGCGGAATCCTTTGAACACCACGAGAAACTCATCCGCCAAGCCGCTGCGGAGGGGGCTAATATCGTTGTCACTCAGGAACTTTTCCTCACGCCATACTTCTGCACCATCGAGAATCCAGCCCTCTTTGACCTCGCCGACCCCCTCCCTGGTCCTATCTCTGACCGCCTCGGAAAAATCGCAGGTGAGCTCGGCATTGTCCTTATTTCCTCACTTTTCGAACACCGCGGCCCGGGCCTGTATCACAACACCGCTGCTATTCATGACGCCGACGGCTCGCTAATGGGTTTTTACCGGAAAAGCCACATACCCCAAGACCCCGGCTTCGAGGAGAAATTCTACTTTACTCCCGGCGACAGCGGTTGGCCTGTCTGGGACACTCTATTTGGTAAAATCGGAGTTCTATTCTTCTGGGACCAATGGTATCCAGAAGCTGCCCGTCTGATGGCACTCGGCGGCGCGCAAATCCTAGTCTATCCAACCGCCATCGGTTGGCTATCCGAGGAAAAACCCACCCACGGCGACGCTCAGCATTGCGCCTGGGAAACCGTCCAGCGCGGTCACGCCGTCGCCAACGGCTGCTACCTCGCCGCGGTTAACCGCACTGGCAGCGAGGGCGACACCGAGTTCTGGGGCCGCTCCTTTATCGCCAATCCCTATGGTGAAATCGTCGCTAAAGCATCCACCGAGCACGAAGAAATCCTCCACCACGACCTCGACCTTCAAGCGGTTGAAAATTTCCGCCGCATCTGGCCCTTTTTTCGTGATCGCCGCATTGATGCATACTGCGATTTAACAAAACGCTGGCGGTCTTGAACATCCTCGAACGTGTCTTAATATCACCCAACCTGCTAGCAGACTAGTGAGTCCAACTGTTCTCAACTTGTCAAAAATCATTCGGGCTGGTGGCTGAAAACCGCCGCCAGTGATAAACAAAAACACCCGGACTTTCGTCCGGGTGTTTGATGAAAACTTTTTTCGAAGCGATCCGAAATTAGCGGGAGTAAAGCTCGACGATGAGCTGCTCGTTGACAAGCGGATCGATGTCTGCGCGGTCAGGGATGCGAGAAACCGTGGCTTCGAGCTTGTCCTTGTCCACCGTGAGCCAGTCCTTGATGGGCATGGCTTGAGTGAGGTCAGTCATGCGATTCACCAATTGCTGTGAAGATGGACGAGCGCCCACTTTGATCACGTCACCTGGCTTCACTTGGAAGCTTGCGATGTCAACGGTGCGACCATTCACGAGGATGTGGCCGTGGTTGATGCTTTGGCGAGCTGCTTGGCGGCTGTTGCCGAAACCAGCGCGGTAAACGACGTTATCGAGACGGCATTCGAGGAGTTGGAGAAGAATCACACCGGTGATACCACGGCGGCGGGATGCTTCCTCGTAATAACCGCGGAATTGCTTTTCGAGCACACCGTATTGGAAACGAAGCTTCTGTTTTTCGCCAAGGGCGACGGAGTATTCACTCTTCTTTTTACGACCGGCACGGACGCCGTGCTGGCCGGGTGGGAAGTTGCGGCGTTCAAATGCCTTGGAGGGGCCAAAGAGAGAGACACCGAAGCGGCGGCTGATCTTTGCGCGTGGACCTGTGTAACGTGCCATATAAAAATTTCTAAAAAGGTTGGATTAGACGCGGCGAGCCTTTTTAGGGCGGCAACCGTTGTGAGGAATTGGAGTCACGTCGCGGATCGAGAGAATTTCCAGACCGAGACCTTGGACGGCACGCACTGCGGATTCACGGCCGGAGCCTGGACCCTTCACGCGGACATCCACTTCCTTGAGACCGTGTCCCATGGCTTGGCGGCAAGCGTCCTGCGAAACCACTTGAGCGGCGTATGCCGTGCTCTTGCGGGAACCCTTGAAGCCCATTTTACCGGCGCTCGACCAACCAATGGCATTGCCACTTGGGTCCGTCACGCTGACGAGGGTGTTGTTGAAAGTGGCGGTCACATGAACAATACCACGAGTGATATTCTTCGAGCCTTTGGCCTTGTGAATCTTGATTTCCTCTTCACCGCCGCCGATTTCGGCGAAGATGTCGCGCTTCACGTCCTTTTTCGGGGCCTCTCCAATCGGAGGAGTGGCGGCCGCTTCAGGGGCTGGAGCTGGAATGGTGGCGGGTGCTGGAGCTGCTACGGGCTCAACTACCGACTCTACGGTAGCTTCTTGGTTGGTTTCTTCAGACATGAGTATAACAAAAAATTACTTCTTAACGCCGACCGTCTTTTTCTTGCCCTTCCGAGTGCGGGCATTGGTGCGGGTGCGTTGGCCACGAACTGGCAATCCACGTTTGTGGCGGATGCCACGGTAGCAGTTAATGGATGTCAAACGCTTAAGCTGCGATTGACGCTCACGACGAAGGTCACCTTCGACGATGATCGACTCGGACGTGATCACCTGAGCGATGCGAACCAATTGGTCCTCGCTGAGTTGTCCAGTGCGGATATTTGGGTCAACTCCTGCGTGTTCAAGAATCTTGGCCGCCGTGGGGCGACCGATGCCAAACATGTAGGGCAGAGAAGCTTCGATGCGCTTCTCATTGGGAATTTCAATGCCTAGGATACGTGCCATGATGTGCGTGATTTCGCGTGACCACGAGAGGATGTCCAGACTTCTCTGGCGACTCCGCGGGGCGGGTGATTTAGCAGACCGCCGGGGGCTGGCAAGCGGGAAATAGAAATTTTCTCGGTTTTACTTCAAAGCAGGGTGGTGGTGACCACTTGTCGCCAAGAACCAAGCACGGCGCTGTTATCTAGCACTCATAAAATTTAAATCAATATTCACCGTATTTCACTATTCCATTTGTGTCTTTATTCCTATTTGCAAAGCCCCTTTCTCTCGCCTTCTCCTTCATTTTCCGGACTTGCATCTCAGAAGGTTTCGTCAATTCTCACCGCCCCATGAGCAATCGTTTAGAAGGTAAAGTTCTTGTCGCACAGGGTGGTGGCCCCACTCCTGTGATCAATCAAAGCATCGTAGGCGTCGCACTCGAAGCCCGCAAATTCAGCCAAGTGACATCCATTTACGGCGCAGTCCACGGTGTCCGAGGGATCATCGATGAAAACTTCGTCGATCTCACACGCGAGACCACCCACAACCTGGAGCAAGTCGCTGGCACGCCGTCTTCTGGACTGCTTTCCACCCGCGATAAGCCTGATGAAGATTACTGTGCCCGCATGTTTAAAGTGATGCAGGCGCATGACATCCGCTACTTTTTTTACGTCGGCGGCAATGACTCATCCGACACTGTCCGCATCGTCAACGAGCAGGCGAAGGAGGCTAACTACGAATTACGCGCAATCCACATTCCAAAAACGATCGATAATGACCTTGAGGAAAACGATCACTGCCCCGGCTTCGGCTCTGCAGCACGCTTTGTGGCGCAGGCATTTTCCGGGGTAAACCTCGATAACCGCGCGCTGCAAGGCGTTTACATCGGTATCGTGATGGGCCGCCACGCGGGCTTCCTCACAGCCGCCTCCTCACTCGCCCAAAAGTATCTTGATGACGGCCCGCACTTAGTTTATGTGCCGGAACGCCACTTCATCATGGAAAATTTCCTCGCTGACGTGGACCGCGTTTACCAAAAACACGGCCTCTGCACCATTGCCGTTTCCGAAGGCATTTCCGATCCGGATGGCACGGCGATGATCACCAAACTGCTTGGCACTGAGGAGCGCGATTCCCACGGCAACATTCAACTCTCCGGCACCGGAGCGCTCGGCGACCTCCTTTCCAACGAAATCCGCAAGAGCTTGGGCATCAAGCGTGTGCGGTCCGATACTTTTGGATACCTGCAACGCTCGTTCATGGGCATCCAGTCAGACCGCGACGCCCGTGAGGCCCGTGAAGTCGGGGAAAAAGCCGTGCAATTCGCGATGTGGGACAATGTCGATGGCTCAGTAGTGATCCGCCGCCCTGTGCTCAACTACAGCGTGGATTACGAGCTGGTGGACATCAAAAAAGTCGCCGGAAAGACCCGCCACATGCCGGACAGTTTTATCAACGCGGCAGGCAATGGCGTGACCGAAGATTTCAAAAACTACTGTCGCCCGTTGCTTGGTTCGGATCTTCCAGAGCCGCACCGCCTGCGCGCGCCCAAGGTCGCAAAAATCCTGCACAAGTAAAAATAAAGCTAAAAACGGGGCTTTCGCCCCGTTTTTAGTTTCCAGTAGGCACGCCCAACACTTCTGCAGTTCTCTCTATTTTTCCCACACACTCATCACTGCTGTTCATCTTCCTTGTCGGAATCCTCAGATTTCGTGCGGAGGATTCCATCGAGAATTCCGCTGATCTCGCGCACCGTTTTGCGGGTTTCCTTGATGATTTTATCGCCATTCTCGATCGCCTTAGGCGAGGAGCTACCCAGCAGCGATCGAGTAAATTTGAACGCCTGCTCGCCCGTTTCCGGAAGTTGCTCGAACATTCGTAAACCTGCCGCTGTGATCAGCCGATTGGTCAAGTCCTCCTTCGGATCATCCAGCGTGCCAGTGATCCGTAACGTGGTCCAAAGCAGACCGTACTCGCCAGGTGCGAATACATCAGTCTCCGCTCCGGGAATGGTGGATAATGTGCCAGGTGCCAGCCCGAGCCGAAAAACTCCATCCATTTCCTGACCGCGAATGGTCATTCCCCCCTCAATCCGAACGAGTCCCTCGCTGGCAAGCACAAGATTCGTCAGGGTGAGTTCGCCTTTTTTCCAATGCCACTCGGTGTGAGCCTCGTTGAGTGTGAGCACCCGAAAGCGCCGCGTGTCAGCATAAGCCGCTAGCGCATCGAGCATCGGCAATGCGGTGAGCACGCCATTTTGAATCGTGATTTTCCCGTCCGCCTGCAGAAATCCCTGCCGATTATTCACCACGAAGCTTGAAGTCACGCCCCCCGTTAACCGCCTCGACCAATCCGAGTTAAGAATGTTTTCGCACTTAGCGCCGGTGAGGTCGCCCTCCATGAAAAACTGCCGAGACGCCATATCCCACTCGCCGGCACCTTGGATGCGGCCGCTGTCCCACGCGACGACTTTCGCCTCGGTGAGGAAAACTCGCTCGTCCTGATAGCGCAATCGGACGTGATCCAGCTGCATTTCCGGGACCATCGCGAACGGTAGACGCACGACGCCACCTTTGATTTCCGCGCGATAAGCACCCTTCGCGCCGGCCGGTTCGGTGCGGACGCTCATGCCGTTGGCGGTAACCAAACCTTCCTTGAGAATTGCCTTCACCACCAACTCTCGCACGTCGATTCCCTGAAGCTCCGCGTCCTTAGGAAACCATCCGGCGAGTTTCATTTTTGAGGCAGCGCCCTGATTGATCCGCTTGGGCGGCCTGTCATCCGACTGTTTTGTCGTGTCCACGGAAACTTCCAAACGCCGCACGTTTGAGTCCAGGATTTCCCACACTCCTCGCCGCACCCCGCCTAGCCCGACTTCCGTGTGCAAGCCATCTGCTCGCAGTCCCGTGATTGGGCCCACGCCGTGCGCTTCGAAAGCTTCTGTATCGACGGCCAAGCCATGCCAATCAAAAGGCGAGAATTCGCCAGTCACGCCTGCAACCTCGCCAGCCTCAGCGGATAAAAAGCGTCGGAATGCGTCGCTGTGAAGATAATATCTCAGAAGTCCGTAGCCTGCGCCCAAGCCCAATACTGCCAATACCAGCAGCGAGACCACCGCCTTGCCTAACCACCGCTGCTTGCCCGCTGCACTCTTTTTTCTCGATCGCCGACTCATTTCCCGAAGCCTAGCACGCCCGATCACCACCGCAAGCTCACGAAATTCCCTTGCGGTGCATCGCCACAACAGATACTTTCTAGAGTGAAATAATAACAGCCCACGCACCATGAAAACCACCCAAATAGAATCATCGCTGCTTGCGGAGAAGATTTTGGAAGCAGACATCAAGCTTGAAGGACTCAGACAGGAAGTCGGAAAAATCGGACAGCCCGCAGGCCACGAACTGCGGCGAAACATAGAAATGTTGCGAATCAAGGAAAACGCGCTCAAGCGAAATTTCGAAGAATCCCAGCGGCGCGGAGAACCCGATTCTATTAGAATTGAGAAAATCGAAGCACTGCTCCAGCACATCGAAAGTGAGGAGTCCTCGATCAGCCACGAGGTAAATTTCCTGCATCAGTCAGCTCCATCCTCTGTGACGCTGGCCGTGGAAGCGGGCTCGCAACTAGTCGATCTTTACCGGCGTGGGATGAAGCATTTAATCGGAGACCGCCACCTGCTGGGCGAGTCCGTTTTCGTCAATCACAGCCATGCAAATCTGGCCGAGCAGCATGGAATGAGTGAGTCAGGAAAGGAAAAATCCTAGAAACTCCACACTCCGGTTGCCACCCGTTTAGCCTCGCGCTCCAGTTCTCGAAGATGTGCTAACTGCTGCGCGGCGGGCGTGCCGTCGGGCAAATCTGCGGGCTTGGTTTTGATACGTGCGAAACCGCGCTCAACGAGCAATTCCGACAAATATCGGGGTTTGCCATTTAGTTTTACTTCGACAAATGCGTGGAACCGCTCATCGCCGAAGGGACTGTCCCAACGCGTGTAAATGTCGAAGGGGCGGCTCGCCAACAATCCAAGAGTGAAGGATTTGGCTTTTTTGCCGATTTCGACAGCTTGTTCAGGGGTGATTCCACCCATTTCTGCGGCTTGCTGGCGGATGCGTGCATGATTGGTTTCGCCGCCACGATAGCTCTTAAAGGCACTCTCCGGAGTGTCCACAAAGTAGAGCCGAAATTCGGCTTGTTTACCGGTCGGCAGGCGGACGATAAAACTGTCGCCATCGTTGTTGCGGGCTTCGACCAAGTTACAATTCCGGTAAATTTCATAAACGCCAGTTGACCCGCTTGGCTTGTGTGCCGGGTCGGAGGCTCGGCTTTGCCCGGGCTGCTGAGTTTCTTGGTAAACCCAGATCGCGATGGAGGCGATGGTGAGCAGTGCCACCAACCAAGAGTTCCCTCGTTTGGGTCTTGCCGTCATCTCAAAGGCCTTTGAAGCCAGCATACGGCTGATACGTCCCGGTCGGGACGACGACGGGTCGCCACTCGCGGTTTAATTTGCGGAATTTGGTAATAAACTCCGTAGGATCGGCCCAGTTGGTCATGTCGGAAGGCACGTTGCTACGAGCCATGCCAATACTAATATTGTGACGGATTTCAAAATGGAGATGCGCGGGATACATCCCAAAATTTGTTCCAATGCTGCCAATTTGCTGGCCGCGTTTAATTAGCTGGCCGTCCTTGACGAGGATTTGATTAAGGTGGCCGTTGAGAGTGTCGCAGTATTTCACCTGGCCGGTGCCTGGATCGCGATAGGCGTGGCGGGTGAGCACCACATTTCCCCAGCCGCTGCGGACGTTTTGGGCGAGGGTGACGATGCCTTCCGCTATGGCGTAAACTGGCGCACCGAGATCGGAATCGCCACCGGCGCGGCCGTTCCAGTCCTCTCCAAAATGCTGAGGCGCACGCAATCGCAAGCCTCGCGCCTTGTAATAACCTTCCGCGTTGGGCTTGCCGACAGGGAAATCGAATCCGTCTGCGAGGTTAATTTTTAGCTGCTCGGCGGATACTGAAAGGCCCATGAGGAATACCCCAGCGAGGACGGCATTCAGTTTTTTCAATATTTTGCCGCTTACGATCATCGATTTCAATGGACTCTCCGAACACTCATGTCGCAAGCCGAAAAAAATGCGGCATGGATGTGAAGCCATGCCGCTAGAAGGTTTTTGAAGGAGTTTGCCAATTAATGCTTCTCGTCAATATCCAGAGGACGATAACCACCGATTGCTTTGAAATAGATAAACATCACTAAGTAAATACCCGCCATGATCAGTGGGATGTAGGAGTCTGCCTTCAGAGTAGCACGGTCACCTTTTTGGTCGGCTAAGACGACGGCTTTCTGCGCGGCGGTCTTCTCAGTGGACTCTTTGGCCGCAGCGAGTTTTTTGCCATCTAGACCATAAGCGGCAGTGGCCGGAATGTTGAGGAAAGTCGATGCCTTTTCCGCCTTGTATTCGGCATGGAGTGTCGCATCAGAAGAAAGGAGTGCCTCCCCAGAAAAGCGGTCCTTGGCGTAGCCTAGACCGGGGGTGCCGATCAGGCCGGCAGACATCATTCCAATTCCACCCATGATGGACATGGCTACAGCACCGGTGTGTGGGAAGCGATCACCCACGACGGCAAGCATGGTGGGCCAAAAGAAGGTCTTGCCGACGGCATAAATGCCAAGGGCCACTAGGGCCATGGCGAAAGTCTCCATTTTAACAGCGAGCGTGAGGCCGACGAAGGCAAGCACCGAGCAGGCGAGCAGCAGGCCTATGGGCGAGAGCTTGAGCTTGGTTTCCAGCCAATGGGCGCAGAATCGGAGTCCAAACATGATGGCGGAGGTCCACAGGAAAAGGTATTTGCCATCTTCCGAGGTGAAGAGATTGCCGGTGATGTTTTGGATCCAGCCGTCGGTGCCGAGCTCGACTGCGCCAACAAGCGCGTGGGTGACAAACAAGACGAAGAGCAGGAAGGAACCGAGGGAGAAATTCGTCATCACGGCGACGCCGACAAGCAGGACACCGCCGATTCCGTAACCAATCAGGTTGGCGGAATCCGGAGAGATACCTTTGAAAAGATCCCCAAAGAACAGCGCGAGCAGGTAGCAGGCGACAAGGGCACCGATGATGCCGATGGATTTAAACATTTGAACGAAACTCGCTCCTTTCGCAGCCGCTTCGGATTTTGGATATTTTTGGCCTAGAAACATCAATCCATAGGCGGCGGTGGGAATGAGGTAGAGGGCAAGTTGGAGCTTCCAACTGAGAGCCATTTTGTCATCAAGCAGCCAGCCTGCGGTGACGCCAAGGATCATGCCGGCGGGCCAGGCGGCGTGGAGGATGTTCAAATAATGGGTCCGCTGTTTTGGGAAAAGGGTGGCCACCAAGGGATTGGCGACGGCTTCCAAGGTGCCGTTGGCGAAGGCGAAAAGGAACATCCCCCAGTAGAGGAAGTTGTAGGCATTTTCGGGAGTGCTTGCTCCGAAAGTAACGACTGCCGAGAGAATGTGGCAAAGAAGTGCGACGATGACCAATTTACCGTAACCGATTTTATCAACGATCACTCCACCGCCGAAAATCCCGAAACAGAACCCAATGAAACCAGCCCCGCCAATGGCACCCAATTGTGCGCCGGTAAATCCGAATTCCTTAGACCAGTTGTCGAAGATGCCACCTCGGATGGCGAAGCCGACTCCGGCTGCAAGGATGGCCATAAAGCCAGCCCAGAGGAGCCGCTTTGCGTTGGGTAGTGTGGATGCGTCTGTGTTTGTCATAGGATTTGAGGTCTGCGGGGATTACCGATTCGGGCACGAGTTGGCAAGAGCGAGAGTGGAAAAATATCAGAATTTTGGATTCCTCTTAGGGTTTTTTGAGAAATGCTTTCCAATTATCTCATTTCGAGCAGTTCTCTCTCAGAGATCGGCGTCTTGGTGGACTTCCCGGACCGGCGAGGTGGAAAAGACGATGCAACGATCCAAAACCGCATTTGCAGAAACCCGCCCACCGGGCCAAATGACCGAATCCCGGACGATCGCCCCGCTTTCCACCACTGCTCCAGGGCCGACGACGGATCGCTCGATGAGCGAGCCAGTCACTACCGCTTGCGGGTGGATCGCGGGACAGAGATCGAGTTCACGATGTGCTTGAAGGTAGGATTCACGGTCGCCCAGATCGAGCCAGACGCCTTCATCGAGGACAATGGCACCAAGCTGAGCGGATTTGGCGAGTTCGAGAAATCCGGGGATGACCGAGATTTTTACGCCCGCTGGGATGAGGTCAAGAAAAGCGGGACTCACGCAGTAAATTCCGCTAAAAACGTGGGTTCCTTCCGCCTTGCCGAGCAGTTTGTGGATATCCGTGACGCGGGTGCCGGAGGGGTCGAGCGCGATGTGTTGGGCAACGCCCGACGAGCGCAGTGCGAGCGTCACAGGCAGCCCGGACGCCTCATGCGCGGCGATGAGTTTTCCCAAAGGCAGTGTCGAGAAAATGTCGCCGTTATGGACAAGCACTGGGTCGTGGCCCATCCAAGCGGCGATGTTTTTCAGGCCACCGCCGGTTTCTAAAATCGAGGGTTCGTGAAACAAAGTCACCGCATTTTCCGGGCAGAAATTTTTCCACGCATCCGGAAGGTGGTGGGTGTTGATGGCAAAGCGCTCGATGCCTGCGCGCGCGCAGGCCGCCACTGCCCACTCGGCGAGCGGGCGGTGAAACAACGGCACCAACGGCTTGGGCAGGCGCCCGGTCAGCGGTCGCAGACGATTGCCAAATCCGGCACCGAGGATGAAAGCTTGGTTCACGCGGCTTCCTTTGACTGGCGGAATTAAAAATTTCAAGTGCCATCCCGCAGACCGCGATTGCTACTTGCCGATTTCCAACAGCAGCGCCGTGCATGGTGGGAGCTCGGGCAGGGCGACGCCTTCGCTTGCCAACAAGCAGCGAGTCATAGTGCCGGACCAACTGGAATCTAGCCGGTCGGTGAAGGACCAAATTTCATCACCCGAGTGTCCGAGGAACATCGATGCATCCTCCGGAATTCTGATTTTCACGCCGTGCAGGGATTCGGTGGCGTGGAAATTCGCAATCACGAGGAAGGCTTGCCCAGTTTTGGGATCGCGGCGCAGAAAGGCGTAGAGCCAGTGGCCTGAAGCGGTCTCGTCCCCCACTCTGCCGAATGCAGGGTTCTCATTGTTCGCGTGATTGAGGCCGTAAAACTCGCCGGTGGTGAAGGCGCGGACTTGGGTGGCACGGATGAGTTTGCCATACCACTCGCGCAAGGATTTCTGGTCGTCACTGAGGCGGCCGCCGTCGAATTTTCCGCCATTCACCCACTTGGAGAACTCTGGCATGGAGCCGTAGTCGAAAATGGAGGTCCGCCCGCCTACTGCCGCTGGCTCGCCGACTTCCTGGCCGTGATAGAGCATCACCGCGCCACGACCCATGGCGAATAACACGGCGGACACTGGCTTCCCGACTTTCATCCCGACGCCACCCCATTCCTGCGGGTTCGCCAGCCGGACCTCATCGTGATTTTCCGCATAGCGGAGAGATCTATGAAAGCGCGGGCCGGTGAAAGTGAGCGGATCAAGATCGTTCGCCCATTTTCCAGAATCATAAATGCCCTCCAGTAGATCGTAGCTCGGGTCATCATAAACGGCGTCGAAGCCCGCTTTGAGCAACTCGTCAAGCACATGACCGTTCGTTAGCTTGGCGGGGTCGTTATCATAGGCTTCCGCCGCGAAAAACGCCTCTGCTTGGCGGGCACGAGCACGCTTCACGGCCCAGTGCCAAAATTCCATAGGCACCATGTGGGCCATGTCCACGCGGAATCCATCAGCGCCAAGTTTCTGCCAATAAGCGAGGACAGCGTCCATGGTCCGCCAAGTTTTCGGCACCTCGGCAAGCGAGGCATCCGACCCAGGAAGATGGGAGGTGGCGCGGCCTTGGGTGAAGTCGTGGCCGTAGTTGAGCTTCACGGTTTCATACCAGTCATGGCTCGATGGAGCCCAGGAAATCACGTTGTTTCCCGTGACCCGGCCGAAGCTCGTCTCGCCACTGAAGCTCCCGGTGCAGCCAGGCATTCCCGCCGTAGGCAACTTGAGTGGCGGACCGCCGCCTGCGTCGTGAGGGCCGAGATAATAGAAGTGGTTGTCGCGGTCGAAAAACACATCGCGCTTGTCGCCATGACCAAAGGATTGTTCCGGCATCACGTTAGATAAGTAAGAGCGCGCGACATGATTTGGCACGAAGTCGATGATTACCTTGAGCCCGAGCGCGTGGCAGCGCCCGACCAGCGCTTCGAATTCTACAAGCCGGTTCGCGGGTTCCTCGGCATAATCCGGGCAGACATCGAAGTAGTCCTTGATGGCATACGGACTGCCGGCGACGCCTTTTAAAATGTCCGACTCATCCGCAGGTCGGCCCGGATAAGCAGTGCCACTCGCCTGTTCCAGCACGCCAGTCAGCCAGAGGTGCGTGAAGCCCATCTGTTGGAGAGAGAGCAGCGCTGGCTCGGTGATGTCGGAAAATTTCCCGCAACCATTCTCCGCGAGCGTGCCGTTGGGCTTGCTGCTTTCATGAGTGTTACCGAAGGTGCGGACCATGAGTTGGTAAATCACGGGCCGGACAGGATCGGCGGAATGATTGTTGTGTGACATCACTGCTATCAAATCACCGAGCGGGCGGCTTTGCCAAGCCATAGTCCAAACCATCAGCGATCTTCCGAACGCTCCTCTCGGAACACTCGCAGCGCGTCATAAAGCGCAAAAACGCCCACTAGGCAGGTCGCCACCGCGCAGCTGCCCCACCAGAAAAGCACCCTCCACAGACTTGCCCAGATCCAGTCGTTGATCACCCACAGCCCGAAACCCATCATCGCCAACGGCACCAGCACCATCCCGCCCAGCCACTTCCGCCGCTCTGCGCGGTCATGCAAGATCGCCCGGGCTAAGCCCTTGCTGTCGCTCCATGAGGCAGGTTTCTTGTCGTCCATGGGATCAAATTTACGGCATTCCGACAGGCCC
>JANMYL010000270.1:0-1564 GCA_031382045.1 Akkermansiaceae bacterium | reverse complement strand
ACCACCTGATCGACATACATTTGCGAACCATCGGACGCCGTCCAGAGCTTGATTTCCTGATCTCTAACCGTCAGGCCGGTACTCGCGGCGACCGCCTTGCGCTGGTCCTTCGTGAGTTTCAGGGTGGACGCCTTGAAGTCGCTCGACTTGTGATCGGGGAAAATCGCGTCGAGCGCCTGCTCCGGACTCAGATAGACCGTCGCCATCGCCGCAGGGGCGACGGCAGCCATGATGGCAGGTATGATGATTCCGGAGGACAGGCGCATGGGGACGGATGGTTAAAAAGATTAGAAATTCAAGCCGACCTTGAGGCGGATTTCATTCTGAACCTGCTCGGCGAACGCGCGGTGCGCTTCCTGCTGTTCACTGGATTCATTGCCGTAAACCTGATAGGCCCAGGCCAGTGTGGCCCAGAATTTCTCACTGCCGTAGTGGACGTTCGGGCCGATGAAAACGACGTAATGCTCGTTGTCCTGGATTTTGAAATCAGGATATTCCGAGCGGATGCGGCCTTCCAAGCCGACAAACCAACCCGGCGCGAAGCGGTAGGAAACGCCCATCCGCGACTCGAGACCGAGTTCCTTGCTGTATTCCTCGGCGGGCTTCTTACCCCAGCCCATATCGAAGCCGGCGCTGGCGGTGGTGATCAGCGTGTTATCAAGGAAGTTTTTCTGAAAAATGAGCGTCGGAGCCAGATACATGTGATTCTCCTCGATACCCGCCGTCTCGTCGTGCCAGTTATAACCGATCTGTTGGTTCAGTGCGAGGCCGTAGCCATCAATGAACGGACTCTTGAAGCGGTATTTCCCAGAAGCCGCGATGCCGCCGAAGCGGTAGCCGCGTTGAGTCAAGCTGTCATCGTCGTCTTCCAGCGCGCTTCCAGAGAAATAGTTTTGCGCGACGCTGAGGGCGAGCTGAAGCTCGTCGCTGTAACCGTATTCGATCTCCGTCTCGAAGTCGTAGGCATTGTAGCTGCCGTCCTCGTCCGCCTTGCCGGTCCGCATAGTGGTGAACTGATAAAGGTCGACGTGCCCATTGGGCAGCGTTTCAGAACCCTTGGACCAGCCGAAAAGGTTTTCATCCGCCCGCGATTCAATGCTGATGAGAGGAGCAAAGGCGAGCGAAGCGACGAGGAAGCGGGTGGATGTGGCCATAGTGTGAGGTGAAGTCGGCGCAAAGTCGCAGGAAAACAACTCTGTAGTCAACAGCAAATGAAACTCAGTCGCAATAGGTTAGTAGTCTCTGGGGTCCGCGCATTCTTACAGAACGATTGAGGAATGGGGTAATTGCTCACGGGTTAACAATTTTTGACTTTCTAAATCTACCCTCTATTTCAGGACCGGTATCGCAATTCAACATGATCAGCATCAAGCCACTGCCTCTTGCTGCACCTCGGGATGTTTGAGTGCGCTGGCGATGAG
Organism: Akkermansiaceae bacterium; assembly: GCA_031382045.1. GTDB lineage: Bacteria > Verrucomicrobiota > Verrucomicrobiia > Verrucomicrobiales > Akkermansiaceae > Luteolibacter. Next base: position 143 of record JANMYL010000270.1, on the reverse strand, counting down.
CATGCGGGCCGCCCGAGAAGGCTCGCGCTACCGAGTTTCTCATGCATCCGTGGATGGGCCGCTGTTTCCAAGAGGGTTTTGGGGCGGTTCTTTGCAATTTGCAAGAGGCGCACGGTGGCACCGGATGGCGAGCGCAGGCCGCG
>JANMYL010000202.1:0-8319 GCA_031382045.1 Akkermansiaceae bacterium | reverse complement strand
AACGGAAACGAGGCGTGAGTCGCCGATGGCAGTGCGGCAGACATAGCGGCCGAGGTATTTGATAATGTTCTCGCCGCTGCCGAAGGGCTGGAGGTGGACGCCCCAGTCCTTTTGCCAGACGGCGGGATCGATGGCGGGCAGTGGATGTTCATGAGTTAGACTGGCAAGGCTGTCGCGGAAACGGGCACGGAAGACGCTTTGCAACGCGGGCTGCGGGACAAGGAAGTCGTATTTGAGGTCAGTCCTCGCAGTCTCACAAAAGGATTAATGAATGGGGTAATTGCTCACGGGCTGGCAATTTTTGACCGTCTAAATCTAGCCCCTGTTTCACGTCAGGTGTCGCACTTCAGCATGCTCGGTATCAAGCCACGGCCTCTTGAATTACTTCGGGACGTTGAGGAGATCGGCGAAAAAGGAGAACTGAACAGGGACACCTTGTTGACTCAAATTTGGTATGCGATCCAGACGATTGATACCCTTGCCCAAGGAGCGATTGAACTGCCTCCATACCAGCGGTTTACTCTGGCTCAGCGGATTCTGGGTAGTTCATCCGCCAACAAGGTTGGGGCACTGTTTCCCTCGACGGGGATCACACCCTCATGGAACTCTGCTTCATCTGCGAGTACCTCCAAGCCAGATTCCGGAACTCATCGAAACCCTCGACACCCTACGCGCCAGCTCGGTTTACGAAGTCTCCCTGTTCGCCGAGAGAAAAGCCATCGAATCCGCCACGTCCAAAATCCAAGCTGCCTTAGCCAAAAAAATCATCCTCGCATTCAACGCTCCCGGCGCACAACGCCGCTGAGCGACCTCGTCTCTATCCACCACAGCCATCCGAGCAGAAGAAAATAACCGGCGAACTCCGCCGCCTTGTTCCAATACTGAATCGGCGCGTCGCCACCGTGGCAGCCGCAGGAAATATCGAGGCCTTTCGACCACGCCCAGCCGACGGAAATGGAGAACACCACGACCAGTCCAGCAAGGGTCAGGATCGCGCCGCGCCGGAAAATTCCCAGCATAAGACAAAGCCCGGCGACGACTTCCAACCACGGCACCGAGTAAGCCGCCACCGCATCCCAGGGCGGTTTGACGAGCTGATAGTTCGCGACGTCGCGGGTGAAGCGGTCAAGGCCGCTGCCGAAAATTTTCATGCCGCCGCTAAAGACGAACCATGTCCCGAGAAGGACGCGGGCGATGAGAGCGGTGGCTTGCATGATAAAGGAGGACTTCGCGGGCGACCGGCGCGCTGCTACGCGGGCTGGAGAAACCGCCGCTGCGCTTCCTCCTCGGGATTGTGCGGAAGCGTTGCATTTTCCGGCTTGGTGTCGGCCAACAGTTCGTCGCGAAATTTCCCGATGATCGCCTCCACCGGCCAAGACGACGCCTCGCCGAAGGCGCAGATCGTGCGACCGTCGATTTGATAGGCGACGCTTTCGAGCGTATCGATGTCTGACGGGCTGGCTTCCCCGGCGACGAGGCGGTCGGAAATCTTTTTCATCCATGTCGAGCCTTCGCGGCATGGCGTGCATTGGCCGCAGGATTCATGGGCGTAGAAGGCGTTGAGATTGTTGAGGACCCAGGACATTTTACGAGTGTCGTCGAGGACGATCACGCCGCCAGAGCCAGCCATCGAGCCGCAGGCCGCGAGCGTATCGAAGTCCATTTGAATGTCCCAGAAATCGAGATCTTTGGTGGTACCATCTGGATTTTTAAGTTTGAATACTTCGTCGCATTTCAGAATTTTCGACGACGAGCCGCCGGGAATGACTGCCTTGAACTCGCGACCGTCCTTGGGCCCGCCGCACATGTCGTAGAGGAGCTCGCGCATCGTGACCTTACCGACCTCGACCTCGAAATAACCGGGATTTTTAACATCGCCCGAGACGCAGAGAATCCGCGTGCCCGTATTTCTGACCACCCCGAGTTTCGCGTATTCATCGCCGCCCATGCGGACGATGTGTTTGACGTGGCAGAGGGATTCCACGTTATTGACGATGGTCGGGCACATGTAGAGGCCGAGTGCCGCGGGGAAATACGGCGGCTTGATCCGTGGGTAGGGGCGCTTGCCTTCGAGCGATTCGATCAAGCCGGTTTCCTCGCCGCAGATGTAGGCACCCGCGCCGCGATGGACGTAGATTTCGACATCGAAGCCGGAGCCGAGCACGTTTTTCCCGAGGAAATTATGAGCGCGTGCCTCTTCGATGGCCCGCTCGACGATGAGTGCCGCTTCAGGGAATTCCTCACGGATGTAAATGTAAGCCGTCTTGGCGCCGACCGCGTAGGCAGAGATCACCATGCCCTCGACGAGCTGGTGCGGGTCCTGATGGAGAATGTAGCGGTCCTTGAAAGTGCCCGGCTCGGATTCGTCGCCGTTGCAAATCAGATAGACCGGCTTGGTATTATTCGGCGGGATGAAGGTCCATTTCATACCGGTCGGGAAGCCCGCGCCGCCGCGCCCGCGCAGGCCGGACTTCTTCACCTCCTCGGTGACTTCTTTCGGTTGCATCGCGAAGGCCTTTTTCAAATCATCGTAACCGCCGTCGCCCAGGTAGCATTCGATCGAAGGATCCCACCCTTCCCGATCCACATTCTTGAAGATGAGCCGGTATTCGCGGGCGTGGGGCTGTTTGGTGTAAGTGATCATGAGAAAAGTCCTGCGCACTATTGGCAGGGAAACCCGTCATGCAAAACTCAATTTTGGCAAAATTCACCGTCGATTTGCCAACGATTCGACTCCATGTCGCCACGATGTGGACAGGTTGACAGATCAGACAGCCACTTGTTCTGCCATAGCTTCCATTTCTGATCCTTGCACGAAGCGGACCATGCGTTTACCTCTTGCACATGGATCTTGCCGATTTCCGCAAAGAATATTCCGACCGTGGCCTGAAGCGTGACGAAATGCTCGCCGACCCAGTGGCGCAGTTTTCTACCTGGTTTACCCAAGCCACCGAGCTTGGCCTGCATGAGCCGAATGCGATGACGCTCGCCACTGTGGACGAGACCGGAATGCCCTATCAGCGCACCGTGCTGCTTAAATACTATGATACGCACGGTTTTGTCTTCTTCACGAACTACAGCAGCCGCAAGGCGAGCCAAATGGAGCAAAACCCGCGTGTGAGCCTGCTATTTCCTTGGATCACCCTGGAGCGCCAAGTGATCATCCAAGGCACGGTAGAAAAAATCAGCACTGCAGAGTCACTCAAATACTTTGTCTCTCGGCCTCGCGAGTCACAGATCGGTGCGTGGGTTTCCAACCAGAGCGAAGTCATCACCTCGCGGAAATTTTTGATGCAAAAACTCGCCGAGATTAAGGAAAAATTCTCTCATGGCGAGATTCCCTTACCGTCGTTTTGGGGCGGCTATCGAGTGAAGCCAGAGACGATTGAATTCTGGCAGGGCGGTCCCGCGCGGCTGCATGACCGCTTTCTATACCGCCGCGAGGATGCTTGCTGGGAAATCGAGCGACTCTCACCGTGAGTAAGATTTTTCTTGGTAACGAAAGACCACCCACTTTTCCACGTATCCGCAAAACTTTCATGATAAAACCCGCCCATTCCAGAGCTATTTTCGCGACGGCAGTCGCCTTCATCCTCGGCAGCGTCTCCGGCCACGCCGCAGATTGGCTAACGCTCCCAGCCAAGCCCGGCACGTCCAATGGAAAGCGCATTGTCCTAGTCTCTGGCGACGAAGAATATCGCAGCGAAGAGTCCTGCCCGATGCTCGCCAAGATCCTCAGCCAGAAATACGGCTTCAACTGCGTCGTCCTCTTTGCCATCAATCCGGACGGCGGCTACATCGACCCAAATTTCCAGAAAAACATCCCCGGCACCGAGGCACTGGATTCCGCCGATTTGATGATCATCGGCACTCGTTTCCGCCAATTGCCGGATGAACAAATCGCCAAATTTGCCGCTTATCTGAACGCCGGTAAGCCAATCATCGGTTTCCGAACTGCCACCCACGCATTCACGGGCCCAGCGATGACCGGCGATTTCAAATGGGCAGATTTCGGCCTAAAAATCCTCGGAGAAAAATGGGTGAACCACCATGGAAATCACAAAGTGGAAGGGACACGCAGCGTGATCGAAGTCGCCAACGCCAAGCACGAAATCCTCAAAAACGTCGGCGAGATTTTTGCCCCCACCGATGTCTATGGCATCGCCAATCTCGATCAAAACTCCGCCACCATCCTCCTCCGTGGTGCGGTCACCCAGTCCCTCGACCCGGCCTCAAAAAACTTAGAGGGAGCGAAAAATCAACCTATGATGCCACTCGCTTGGCTCCGCGAATACACCGCCCCTAACGGCACCACCAAGGGCAAAGCAATGTGTACCACGCTTGGTGCCAGCACCGACTTCGCCGATGAAGATCTGCGTCGTTTGGTGATCAATGGCGCGCTCCATCTCACTGGCTTAAAAGTCCCGGACAAGGCTAACGTCGGAACCATCGACCCTTTTCAACCGACGGATTACAGCGCAATCGACGCGAAGGACTACTACAAAAACCTCAATCTCAAACCAGCCGACTACTCACTCGGCAAGAGTCCAGCGACCGGCCTTCCCGGCCAAGCGCCCAAGTCCAAAACTCAGGAAAGCACAAAAAAAAACTCTGATCCCGAGCGCCACGCCCCACACGACCAGCCAGCCGCAGCAAGCATAGCTCGCCCTCAAGCCGTCGCACCGCCGACTGCGGGAGAAAGCCTCGTATTCATCGGCAACGGCCTTGCCGAACGGGATCTGTATTACAGCCGACTGGAAACTGAATTCTACATGCGCTTCCCTGAGAAGCAGCTTGTCATCCGCAACATGGGTCACCCCGGCGATACACCCGGCTTCCGCCCCCACCCGGGCCGTAATTCCCAATGGGCCTTCGATGGCGCTGAGAAATTTCGCCCAGAGAACTCAATCCATAGCGGCCAAGGGTTTTTTCCAACACCCGACCAATGGCTCACCCATTTGAAAGTCGACACTCTCGTCGCCTTCTTCGGTTACAGCGAGTCCTTCGACGGTCCCAAAGGTGTCGCAAACTACGAGGCGGAGCTTGATGCCTTAGTCGTTCATACCCTGAGCAAGGCCTACAACGGCACCGCTGCCCCGCGATTGATCCTGGTTTCCCCCATCGCCTATGAAGACCTATCCAAAGCTCGCGATCTGCCTGATGGCACAAATGAAAATGCCAATCTCAAACTGTACACTACCGCGATGGAACGCGTGGCCAAGAAGCACTCATTGACATTCATCGACCTCTTCACCCCGACTCTGGAACTCTTTGCCAAAGCCGGCGGCCCCTTCACCACCAGCGGATTCATCCCCACAGAAGCCTGTTATCAGAAACTCTCAGGCCTCATCGCCAACGGAATTTACGGTCAGCAGACAGCTCGATCCAAAGCCGATCCAGTCAAGGTCCACGCCGCCGTCAAACAGAAGAATTGGTTCTGGCAGAATGACTACCAAATTACCAACGGCGTCCACAGCCACGGCAGGCGCTACAATCCCTTCGGCCCCCAAAATTACCCGGACGAGGTCCAAAAAACCCGTGAGATGATGGCCTTGCGCGACAAGCTCATCCATGCCGTCGCCTCCGGCAAGACCACCAGCCTCAGTGTGGATGACTCAAAAACTCATCCGCTCCCACCCGTCGCCAGCAACTACGCACCCAGTAAGAAAAACAACGGCGAGATTTACCTCTACGGCGAGGAAGCAGAGAAATCCCTAACCGTCCCAGAAGGCTACAAAGTGCAACTCTTCGCATCGGAAAAGGAATTCCCAAACCTCGCCAACCCGATGCAACTTTCCTTCGACGACCGTGGTCGCCTGTGGGTCGCCACCATGCCCACTTACCCGGCCTACCGCCCCGGCGATCCACTTCCTAACGATAAAATCCTCATTTACGAAGACACCAACAATGACGGCCGTGCCGACAAGGAAATAGTCTTCGCGGACAAACTCCAATTACCGATCGGTTTTGAATTTGCCCCGCAAGGCGTTTATGTCTCTCAGGCGCCCAATCTCGTCTTGCTCCGGGACACCGACGGCGACGACCGCGCCGACACCCGAGAAATCGTTTTGGGTGGCTTCGACACCCATGACACTCACCATGCCATCAGCGCTTTCTGTGCCGATCCATCCGGCGCTTTTCTCATGGGAGAGGGGGTATTTCTCCACTCGAACGTCGAAACTGCTTACGGTCCGGTGCGTGGCGTAAACGGCGGGTTTTTCCGCTACAGTCCACAGCGTAGCCAGCTCGAACGCACCGCCCAGATTAACATTCCCAATCCATGGGGCATCGCCTTCGACGACTGGGGCCAAGATTTTTTCCTTCACACTTCCGGTCCTAACATCAACTGGATGCTACCCGGCTCAGTCAAGCCCACCTATGGCACGCAGACGCCGTCCGGGCCCGACCTCGCGCCCGCAGGTAACGCCGTCCGACCGACTTCCGGCCTCGAATTTATTTCCTCCCGTCATTTTCCCGACGAGGTTCAAGGCGATATGCTGCTTTGTAATAACATCGGATTTCTTGGAATCAAACAGCACTCAATCGTCGATGATGGCACCGGTTACAAAACTCAATTCCGCCAAGATTTACTGAAATCCGCTGATGGCAATTTCCGCCCCGTGGACCTTGAGTTCGCGCCCGACGGCTCTCTCTTCGTGATTGACTGGCATAATGTCCTCATCGGCCACATGCAGCACAATGCACGCGACCCACTGCGCGACCACGTCCACGGCCGAATTTATCGAATCACCTATCCATCTCGTCCACTCATCAAGCCCGCGCGAATCGAGAAGGCTCCGCTCGCAAGCCTATTAGAAAATCTCAAACTCCCCGAATACCGCAGCCGCTACCGCAGCCGCCGAGAACTCAGTGCCTACCCGGTTGCGCAAGTTCTGCCCGCGCTCAAGAGCTGGGTCGCCAAGCTCGACGCTAAAGACCCGCGCTGCGAGCACCATCAACTCGAAGCGCTTTGGACCACATGGGGCCTGAACCAAGTCGATGAGGTGCTGCTCCGCCAACTTCTTAATTCCAAGGATTTCCACGTCCGAGCCGCCGCCGTGCGCGTCTTACGATACAATACTCACACCGTCGCCGGGCACGCCGCGCTACTTGAAAAAGCTGCTGCAGACCCGCATGGTCGCGTGCGCTTGGAGGCCATTATCGCCGGATCATGGCTGGACAACGCCGCAGGTAAAAAAATCGTCGCCACCGCGGCAAGCCTGCCACTCGACACATGGAGTCAGAGCGCCGCCGCCACAGCCAAGACCCGCCTTGAGGGCGTGCAAGAAGTAGCAGTGGATGAGCATCCATTGCCACCAATACCCGCCGATTTCACTTCTACGGAGAAAGCACAGTTCATCGCCGGCCATGAAATCTATTTCCGAGATGCCCACTGCGCCACCTGCCACATGGCAGATGGCAAAGGCTTGGATCCAGCATTTCCTCCACTTGCTGACAGCAAGTGGGTTAAAGGTGACCCAGAGCGACTCATCAAGCTCACCCTGCACGGCCTGATGGGACCATTTGACCTGAACGGTAAGAAATACAACGGCTTAGTGCCCATGACTCCATTCGGCGGCATGCTTAAAGACGATGAAGTTGCAGCCGTGCTGACATATGTCCGGAATCATTTCGGCAACAAGGCGACTGCCGTCCAGGCGGCGAAAGTCAGTGAAATCCGCGCCGCAACAAAGGCACGTCAGAGTTTCTACATCGCCGAAGAACTGCTAAAAGAACACCCGTTGAACTGATCTAGCATTTCTATTCAACACCGCTAAGAATTGGAGTTGGGCCTTCAATTCCCCACGGATTTCGATACGCCCTGCTAGGTGTGGTACGGAAGTCATTCCTCACGGGCCTGTGAAATTAAACACGGCATATTGCGAAGTTATAGCCGCCGTCGGCGCAATCAGTGTTTCACGCAACTCCGCTGAGAAACTCATCCGTTACATGCCAGGGAGTTGAATCAGCTTAGTGTATTGGTAGGAATTTTTTGCGAGAAAATCTGACTGCTGGGAACCGCTGAAAACACGCCTTTTAATTTGATCAATTCCGAAATCCGAGATCACGGTGGCAGAAATTTCCACCGCAGTGATCCGGCCTCCCTTTAGCTCATCATTCGTCACCGCGGCGCCGGCGTATGCAGATTCAATACCCATTCCATTGACCTTAAGAGAGTTGGTCGTCTGCTCGGTGTTGGACTTCCCCAGCTTCACCGGCACGTTGATAGTGGTGGTCACCGGATTTTGGCCACTTGTGACTTTGCTCACCTGCACATGGAAAGTGATAGTGAACTGATAAATGTTCTCACAAACAAAG
>JANMYL010000198.1:0-3717 GCA_031382045.1 Akkermansiaceae bacterium | reverse complement strand
ATTGACCAAGAACCCAGCGCTCAAATTGTGGGTGGTGGTGTAAGTTCCGGTTGCGTTAAAATTGAGCACGCAGCTTTCAAGTCCGGCGCTAATAGGACTGCTGCCGATAGTCCATTTAGTGCCGTCACTCCAATTGCCTGGCACTGCGGAATACCAAGTAAATAAGTCCCCACCCAAGACCGTCAACAATTGTGACACCGAAGTATCGAGGCTGAAGAAGCAATAGCAAGCTTGACTCGCGGTGATCGTGGTGCTACCCGCTTTCAAAATCGTCACGGTCGAACCTGAAATACTGGCCACCGTTGGATCCGAACTCTCATAACTAATCGCCAGTCCTGAGCTGCTAGTGGCCGTTAGCGCAAATGGAGCAGTTCCAATAGTCGTAGTCGGCAGAGCACCAAAAGTAATCGTTTGAGTTTGACCAAATGGCTCGATGGCCACATCCGCGAAGGTCAGTGCGGGAATGGCATTCGCTCCATAGAGCAAACTCGAAGTGGCTTCACCAAAGCTCCAATTGTTGTCATTCAGATAGTCGAGGGTATCGGTGATGGCCGCTGCGCCACTCAGTTGTAGCGTGACAACATTGCCTGACGCACTGCCAGAAGTGACTTTCCCGCCGATATTTTCCACATAGTAGTTCACCTTCGAGAAGCTGTTCCAGCTCATGGCTTGGTCGAACACCATAGCGATCGCTGTGCGAGCAGCACTGGTGAAGTAAGCACGCTTCAAGATTGGTGCTGTGACAGGTGCTGGTGGCACAATGCTATAATATCGATGGTTCGCCACAGGTAGAGTCCGATCCGCCATGTTTTCATAACCCGCAGCGGTGAAATGGCAGCCAATGTAGCCGGGGACTGCCAGTGTATTGAGGATATCCATATTCGAATACAGCAGTGGCAAGGTGCGTTGCACGTCTCGCAGTTGGTCGCCTGCGGGTCCCATCGAGCAAGGTTTTGGCATGACTTGAAAAACGATGTAGCGCTCCAAATTTGGATAGTCCTGCATCCAAGCTGCGGACATATCCACAAAATACTGTTGATATGATTTGTAATCCAAGTCGCCGGTGGGAGCCGCCGAACCGCTATTATTCTCGCCTTGATGCCAGAAAACACCCCGCATTCCATGGGTTAGCTTGGCTTTCTCGACTCGTAACAAAAGCTTGGGATAAATTTCATATAAATCTTTAATAATCACGTTATGACCTGCTGGGTTTGCCTGATGTTGATCAATACGGGAACCGCCCAAAGAACCGTTGATAATACAAATCGGCATGTTATGTTGCGTTGTAAGACTGAGCGCCAAATCGTAGGCAAAGTAGCCGACTGTGTAGTCGCTTCCATTACGGACGGCTCTCCCCCATGTGTCAGTGCTGTGACCATAAGTGCGAATCCATTGATTGGATGTTATGTCCGTGGGCAAGCCATCAGTGGCCCACGCATTTGATTGGCCTTCGAAAATGTAGGCATCGCCGCAAACCAAATCGGTCACGGTATTCACGATTGTATCGACACCGCCAGTGGTCGTACCATAGACGACTTTATAATTCACAAGACCCGGAGCCACAGGCGCGGTGAATGCGAATTTTCCAGCCACGAGCGACTGAGTGTGAGTGGCGTAAAGGACATCTGAACCGGTCTCTGTGGTATAGACCTTAAGGAAAACCGAAGTTGGAGTGCCGCCCTGACTGCCATTGTAATAGATCGTGCCAAGGTTAGTGTTTGGATTACGAGCATAGAACTGGCCGCTCACTGGAATTTCATCAACACTTGGCACACGTGCTATGTAAAGATCGGTAGCGGGTTCTGTTACTGTGATAGTCTTGGTCTGGCTGACAAGTTCCCCACCGTTGTTGAGGACCAGCGTGATTGTCAATGGCCCGCTGCCTTGTGAGCGGGTCAGTGTCATTGCACCTGGCACGGTGGGTGTGCCTGTGCTGGTCGTCTTGGTGACAGCGCATCCCGCTACGGTCCAATTATAAGTCACATTTGCAACGCCCTTGGCCTGCAAAGTTGCTAGGTTGGAAATGTCGGGCGTGACCGTAATCGTCTGGCGACCGTCCCAAGTGCTGGGACCGGTGAGAGTGAACAACGGGTTGGGCAGATCTTCGGTGATCGTGATCGGAACATCCACTGTCCGTGCGACACCTGCATATAACGCCTTGAACTGGATAATGTAACTTTGTGTGCCCGTCACTCGGCCTGCGTTCAGCGGCAGGGTAAACGTGTCAGTAGCGAGCACCGTGTCCTTACCATTTCTTTTTTCGATCCAATAGACTTTCTCAGCACCACCGGCTTGGGCATTCAGGATAGTGGAAGTTCCTTCCAAAAGGGTTGCGGAGGCGGGGGTGACAGCCAAGGTAGAACCGGATTGCACCAGATTTCCCACCAGCGATTGTTGAGCATTCTGGTTTTTAAACTCCATTTTGATCCAGTTGGCCGAGCGGGTTACCTTCGACAAGCGTGCTTCATCCATCTCGCCGACAAAATTGTAGAAATTAGTCCATCCACCCAAGCGCAAGATGGAAGGAGGCACAATGTTTACATTCGCAGGGCCGGACTTATCTAACTCTCCGTCGATGTAAATGCTAGAGACCCCAGAGTTCTCGGGAGTATAGGTGTTCACCACATAATGCCACTGACCTTTCGCCAATGATTTTTCACCTTGCACACCGGCGAAATTGCCATCGATTACGATCCGAGGTGGGCTCACTAGGCGGATTTGAACTTTCTTGCCCTGATCTTCCCTCCCCCAGTCAAAGATTTCAAAACCGCTGCTGTCTGAACGGAACCACACTCCGGTGGAATGCGCAACATTCCCGGTAGGCAGGCTTGTGAGACCACTGCCGCCATTCACACCATTGCCGGCGACGAAGGTGCGGCCTTTGCCGATGAGGCTGTTGGTCACTGTTGTGCCTACGTTGGTGGGAGTGAGCGTGCCGACCGAATCAGCCACCGTCTCGTTCAAGTGCATCACGCTGGTATAACCGTTGGCGCTATTGAACACATTCATGCCACTGGACTCAGCTGCAACGCCGGTCTTCCCCCAATACATTTTAACTTCTTGGCGGGCGTTGGCGCTGATGCTCGGGATTTTGATCCAGATGGCGGCGGTGCCAGCAACGGTGTCCCATTCCTCGATTTGATAGGACAACGGTATGCCAGTCACGGAGGTGAAACGGATGTCACGACCATCGCTCTGGGCTTGGGCAAAGTTGAAATTGCTACTGTTTAAGCGAAGCAGTACAGGGAAGTCCACTTCTGCCGCTCCTGTGGCGATGTCTGCACCTTCCGGGGTTGTTAGGATAAAAAATGATCCAGAATTCGTCCACGTTTCATAAGACTGCACCGCAACAGTATAGACTTGGGTTGTGCCATTCTGGGCGGTGACGGTGTAAGTCTGCGGCGTGGTGAAATTCCTCACGGTGCCGGATGCCGGGCTCAGAGTCGCCAGCGGCGAAAACGTGAATGTCGGCGCGAGAGCTGTCACGCTCTGATTCGGTGTCACCGTCAGCGTAATATTGGTCCCCGCGATGGTGGCCGGGCCGAGCGCCCCAAAGTTGCAAGTTAGAATGTCCTTGGCCGAGCTGGCGGGAGCAACGGTGACTGTGACGGTGTAATTTTTAGTCGAGCTATCCTCAGCTGTGATCGTGTAGGTTTGAGGACTGCTAAAGTTTCTGGGGGTGCCAGAAACCGGGCTACCCACGGCTTGGGCCGAAGT
>JANMYL010000191.1:0-3549 GCA_031382045.1 Akkermansiaceae bacterium | reverse complement strand
CCGCCCGCATCGCGGAAGCCACTCGTTGCAGTTACTCCGTGCTCAAGTTGCCAGAATCCTCTTGGCACTCTGCTCGGGAACACGCGCACCTCGTGCGAGCGTTTTGTTATAAACTTCACTCCAAAACACGCCAGTTGGTTAAACATCGCGGTGGTTGAAACCGGACTTCTTGGACTGTCCTGTCTAAAGCTCAGGATCGATTGACTAGGAGAATTCATAGATAAAATGAATACTTATCTTGAAAGTAAGATGAGGAATTTAAGGCGATGAATCTCTAGTTAACTAAACAAAAAGTAGGATCAAATTCAAATCATTGAATGCAATAATTTGAATTTTACGCAACAGTCAGTGATGTTAAATTAGCGCCGTCAGCTATTGCTTGGACACCCGCTACGGGCCGTCTAAGCGCGTGATTATATGGAATCGCTGTGCCGTATGCTCGGTTCTCGACTTTGAATCTAGCAACCACGGAATAATCCTCGCCGTGTGTCATTTGGTTTATCTAATCTCGCGTGTTATGAGATCCCCGGTCCTATTTTTGCTCCTTGCAATTTCCGCGTCTGCTCAAGTCATTGCTCCTAGCAGATTTGAAGCCCCCGTCATCCTCTCTGCCGCCGCTTTACTCGGGTCGGATGCGACGGGGCCGTCCCACCGCGTGCGCGAAAAAGTAATAACAGACGGCTATATGGCGCATTTTACTATCGACTCTGATTTCGGAGAGATCGAGTGCATCGGACTCAGCCAAGCTAAAGCCCGGATTCATGAGCTCGGGGCCATCCGAAAATTGGTGGACGTGAGCAAGAGCGATCTTTTCGCGGATGGTCTAAAACGCTCGCTTGAGCAACCCATCGATGCAGTAAAAAACATCGTCAAAGACCCAGTTGGCTCGGTAACTGCCATGCCGAAGACGGTGGGACATTTCTTTAAAAAGGTCGGGCGCTCGGTGAGCGACGCTGCCTCTAACGCCAAAAAACATTCAGAAAACAACGAGAATACCGACGCCATTGCCGGTGCCACCCGCGCTACCAAAGGTGTGATCGGCTTCGATTCCGCGAAACTTGAATGTGCCAAGCAGCTCGGAGTGGATCCCTACACCGACAACGCGCGTCTTCAGGGCGAGATTGATAAAGTTTCATGGGCCTTTTTTGCGGGCGGTCTGCCGCTGCGAGTCGGCGCGGCCGTCGCTTCCGGCGGTGCATCGCTGGCCCTCACTGCGACCAAAGTGGTCGGCCTTCCAGATGAAATTTATGCGCTCACTCCTTCTGAGCTGGTTTTTAGAAATCAGCAGGCAATGGAAATGATGGATGTTTCGGAAAATATCAGTCGACGATTCGCATCGAACGATGCGCTTTCTATCACTTTGCGTCGTTCGATTATCCGCTCGTTGCAAGTGCTCAGTGAGGTGAAGAATCGCGCGGCCGTAATCGAGGTCGCCGCGAACTGTGAGGAGCGCCGACAGGCGGAATTTCTGGATCAAGCGCTCATGCTTCTCGCCCGGCGCCAGCAATCCGGAAAATGTGCCTACTCCGCTTTAGAAATCATAGGCCGCCTGCCCTGTGCGGTGGACGCCGCAGGCGTGCTTGAGGTGGCCGCGCCTGTGGATTTCTTGAGCTGGACTCCGGACGTCTCCGAGTTTGCTCACCGCGACGACCTCGTTGGACGCAAGCCCGTGCTTTTACTAAGCGGCGGGTTAAGCGAGCTCACTCGCACCGAGCTCGGTGCCCTCGGCTGGACTCTCGGGACACCGTGAGCTGCGGGCTCGATGCACCATGTTTTAGTCCGTGATCGTCGTTAGATAGATTTTTCAAGCCCGAGATGCGGGCCACAAGTTGTTCCATGCAGGTCCCTCACAGAGCGATAATTTCGGTCACTCTTTGGTAGACGACATCCAACATGTTGGGGGTTATTTGAATTTTCATATAGATCAAAATAATTACGAAAAAGCGAATTATGAAATATATGTTGCTGATGGTCAACAATTTATGTCATTGGCGTGACGTTAGTGGATCTGCTGCTTTGCCAAAAGAAGTTTAATTTAATGTTAGCCAACTATCGTTCACTGATTAAATAATTACCTTATTTCAGAATGATTGCCAATCAGGTTTACTATCATAAACCCATCGGTAGTAGTCTGCTCGCTTCAAATCGGCTGCTGCAGGCTCATCGAGAATGAATTTAGCCAGCGGGTGCATCTGCAGAATAGATGCCGGATTGATGGAAGTGATCGGTCCTTCTACCGCTTCGGCAATTGCACGGGCTTTGTTCTGGCCGAAGGCGAGTAACAGATTCTGGCGTGCTTCCATGATGGTGCCGATGCCCATGGTGATGACATGATGTGGCACGCTTTCCTCGTTGCCGAAGAAACGGGCGTTGTCCTTGCAAGTCTGCTGAGTGAGAGTCTTGATGCGCGTGCGGGATGCAAGAGATGAGGTTGGCTCGTTGAATCCAATGTGCCCATCGGTACCGATGCCAAGCACTTGCAGGTCGATGCCACCAGCTGCAGTTATTCGCTCCTCATACTCGCGACAAAACCGAGGGATATCGGAGGCATTCCCATCCGGAATGTGGATGTTTTCCTTCGAAATGTTGACGTGCTTGAAGAGATTTTCCCACATAAAACTGTGGTAGGACTGGGCATGATCGCGGGGCAGACCGATGTATTCGTCGAGGTTGAACGTGGTGACTTGGCTCCAGTCGAGCTCCATCGCAATCAACATTCGATAGAGCGACAGCGGAGTGCTACCTGTGGCAAGACCGATCACTGCGGTGGGCTTGTCACTAAGCAAGCGAGCGATGATTCGCGCTGCGACTTCGGTAGCTGCCTGCTGGGTGGGTTGAATGATGATTTCCATTAAGTTGTGCCGAGGCGTTGGCTAAGTTTGCAGCGGACGTCGGCGTTGAATTGGTCGATTAGATCGCAGACGTAATTAGCAATATCCTTCGACTCGTCCGTCACGAGTGGCGTGAGATCAAGACCGAAGATGAGTTGGGTGGCGGCGTCGGTCGCGTGCGAGTCGAAGAACGTGGCATTTGCGGCACGGCGACCGAGTGTCGCGAGATCATAGCGCTTGCCACCAGCGATTTGTGAATCGAAAACTCCATTGAGTGCGGCGGCGAGATTGTCGCGGCCGCTCACGTCCATGAGCACTTTCTCGGCATCCGGCAGCCAGTCAAGGTCACGCCAAACTTCGCAGCCGATGATCTGCTGCGGCCGTTGATCGCGTGGTAGCTCGCGCATGGCTTGAAGGGCCGCCACAGTGACGCCGATGTGCGTATCGTGTTTATCTATCGGATTGTGGGTATAGACGACGGCGGGTCGGGAAGCTACTAGTATTGATTTTAAATCCTCCTTCAACTCCTGTTCCGTTGCGCTTTTAATGGCGCAGCTCGGGTAGTCGAGCTGGATCATCGCCGCATATCCGCCGATCACGGCAGCGGTGTTTTGTTCCTGACGTCGGACCTCCATCATCTGGACATCGGAATGGCCAGCGTACGGGCCGCTGCGGGAACTGCCTGCGCCGTTCGTGCAGGTCACGCCGCCGAACCATT
>JANMYL010000189.1:0-8938 GCA_031382045.1 Akkermansiaceae bacterium | reverse complement strand
CGCGCCGGTGTAGCCCATCCGCCCGAGCATGGAACCCGCGCCGACGGGGTCTCCCGGCTGGCAGGTGATTTCCGCCAAGTGGGCGTAAAGTGAGAAGACCGACGAGTTTTCCCAGAAGTGTTCGACGACCACGTATTTGCCATAGTTGCTGCGTCCCGCGATCGGGCTGACGTGGGCGACGCGGCCCGCAGCGATGCTGGAAACCAGGTCGAGCGGGTTGCCTGCCTTATCACGTTTTACGGGAGAAATATCGATACCTTCGTGGAATTTAGTCAGCAGGATCTGGTCCTTGAAGCGGATGGCAGTGCGCACAAAGCCGTAAGAACCAGCTTCCCACGGCTTGGTCGTCTGGCCCTCGAAATTACGGTCCACATACATGTAGAAGCGGTCCAGCTCACCAGTGAAGAGGTGCTGATTTTCAGTCGGCAAGCGGAGATCGATCGGCTCGGCTGCCAGAATGCTGGCCAAGAATAGGAAAAGAGCTGGGAAACGGATCATTTCGGGCGGCTATTTCTTTTTATTTGCCTCATCGGCGCGCGGCAATTGTTCATCGAGAAGTTCCACATCTGCGAGTGTCACGCCCTTCCAGATTACGATGAATCCATCATTCACTTGCTTGTCGATGATAACGCCATCCACGGCGCGGCCGTTGACTTGGGAGATCAGCCAGCGGCCTTGATTGGCGGCAGTGATGGCGGCGAAGCGGTTTACGGCGTTGCTCTTGAGCCTGAAAACAATTCCAAATCCCTCACCCACATCGGAGGGAAAGGGACTGAACGAAACGATGTCTTTCATGCCGATTTCCGGCATACGGCGGAAATAACGAGTCTGTTCTCCGACCACCTGTGGGAAGATCATTTTCGGATTTTCGCTAGCTTCCGTCTCAATGTGAAACGTGACGGAGGCCTTGTTTTCCTTCTTACCACTTGCGAAAAGAGGAGGAGCAAGGACCAGGACGGTCATCATCAAGAGCGCTGCAACGTGTGATTTCATGCGCGGAGTGAAGCAGAACAAGCCGATCTCGGAAGAAAAATCGGGTGATCTCAATTTGTATGATTCAAGGCGCCGTAGTGGTCATGGATGCGCAAAGTTGGGGCGATGGAGAGGAAGGCCTGTCTCAGCAGTGACACTGTCAAAGGCCTGCTTCTGCGAGGCGCTCGTCCATCTCGGTTTTTTGAAGTTCATTGGTGAACTCGGTGAGATCGCCAGCGATGGTGGCGGCCAGGTTGTGGGAGGTGAAGCCGATGCGGTGATCTGTGATGCGGCTTTGGGGGAAATTGTAGGTGCGGATTTTTTCCGAGCGGTCGCCGGAGCCGATGAGTGCACGGCGGTTCTCGGAGTATTCCGCCTGCTGCTCCTGCAATTTTTTCTCGTAGAGGCGGGTGCGCATGATCTTGAGCGCCATTTCCTTGTTTTTGATTTGCGAGCGGCCGTGTTCGCAGCGGACGTAGAGTCCGGTGGGGAGGTGGAAAATCTGGACGGCGGAGTCGGTGGTGTTGACGTGCTGTCCGCCGGCGCCGCCGGAGCGGCAGACTTCGATGCGAAGGTCTTCGGGTCGCAGTTCCACATCGACCTCTTCGGCCTCAGGAAGGACGGCGACGGTGACGGTGGAGGTGTGGACGCGGCCTTGGGTCTCGGTGGCTGGGACACGCTGGACGCGGTGGACGCCGGACTCGTATTTCAAATAACGGAAGACCTCTTGGCCGGTGATTTTCAGGATGACCTCCTTGAATCCACCGACTTCGGAGGGCGAGCTTTCGAGGTGTTCTGATTTCCAGCCGCGGAGGTCGGCGTAGCGTTGATACATGCGCATCAGCTCGGCGGCGAAGAGCGAGGCCTCATCGCCACCGGCACCGGCGCGGATTTCAATGAGGGCATCGCGGTCCTCGCCGGGATCGGCTGGGAGCAGCGCATATTGGAGTTCGCTGCCGAGCTTTTCGATCTCCTTTTCAAGTGCGGGGATTTCCTCGGCGGCCATGGCGGAGAAGTCGGGGTCGTCGGATTTGGCGAGTTCTTGGTTGTCGGCGAGGTGACGTTTATTGGCTTGGAGCCTGTCCCAGAGTGCGAGGGTTTGTTTGAGTTTGCCATGCTCGCGGAGTATTTCGGTGGCACGCTTGGGATCGGCGAAAAGCTCGGGATTGCCCACGGCTTCTTCGAGTTCGGAGAAGCGGTCGCGGCGTTTGCTGATGAGGGATGAGTAATCCACGGAAACGGGTAGATTGGTGAAGCGTGCCCGCCTGAGGTAGGCGGGACGCTCCATACGGTGACTTTAAGAACTTTTAACCGCAGATGGACGCAGATGGATGCAGATAAAGAACAGGGATGAAGAGTGATCTTTCGGCTTTCAGTTCTGGTCGATGGTTTTCTCGGTGGCGGCGTCGATGATGAGAAATTTCTCGCGATTCATGGTCGGATCTGAGCGGAAGATGAGGCGACCGGAGTGGGAGCGCTCGAGCTCGACGAGGAGCTTAGCATCCTCGCTTTTGAAGCGGTTAAGGACGTCTGTATTTACGATGACGATGATGTCGCCGACGGTGTCGTGGCGCTTCTGGATGACGGTGTGCAGGCGGCGCTGGATCTCGATGGACATGGTCATGGGTGTCTTGACGCGGGCGCGGCCTTGGCAATATGGGCAGGGCTCATACATCGAATCCCGCAGCGATTCGTTGAGCCGCTGGCGGGTCATTTCCATGAGGCCGACGGGGGAAATCTGGAGGACTTGGGTTTTGGCTTTGTCCTTTTTGAGGCGCTCTTTGATGGCTTTGTAAACCGTTTGCTGGTCCTTGCGATGGCGCATGTCGATGAGGTCGATGACGACTAGGCCGCCAATATTGCGGAGGCGGAGTTGGCGGGCGACTTCGACGGCAGCCTCGACGTTGGTTTCCAGGATCATTTTATCCACGTCTTTGGAGCCGCGGTTGCGGCCGGTGTTGACGTCGATGGCGATGAGGGCCTCTGTTTCGTCGATGACGATGTAGCCGCCGCAGGGGAGCCAGACTTGGCGGGAGAATGCTTCGTCGATTTGTTTTTGGATATTGATGCGCTCGAAGATGGGCTGGCCAGCGGCGGAGGGCATGAAATGGATGCGGCGTTTGGCGCGGCGGGAGATTTTCCCGGCGATTTCGCGGATCATTTCGGTGGTCTCGGCGTCGTCGCACATGACTTGGTCGATTTCCTCGGTAAGGAAATCACGGGCAGTGCGCTCGATGAGGCCGGGTTCTTGGAAGATGCAGGCAGGGGCCGGGTTGTTGGCGCGGCGGGCTTCGATCTCGTCCCACTGCTCTAGCAGCATGTGGAGGTCGCGGACGAGGTGGCGGCGGCGGATACCGCTAGCGGCGGTGCGCATGATGATGCCCATGCCCTCGGGGACTTGGAGTTTCTGGGTGATG
Source organism: Akkermansiaceae bacterium (assembly GCA_031382045.1). Taxonomy (GTDB): domain Bacteria; phylum Verrucomicrobiota; class Verrucomicrobiia; order Verrucomicrobiales; family Akkermansiaceae; genus Luteolibacter. The sequence continues at coordinate 5,549 of JANMYL010000189.1, read as the reverse complement.
ATGCGGAGGCGCTGGCGCTCCTTGGGGTCCTCGATCTTCCGGGAGATGCCGAATTGCTCGGTGAAGGGCATGAGGACGAGGTAGCGTCCGGCGAGCGAGATGTTGGTGGTGACGCGGGGGCCTTTGGTGCCGATGGGGCCTTTGGAAACTTGGATGACGATTTCTGAGCCGATCGGGTAAATGTCGGGGATGTCCTTGGAGGTGATTTTTTTCTGTTGCTTCCGTTTGCCTTCGCGCTGGATTTCTTCGAGTCCGGCATCGAGTGCGGCGGGGATGGCGTCCCAGAAGTGGAGGAAGGCATTTTTGTCGAGTCCGATGTCTACGAACATTGCTTTGAGGCCGCCCTCGATATTCTTGACACGGCCCTTGAAAATGCCGCCGACGATGTTTTGGTCGCCCTCGCGCTCGACGGTGTATTCCTCGAGCACGCCGTCTTCGAGGAGTGCGACGCGGCGTTCGAGTTTCTCGACGTTGACGATGATGCTGTTGCCTCGTGCAGGGTTGGGTTTGCCGATGCCGAGGAGTCTTTTGAGCTGTTGGATCATATAAATGGGAGTGTGTATGTTAGAAGGTTTGTTTTGTGTGGGGAAAATTAAGGTTCCGGGACCGGAATGGCTTTGGGGATCACTGAACCCTCGGCATCGACCTCTGGGGTGATAGTCGGGGTGGGAGTGACGGAGGAGGTGCTGGCTTGGATGCCGGAGGCGACTTCTCCGGCTTCTTCGCCAGTCTCGCCGGCAGGTTCTTCGGTGACGGGCGGAGTTTCTGTGGCAGCGGCGATGGACTCTGGCGCAAGTTGATTTTCTCCGGCCTCCACGGCGGCGATGGTTTCCGGGGAGATTTCGATGGTTTTCTCGATGCGGTCGGTGTTTCCGAGGGCCTTGGTCATGGGTTTGAGCGGGAGTTTTACGCCTTTATCGCGAGCGAAAAGGCCTCGGAAGACGAGATTGACAAGGGGGCCGCAAACGCCGCCGCCGGAGCCTCCGTTCTGGACGAGGACGCAAATGGCGTATTTCGGATTCTCGTAGGGTGCGAAGCTCATGACCCAGGAGTTGTTGGATTTTTTGCCGTTGTCGGTGGTCTGGGCGGTGCCGCTTTTGGAAGCGATGACAATGTCGGTGAGTTTGGCTTTTCCCGAGGTTCCTCCGGGGTCGTTGGTGGACATGCGCATGCCTTTGCGAATGAGCTCGATGTCGCTCGCTTTGATCCCTGACTGGGTGAGATCGACCTCAAGTTTTGGGGTGTCTGAAATGACAATTTTGCCGTCTTCGCTCACCGCTTTTTTAACGATTCGGGGTTTGTAATATTTGCCGCCGTTAGCGACGCAAGCAGTGACGGCGCACATCTGGAGTGGAGTGGCCAATGAGTCGCCCTGGCCGATAGAAAGAAAGGCGTTGAGGGCGGGCGTCATGGTGAGGGAAGGGTTGGCGGCGCGCCATGCGCGGCTGCCTGGCAGGATGCCGGCGTCTTCCTTGGGCAGCTCGATGCCGGTGCGCTTGCCGATGCCGACGATCTGGCAGCCCTCGACCATGGCCTTCCAGCCGATGGTGTTGGCGAGCTTGTTGAAGTAGGGGTTGCAGGAGTGTTGGATGGCTTCGGATAGATTTTGGCTTCCGTGGCTGCCCTTGTGGAGGTTCCAAATCCAGCAGCCTACTTTTTTATTTCCGTAGATGACATAGCCATCGCAGGAGTAATTGCGGGTGGCGTTCCCAGCCAATGCGCCCGCGATGGCTGTGGGGATTTTCATGGTCGAGCCGGGAGTGAACTCGGAAATTGCCCGGTTCGTGAACGGGGCGAGCTGCATGTTTGCGCGGTAGGCGTCCCAGTTTTTTTGGGAGATGCTGGGGATGAAGTCGTTCGGGTTGTAGTCGGGCACGGAGGCCATGGCGAGTACTTCGCCGGTGTTTACGTCCATAACGACACCGGCGGCGCGGCCTGCGAGACGCAGTGTATTTTCCAGCAGATACTGAGCTCGGGCGTCGAGTGTGAGTTGGAGTTTGGCTCCGATGCCGGGTTTGGTGTAGTCGGACATGCGGATGGTCCGGCCTTTTTCGTCCTTGACGATGGTTTTCTGTCCTTCCAGCCCGCGAAGAGCTTCGTCCATGGAGGCTTCTACACCGGCGATGCCTTTTTCATCGCCGATGTAGTGGTTGAATTTGCGAGTGGCGCTGTCCGGGACGTCGCCTTTTTCCCATTGTTTCAAATAGCCAAGGACGTGGCTGGCGAGCGAGCCGTAAGGGTAGTGCCGCTGCGGGCGGATGCTCGGATAGACACCGGGCAATTCGAGGTTGTGCTCGGCGAATTTAGAGAATTCCTCGTAGGTGAGATCTGAACGATAGCTGAAGGGGATGAGACCGCCGTGGGTGAGGAAATGGGTGCGAAGGTCGCCCGCTTTGTAGGGGCGCGCGAGGTTGAGGCTGGGATCGCCGAGCACGCGGATGGGGCCGTCGCGGACGATGGCGACGATGTCTTTCTCTGAGCGCTTGCGGGGCAGGCCGTTTTCTTGGGTCAGGCGCTGAAGGGTGGGGTCCTCGATGTGTTGTGATAGGTAGGCTTGGCGGATTTCATCGAGGTTGAAGGAGACCTCGTAGTTGCGCAGGTTGCGAGCGAGGGTGATGCCGTTTCGGTCGGTGATTTCGCCACGGATGCCGGGTTCGCGGACGGTGACGGTGCGGTTGCCGGGCACCTGTTGGAGGAAATCATCGCGGCGGATGATTTGGAATTCGTACAGGCGGGTGAGCAGCGCGCCGAAGCCGACAAGCACGAGGGCCGTCAGCAGATAGAGTCGGAATCGGTAGCTGGTTTCCATGGCTCTCACTTAGTAGGCGTGGCGGCGTTTGCGGCCAGCGTCGGGATTGATCGAGTGGTCGCAGAATTTAGCGATGCGGAAGAGGAGCCAGAAAACGAAGGGGGAAAACAGCATGGTCAGTAGCGAGGTGAAAACCATTTGCATGAAGGTGGCTTGGGAGAGGGAGAAATCCCCACGAACGAAGTTGATGATGGCATATTCGGTGGCCAAGTAGAGGAAGATGGCGATGCCGGACAGAAAAGCGGAGAACTGCCATTTGCCTTGTTTGAATAGTGGCTGGATTCCCTGCATGAGGAATCCCATCGCGCCGAAAAGCAGAATGGAGTAGCCGAAACGCAGGGACTCGACTTGCTGGGTATAGACTTCTGGGTCCCCGCCATGAGGGCCGAGCGCGCAGTGGGCATCCCAGAAGAATCCTCCGATGAAGGCGAGCAGGAGCATGGTGGGTGAGCCGACGGTGACGGCGGAGCAAAGGAACACCAACTGGATGAGCATGATGCGCGACTGGTGGATACCAGTGAACGCGGGTAGAAACTGCTGCACCACGAAGGAGGCGAGCAGGAGCAGAATCGTAATGAACGAGTAGCGGATCACGGACGGGTCAGGGAGCGGCGGAGAGCACGACGAAAACCGTGCTGAGATCCGCGAAGTTCACCGAGGGCCGGACGAGAGCTTCGGAATCCAGCGCGCCTTTTTCGACGGAATCGATGGTTCCAAGTAAAATATTAGGCTGGAAGATGCCTCCCCGGCCGGTGGTGAAGACGCGGAGCCCGGGACGGAGCGCGGCATCTGTGGATAGAAATCTGAGGCGCAGCAATGGGCTGCCGTCGAAGCGGCCGCGCTGACCGCTGAGGATGCCCACCTCGGTCGAGCCCTCGACGCGGGCGGAGACTTGGCATTTCTCGTCGGTGAGGAGGAGCACGGACGAGCGGTTTTGATCCTTGTAAATACGGTCGATTTTACCCACCAGTCCTTCGTTAGAAAGCACGGCGAGTTGGGTGCCGATGCCGCGCTCTTGGCCAGCGTCGATGTCCACGGTCTGCCACCAAGTGGTGGGCTGGCGGCGGATGACTTGTGCTGGGACGACGTCAAAGTGGGAGGCTTTTTTATAATCCAGGGCATGGCGGAAGCGCTCGTTTTCGAGTTCGAGTTCGCGGTAGCGGGACTCGATGATGCGCAGGCGTCCGAGTTCGCCGCGGACGGTTTCGAGTTCGACATCCAGTTCTTTGGAATGCCGGGTTTCTTGGAGAAAGGCGCGGGCTTGGGTTTCGAGTTTTGACCCGGATTTCAAAAACGGCGACATTGCCGAAAAATAAAGATCCTGGACCTCGCGGACGGCGCGGTCGCTTTGGGTAAATGCCCAGACGGATCCTCCAAGGAAGAGCAGCAACGCGATGAGATTGAGCGGCTTCATGGCCGGAATGGGCCTGGGGGGATCCGCTTAGCGGTCGGAGTTAGTGACTCGTTTCAGGAGCGCAAGTTCCTGAAGCGCCTTGCCAGTGCCTTCGGCCACTGCGCTGAGGGGGTCCTCGGCGATGTGGACGGGCAGCCCGGTTTCTTCGCGCAAAAGGCGGTCAAGCCCTTTGAGTAAAGCACCGCCGCCAGCTAGCACGATGCCGCGATCTACGAGATCGGCAGCGAGTTCTGGCGGGCAGCGTTCGAGAGTGGTGCGGACGGCATCCACGATGGTCCGGAGTGGGTCTGCCATGGCTTCGCGAATTTCCTGCGAGGTGATGGTGATGGTCTTGGGAAGGCCAGCGACGAGGTCGCGTCCCTTAACTTCCATGGTCATTTCCTTGGGTAAGGGTGCGGCGGAACCGAGGCGAATTTTGATATCTTCCGAGGTGCGCTCGCCGATCATCAGGTTGTAGGCGCGCTTCATGTATTGAATGATCGCCTCGTCCAGTTCATCGCCGGCTGTGCGAACGCTGCGGGCGTAAACGATGCCGGAGAGGGAGATGAGCGCCACTTCTGTGGTGCCACCGCCGATGTCCACGATCATGTTTCCAGCGGCTTCTTGCACAGGAAGCCCTACGCCGATCGCGGCCGCCATGGGCTCCTCGATGAGATAGACCTCGCGGGCTCCTGCTTGTTCGGCGGATTCGCGTACGGCTCGACGCTCCACTTCGGTGATGCCGGAGGGTATGGCAATGAGCACCCTAGGATTTGAGCGGCGGCCTTTGTTCACCTTGCGGATGAAGTGGCGGAGCATCGCCTCGGTGACTTCGAAATCCGCGATCACGCCGTCTTTCAATGGGCGAATGGCGACGATGTTGCCCGGCGTGCGGCCGAGCATGCGTTTCGCATCATCACCGACGGCGAGCACTTCGTTGGTGCCTGCTTTGACTGCGACGACTGACGGCTCGCGCAAAACAATGCCGTGGTCTTTGACGTTGATGAGTGTATTCGCGGTGCCTAGGTCGATGCCGATATCATTAGAAAACAGGTTTCCAAAAAGCTTTTTGAACATGGATGTTGTTGAAAATAAAAGAGTAAATCGTAAAGATGAGTAATTTCCGGTGCCCAGACACCAAGTTATTTCAGCTAACGAGCCTGAAGAAAAACAGTGAGGGAATGGGAACTCCTTGAGGAGAATGGGTGAAGGTCAACACTCGCCGCCCCGAGGTCAAGCGGGAATCCGTGTTCCTCGCTGCGTCATCCAATGTTCCACGCATTAAAAATTAGTGCCTTGCGAGTGAAGGTGGCAGGATAGTTAACTGTTAATAGCGATTTCCTGACG
>JANMYL010000122.1:0-18352 GCA_031382045.1 Akkermansiaceae bacterium | reverse complement strand
AGACGATTCAAATTAGCATCCGTGCTCTGGGAAGTTCGGGTATATGGGGTGATGGGCTCGTCAATATTGTTTGTAATCCTGGTGCTCAAGCAGTAACCGAACAGCGTTGGAATGGTGATAGTGCTTTCTTAAATCAGAGTTGGAACGGAGCACCTTCTTACTCCGGAACGCTTGCTACATTTACTACGCCTCAGAATATCGGCAATGACTACTCACGCCGTCTGACATCATTTCTTAAGGTCAAAACGAGTGGTGATTACACCTTTTGGATTGCCGGCGATGATGATTGTAAGCTCTATCTTAGCACTGACGCCACTGAGGCAAACAAGGCCCTCATCGCCCGAGTGGACGGCTACATTGATTTTCAAAAGTGGGATACAAACCCATCTCAGAGGTCTGTCACGATCCCACTCGTTGCCGGTAGCTTTTATTGGTTTGAAGCTCAACAAAGAGATGGTAGCGGCGGTGATCATGTTTCCGTAGCTTGGTCGGGTCCCGGGATTTCACAGGTTGAGATTCCTTCCAGTGCGTTGTTTGTAACGACATCGGGGTTGAATTTCGAGGGTCCAACTCCAGTTGTGACCAATACCGCGCCAACCCTCAGTCCACTAAGCAATCTCACTCTCAACGAGGACGCTGTATCTGGACTGATCGCTTTGACAGTCGGTGACGCTGAAACAGCTGCCGCCTCATTGCTGATTAGTGCCAGTTCTTCCAATTCGTCCTTGATTCCAAATTCTAGCATCACACTTGCGGGTAGCGGTGCGAATCGGACCTTCACTTTGACGCCAGCCAGTAACCAGAATGGTAGCGCAGTTATAAGTCTCACCGTAGATGATGGAATTACCAGCACCACGGGAACTTTCGTCTTAACCGTTACCGCCGTAGCCGAATTAGTTTCGCCTGTCACCAGCGGGTTGGTTTTGTGCATGGATGCGTCTAAAATAAAGGGAACGGCCAATGGCGCCCAACTCGATACTTGGGCGGATTCGTCGGGTGCGGCCAATAACGCCATCCGCCAGAGCGGTTCAAGCCCGGGATATCCGATGTATGTGGCTAGTGCTATCAACAACAAACCCGTCGTCCGCTTCAACTCGTCTGATCTCGTTGGCGATGGTTTTAAATTCACTCGTATTTCGACCATACGGACTGTTTTTTGGGTGCTTAAGGAAAAAGCAGGTCTAGGCGACGGGCGCTTCTTACTGGGGGATGACACAGCTTATGAATTCCACCGGAAAAGTGCCAACGGCCCACTGTGGGATGATTACGCACACAGTAACATCAAGAATGGAACTACTAGGCTTATGGGTAACGCCATCAACGGGACCACGGCCTCGCTACCCTCCGAGAGTTTTCAAGTAGTCTCACTTGTGACCGCCGGCAACGTGCGGGCCAATCAAATCTGTCAGGACCGTATGGCCCACGGGAGCTGGCAGGGTGACATCGCAGAAATTCTTATTTACGACCGTGCCTTAACGGTTGCTGAGGAACTCCAAGTCGGTAGCTATTTGTCGAACAAATACGCATTGTCCACAGCCTATCCTGTGATCAATCCGCTCGCGGTGCCAACCGTGGTATCTGCTGCGCCTGCGGCCCCGGGAGCAGTCCGTGTGAGCTGGCTCGGTGAGTCTAGTGCAATGAGCTTTGACATATCGTATAAAACCAGCGTAGGCGGCACGGAGCAAGTGGTTACCGGTGTCTTGGCATCACCCTACACCATCAGCGGTCTTACTAAGGGTATATCCTATGATTTCAAGGTGGCGGCAACCTATGCGTCTGGCACATCTGCTTATTCTGGTATAGTCAGTGCGACTCCTACGGCCAGTTCAACCAAGGAGATTCTTACTTTTTCGTTTCTTGGTCAGCCTGCCGCCACGTTCTCTGACACGCAGATTAGCGTATTCGTGCCAATTGAAACCAATATCACAGCGCTCGCGCCGACTTACGCGGTTTCCGCCAATGCGACCGGTAGCCCTCTTTCGGGCACTCCAAGAAATTTTACCACGCCGCAGACCTACACGATCACTGCCGAGGATGGTTCCACTAAAGTTTTCACCGTGACCGTCTTTCCCGAGTTTATTCCCCCGATCACCAACGGGCTGGTCTTGTGCATGGATGCGTCTAAAATCAAGGGAGCTGCCAATGGCACGCAACTCGACAATTGGGCGGATTCGTCCGGCGTGGCCAATAATGCCATCCGCCAGAGCGGATCGAGCGCGGGTTATCCGATGTATGTGACCGATGCTCTCAACAACAAACCTGTCGTACGCTTCAACTCGTCTGACCTTGTTGGCGATGGTTTTAAATTCACTCGTGTTTCGACGATTCGGACCGTTTTTTGGGTGCTGAAGGAAAAAGCAGATCTTGGCGATGGGAGCTTCTTACTGGGGGATGACACAGCTTATAACTTCCATCGGAAAAGTGCTAACGGCCCGCTGTGGGATAGCACTTACAGCGACAATAACGTTAAGAACGGAATTACCAAACTCATGGGTAATGTCATCAACGGGACGACTACACCACTGCCAGCTGGAAGTTTTCAAGTAGTCTCGCTGGTAACCACCGGCAACGTGCGTGCCAATCAAATCTGTCAGGACCGAACGTCCCACGGGAGCTGGCAGGGTGACATCGCAGAAATTCTCATTTACGACCGTGCCTTAACGGGTGAGGAGGAACTCCAAGTTGGCAGCTATTTGTCAAACAAATACGCATTGTCCACGGCCTATCCTGTGATCAATCCGCCGGCGGCGCCGAGCGGGCTTTTGGCGACGGCTGTGTCATCGGATGCGATCAGTTTGAGCTGGCCCGCCGTGTTCGGCGCATCAAGTTACAAGATATCTTATAAACCTTCAGTGGGTGGCACGGATCAAGTGATTACCGGTGTTTCAGCGTCACCTTATATCGTGAGTGGATTAGACCATGGCATATCCTATGATTTCAAAGTCGCGGCATCCAATGCCATCGGCACGAGTGCATATTCCAATATAATTACTGCTACCTCCCTCAGGAGTCCAGCTAAGGAAATTCTAACCTTCGTCTTTCCTGACCGACCTAATGCAATTATTTCCGGCACCAATATCAGCATCACTCTGCCGTTTGGAACGAGCCTTAGCGCGCTCGCCCCGACCTATACGGTTTCAGCCTATGCGAGTGGCAGCCCCATTTCTGGTACGACACTAAATTTCGCCACTGCGCAGACCTACACCATCACCGCTGCGAATGGTAATATTCAAACTTATACTGTTACCGTTACTTTAGCTCCGCCACCACTTATTTACGACTTTAACGATGCGACGCTTCAGGGCTGGCGCAACCGCGTTTGGAATGGCAGCACATGGGTCAATCTCGCTGCTAACGCGACAACCTATGCAGGAACTTTACTGCCGGCTTCCTCCGATAACGGCTTGTTCGTGCCGGGTAACGGTGTCGTCTGGGCAAATGGTAACGTGGACAACCATCTCAATACCTTGTGGCTGCGCTCGCCTCAATTTTATCTCAATGGAACCGGGGATTTGACTGTTCAACTTGCCAAAGGGGTTGCCAACACAACAGCCCCTGCAAATGACTTGGTGATACCGTTTACTGCGATCAGTGGCGGTGGGTGGAAGGGCGTGGCTCTGCGCCGTGTCAGTGATGGAGTCTTCGTCCTGAATAAACCAAGAAATGTCGGTAATGATGACACCTTCAGGACAGTAACCTTCACCAGAGCGGAATTGGCTACGTTGGACTTCAATGTGGCATACACGCTCGAGTTGATCAACTCAGACCGTGGTGGCTGGGGCTGGTTGGCCATGGACAATGTATCGATCCCCGGCACTGCAATTGTTGGCCCCATCACTACAACGACCACGGTGGCAAGTAACTCCAATCCCTCTAAGGTTGGAGTTGCCGTGATTCTAACCTCCACCGTGAGCGGCGACTCGCCGACGGGTATTGTCTCATTCTACGATGGAGCAGCGTTGCTGGGAACCAGTGTCTTGAATGGCTCACTCCAAGCCAGTTATGCCACTAGCAGCTTGGCGGTTGGGACTCATAATATCACTGCGGTGTACGCTGGGAATACGACTAACTCCGCAAGCACTTCCAAAATATTCAGCCAAGTGGTTTCGCTTCCCGGATACCAAACTTGGGCCAACACCGGAGCGCATGGGCTGACGTCTGGCGTAAATGATGCTCCCTTGGCTGATCCGGATGGCGATGGTGTTACCAATCTGATGGAGTTCGTATTGGGTGGTGCACCGATGGCTTCCTCGCAAACCATTTTGCCGGCGCTAGCAAAATCATCAGGGAATTGGGTGTTCGAGTACAATCGCAGTGACTCGTCGCTTTCTCCTGCCACCATTCAAATCGTGGAATATGGCAGTAACCTGAGCGGCTGGACACCGGTGACAATCCCCACAACCAGCTCCGGCACAGTAGAGATCACACCCGGTAACCCATCGGATCGGGTGAAAGTCACTGTTCCGTCTGCAGGAAGCCAGATATTCTTCCGCCTCAAGGTTAGTCAATAGCAAAGTAAACGGAGGAAATCCGTGATCGTTGGTTTCCGAATAAAATATTTATCTCAAAAAATCATTTAACCTACTTCATTTATCAGGGCTTTTGTATTTGAAACTATCGTTACTAAAGTCTGAAAAAAGTTGTAGGATTTTGCAGTTTTGGGATTTGCGTTCTATGAGGTGTTTCAGGTCATGGTGCGTCGCTAGTAATTTTAACAAATTTTATAACATGTTAGTGGGCTCCATGGAGTCACTTCAAAATCAATAGAAGCCATGATTAAAGCAGTGTTTCAAAAGGGGCAAACGTCACCCCCGTAGCCACTGACCCCGTGCAAAAATTCGCCTTGCCGGCTAGCGGCGCGAGCTAAAAGAAATCTGGACAAGGTTTTCTGAAAGTTCACGTTTATGTTCATGAATTTATCACTGGATTTCTTCTGTTTTCAGCAATTTTTTATTTCTACTTCAACTATTGGCTCATACTAGAGCTTCACCCCATAAGCAATTTTCCCACAATTCTAGCCATGCGTTTTGCTCATCAACTTATTTTTCGCCCTCTTCAGGTTATCGCTTTTGTGTTGTTGTTTGCCAATCATTTCACGCGCTCTGCGTGCGCAGCTAGTGCCACTTGGAATGGCAGTAGCGACACGTTCTGGGCCACTACTGGAAATTGGAGTAGTTTCCCCGTGCCGGGCTCGGGTGACACGGTAACGTTCGACAATACTGGTGGTTCCACAGATATTATTAGTCTCAATGGCATCACGGTTCACAGCATCCGGTTCGATACCAGTGCAGCCGCCTACACGCTCGGTTCTGGCGCGGCGAACTCGCAGATTCTAACGCTAAACAATGACGGTGCGATCACCCTGAATGCGACCAACGCCAGTGACCAGTCGGTCAACGCGGCTCTAATCTTGGGCACTGATGGCAGCACGCGGACTTTCAGCTTCACCAATAACAATGCGGTGAGGAACCTGACCTTCGCCGGTTCCGTTACCGGTTCAGCGGGAACTGGAATCAAAACGCTGGCACTGGCGGGAAGCGGCCCTGTCATTTTCAACGGTACGATTTCAAATGGAACTATAGGTATGGTGAAGCTAACTAAGAGCGGTTCAGGTACTTTGGCCTTGTCCGATACGGCTAATACGTTCAGAGGAGGAACGTTAATCGGCGTGGCTTCAGGAATGGTCACTGCAAAATCGACAAGCGGCATCAATACCACGGGTCTGGGAAGCGGTGCGGTCTTTGTGGGTGCTGACTCCACGCTCAATTTGCTCAGCGCAAACACAATTGATACGCCCACAACCATTAATAACTCGTTGACCGGCACCGGCAAAATCAGGCTAACGTTTACAGATACAATCGCGGCTGCTACTTACACGGTTTTAGGTGGCGTCGGTGGATTCAGCGGCACCATCCAATTGTCCAACACGACCTCAAATAATAAGGACAAATGGTTTGCTAACAATATTGGAGCTCTCAACGCCGCGCTCGTCATCGAAAATGCCAGCCAAATTTACGTAGCCGGCGGACTGGCCTCATTCAATAGCATCTCCGTCACTGGCACTGGCAATGCCGAGGGCTACGGCGCAATCCGTCTTGGTAATACTCTCGGTGGAAATATCACACTTGCCGGTAGCACCACCATTGGACTCGGCGGTGGAACCATCACCGGTAACATCACCAGCGGAGCTGCCGGTATGCAGACGCTGACTCTGGGCACCAGCTCTGCAGCATCCACCGGAGTCTTCGGCGGTGCCATCGGCGGCGGTGTTGGAACTATCGCCCTCACCATTGCCTCAGGGACCAGCACGCTGAGCGCAGCAAATACCCACAGCGGCAATACACTGATCACCAGCGGCACGCTAGTCCTCGGGCACAACCTTGCTCTCCAGAACAGCTTGCTTGACACCACAGGTGCGGGAACATTGGCCTTCTCTACCGGGATTCAATCACCGGTTATCGGCGGGCTTTCGGGTCAGAGAAATCTAATGATACCCGCTGGCGTCACCAGCCTGACTTTAAATACGGCCAGCGGCGTCGCTGCGACACATACGGGAATGATAGGCAGTGTCACCCCGGGCCTGTCGTTCACTAAGACCGGGCCGGGAACGCAGGTGCTCAGTGGTGCAAATACCTTCACTGGACCCACGATTGTCAATCAAGGCACGCTAAAGATTTCCCCCAGCACGGGCTTTCCCGCAGGTTTGAAAATCATGCCACTGGGAGACTCCATCACCAATGGCTCAGGTGGGGCGTACAATTACCGCTATCATCTTCAAGAACTTCTCAGCCCTGTGGCTCCAGGGTTTCAGTTTGTTGGAGATTCCTCTGACAACTCCGGCTCAATGCAGACCTCACCGATAGATCAGCGCTTTCACGCCGGCCACTCTTCCTACGCGTGCAACGACATCAGCAACAATCTAGATGGTCTGGACACTGCGGTATTCAATCAATATGGAGGTAGCTCGCGAAATCCTAACGGTGGCTACTGGTTCACAGGTGGTAATGGCACCGGCCGTGCTCCAATCTATCCGGATGCTATATTGCTTCTCTGTGTTGCAAACGACGTTAGCCGAGTGGGCATGATAGGCGTTCAGGCTCGCATTGAGTCGCTTCTCACCAAAATCACCACCATGCGACCGGACGCTAGAATCTTTCTCGCAAAAGGTTCACCCTACCTGAATTACGAATCCAGTATTGTCACGTTCAACAACATCCTCGCCACCATGGCCGCAAACTTTCAAGCCGCAGGGAAAAAAATTACTGTCGTCGATCTGAATACGGGCTTTCCGGAAGGGCAGCTCCCGGATGGCGTTCATCCTACCGCTGTTGGCTACAACTGGATGGCTAACCGCTGGTTTGATGCCCTGACAAATTTCTATACCACCCGACAAAACTCGATGGCTCTGGCCAGCACTTCGTCGGTGATAGTTCAAGCGGATGCCCGGCTCGAAGGAACTGGCCTGATAGGCGGCCCCCTTACGGTTCTCGGCACGTACGCCTGTGATCCCGGCGCAGCAACCACTGGTCCGCTTGCCGTCACGGGCGATTTGACTCTTTCAGGTGCAACGCTGGCCATCGCCTCTCCCGTGGCACCAGCAGCGAGTTATACCATCGCAAGCTATACAGGCACCCGCTCCGGTACATTCGCCACTGTGACTGGGCTTCCTGTTGGATACACTGTTCACTACGACGATGCCACCAAGCGTATCCTACTCGCTACCCACTACGAGGCATGGCGACTTTCCAAAGGCCTCGATGTAGCCAATAACTCGATGTTGCTGGATCAAGATCATGACGGTGCGGATAATCTTCTCGAATTCGCGCTCGGCGGAAACCCGCTGCTTCCCAACGATCGTGGAATTTCCCAAGGATTGGTGCAGAAGCTTGCAGGGCAGCCTTCTATGACACTGACCATCGCTGTGCGTTCCGGAGCCACTTTTGTTTCCAACAGCAATCAGTCAATGAGCGCGAGCAGGGACGGGATTATCTACCGAATAGAGGGCTCGCAGAAACTCACAACATGGATTGGCGGGGTAACCGAACTGATCCCCGCACTGACCACAGGACTCCCAGCGGTTCCCAGTGGTTATAGATACCACACCTTTCAATCTGCCACTCCTGCGGCAGGCAATCCGCAGGACTTTCTTCGTGTGAAAGTAATCACTGCTCCATGAACAACTTTTTTCCTTCCTTCCGCCTGGCACAAATTCTAATGAACCAGTGAACGGCGAATGAAACCCATCATTGCTATGCAACATCCTTTTGAACCCGCCGCCTTCGCGAGTCCACTCCTAGCTACGTTCAAACCCTCTGTTTTCGCTTAATCTGTGAATTATGAAGCTGTCTCTGTCATTATTTTTCCTGCTGCTTGCCGCCGTGGCACAAGCTACCGTTACTCCTTACGCCTACTATCCGATGGGCGATGGCACTCCTGCCACCAATGGCGGCAATAACCTGCCCTACGACGCGAGCGGCAATGGTCGCCACATGGCAAGCTCTGCATCGGGAACTCCGGCGATTTCAACCACTGGCGGCCCTACCAATGACGCGTTCTACACTTTCACCGGCACCAATCAGCATTTCTTCGGCACCGTCGCCTCCACGACTTGGGATCCGCCCGAGGACAATGTCGGCGTGGAGGCATGGGTCCGGACTTCCAATCTTGCGCAAACCGACAAGAACGTCTTCGGCACTGGTGACAATACCGTGGGACTCAACGTCGGCTTCGATGCGTCTAACGGGCGAGGATGGTTTGGTGCGGTTGCTGGTGTTGCCTTTGCAGGCACGACTGGCGCTGCGGGTTACACCGCAGGCACGTGGATTCACCTCGCCGCCGTCCGCTCCGCCGGTACCACGACGTTTTACGCAGATGGCATTGTCATCGGCACCACCACCACCGTCCCCAGGAACGCAACGGGCAACACTGTCCACCGCATGGCCGTCAACAGCAATGCATCCGCCTTCACCGGTGATATCGCCGCAGCGCGGATCTTCACCTTCACGGCGGGAGCCTTTAATCCGAATACCGACCTTCTGATCACTCCAGTTCCACCGGTTTCTCCGCAAGACGTCAAAGAGGAAATCATTTCCACAACCTCGGGTAAGACTTATTTAGTGCGCTTCCAGATAGCGCCTAAGTCTGGGGAAACCATTGTCCCGCGCCTAAGCCTTGCCATCACCGGCAACGCTGCTTTGGGAAATCACGCACTCCTAACTGCTCTTCCTCCCGGAACTTCCAGTGTGCCTTATTTCATCCGTTTCACCGCAGATTCCGCCACGACCGCTCTACGCTTCTCTACCTTGGCGGGTAGTGCCGCCACTGCCAGCCAAATCACGGGCTTTACCGTGGCCGAGCCGATCAGTGCCACTCCGTCTGCCGTGCCAAACGCTGGCCAACAAGCGCAGATCGACCGCCGCTACGGACTCTTCCTCCACTACGGCATCAACACCT
Organism: Akkermansiaceae bacterium; assembly: GCA_031382045.1. Classification (GTDB taxonomy): domain Bacteria; phylum Verrucomicrobiota; class Verrucomicrobiia; order Verrucomicrobiales; family Akkermansiaceae; genus Luteolibacter. The sequence goes on along the minus strand of JANMYL010000122.1, from coordinate 8,899 downwards.
TCCACAACCAAGAATGGACTGATGGCTCAAAACCAGTTTCCAGTTATCAGCCCACCGCCCTTGATGTAGATCAATGGGTGCAGACTGCCTACGAGGCCGGGATGCGCTATGTTCTGATCATTACAAAACACCACGAAGGGTTCTGCGTCTGGGATTCCCCTTGGACCGCTTACGACGTCGCCAGCACCAGTGTGCCCACCGATGTTGTCGCCGCCGCCGCTGCTGCATGTAAGAAATACGGAGTCAAGTTAGCACTTTATTACTCGATCTGGGATCGCCACGACCCCTCCTACTCGACAGACAATTCTTACAATCAATACATGCTTCGCCAGATGACAGAGCTGCTCAGCAACTATGGTCCGGTCTGCGAACTCTGGCTCGACGGTGGCTGGGACAAGGCTAACACCCGCTGGCCATCGGTAGAAATCTATGATCTGGTCCGTAGGCTCCAGCCGGATTGCCAGGTCAGCACCAACTGGACCATCGGCTTACCTGCAAATCCAGATGCAGGGACTGTCCTTCCGGCCGTTCAGGAAACGGGCTATCCACTCCGCTATTTCCCATCCGATTTCCGCCTCGGAGACCCGTATTTCCCGAAGTTTACCGATCCGAAGGTTTTCTCCAATAACGGCAGCTCTTACTATCTTCCCTTTGAGTCAACCGTCACGCTCAGCAGCAGAGATCAGTGGTTCTACAAGACCGACGACTTAGCGAATAAATCAGTCAATTCCCTAGCAGAACTCTACTATGCGGCCACGGCTCAAAATAATATCCTAGTGCTCAACGCGCCGCCGGACCGCAGCGGCAAGATCCGGCCTCTCGAACGCGATACTCTCTTTCAACTTCGCGATAAGCTGGGACTTTCCGCCGGAGCTCCTCTGCCGAAAAACCTCACAGGCTCAGCCAGTGGCACCACTTTGTCGGTCTGGAATAACGACACTGCGACTTACGGCCCGCAACTCATGCTCGACGGCAATCCTGCCACCCGCTGGGCCGGTTCTCTAACGAATTCTACGCTTGAAATTGATTTCGGTGCAGTGCGGAAATTCGACCGCATCCTTATTGATGAATTTGAACAAAGTGCGGGAGTCGGGCGCATCACCTCCTTCCGCCTTCAGTCGTGGAATGGCAGCGGCTGGAATACCTTCCACACCGGCACCACCTGCCGCCGTTTCTCGCTACACAATTTTCCCGCCCAATCCACCTCGAAAGTCCGTCTGTTGGTCGATGCTGCCACCGCTGCGCCGTCGATTTTTGAATTTCAAATTTACGAGACTGAGCACGCCTTCACCTCGTGGCGTGACCAGCAATTCGCGCCTTATGCGAGTAGCAACCCTGACTATGCCTGGGACGCCGATCCAGATCTGGACGGGCGCATCAATTTATTCGAGTTCGCGCTCAACGACGATGTGCTCAACTCGTCTCCTTCCAAAAAAGTCGCCATGCGTGCCTCAACGGATCCAGGCTTGGACTCGTTCGTTTTCACCCTTCCCGTGCGCAATGGTGCGGTTTTCACCGGCTCGGCTCCACCTACCGCTGTCGTCGATGGCATTACTTATCAAGTTCAAGGCAGTCTTAATCTCGATTCATTCAACGCACCCTTGATAGAAGTTATTCCCGCCCAATCCACAGGGTTGCCGTCATTGGATGTCGGATGGTCATATCGCAGTTTCCGCCACACCACGCCGACACTTGAATCAGGGTTTTTCAAAATCAAAACAAGCCAGTAGTTAGATTGCTAATTACACGAGATGACAAAATTTAAGATGGCCTGAGAATTAGCGGCTTGAGGTGTAAATATTAGGTTGTGAATACAAAAGCCAACGAATCCCAAGCGGCCCGCAAACAATGAGACTCTCCGTGCCTTGACCATAGACCGGAGGCTGCGCAAATTTTTTTCTGTAAAAGTGGCTTCTTATTTTTGCTGAGAGGTGGTTTTCAGGATGCCGCCATCGGAAAGTTTTGTCGTGTATGTTATTTTCAAACAGTTATTCGCATTCAGCACCAGAAAATACGAAGTACTTCCCATGCTTATTCTATTAAACTAAGTAGTATCAGAGTTGATAAAGAGAGATCGGCGATAGTAGCCTTAGCAATTAGAACTAGTCGTGTACGAGGAACGAGACATTGCATAAGAGCAATGCTTACAACGAGAGCTGAGCCTTCACTCGGCTTATGATAGGTTGGTAGACCCCATTAGGAATCGGTCGCACTCGCGGGCGGCGCCGCGTCCTTCGTTGATGGCCCAGACGACTAGCGACTGGCCGCGACGGACGTCGCCGGCAGCGAAGACTCCGGGAATGTTAGTCGTAAAGGTACCATGCTCCGCCTTGACGTTAGACCGGGCGTCGGTTTCGAGCGCAAATTGTTTCACCATTTCCTGCTCTGGGCCCATGAAGCCCATGGCGAGCAATACGAGTTGTGCGGGCACGATACGAGCACTGCCTTCTTTTTCCTTGGGAATAAAACGTCCTTGATCGCTAATCCACTCGATGTCGCAAATTTCGAGTCCAGATAAATTACCGGCTTCGTCTTTGATAAAACGTTTGGTTTGAACCAGGTATTGGCGCGGATCTTGTCCTTGCACGGCTGCGGCTTCTTCTTGGCCGTAATCCACTTTGTAAATTTTAGGCCACTCAGGCCACGGGTTGTTTGCAGCGCGTTTTTCCGGCGACTGAGGCATGATTTCAAGCTGAATGACGCTCTTGCAACCATGGCGTAAGCTGGTGCCCACACAGTCGGTGCCGGTGTCGCCACCGCCGATGACGACGACGTCCTTGCCCTTGGCATTAAGCGAAGGAATGGTGCCGTCAAAATGGTGGTCGAGCTGATAGCGAGTGTTGTCGGTGAGGAATTCCATCGCGAGATGGACGCCATTAGCATCGCGATTCTCGATCGGGAGATCCCGGCCCAGAGTGGCACCGCAGCAGAGAACGATGGAGTCGAAATCCTTGCGGAGTTTTTCGACAGTCCACTCGCTGTCCTTGCCGATGTTGATGCCGGTTTTAAATTCGATACCTTCTGCGGCGAGTAGGTTGACGCGACGTTGGACCACGAGCTCCTTGTCGAGCTTCATGTTAGGAATGCCATACATCAGCAAGCCGCCGATACGGTCTTCGCGCTCGAAGACGGTGACGCTGTGGCCGGCCTGGTTGAGTTGATCAGCGCAGGCGAGTCCAGCGGGGCCGGAGCCGACGATGGCAACTTTCTTGCCGGTGCGGATTTCAGGAGTGCGGGCGACGACCCAGCCTTCTTCCCAGCCACGGTCGATGATGGCGCATTCATTGTTTTTGATCGTGACGGCAGGCTCGATGATGCTGAGCACGCAGGAGCCCTCGCATGGGGCCGGACAGACGCGGCCAGTGAATTCTGGGAAATTATTGGTCTTATGAAGCCGCTGGAGCGCTTCTTTCCAGCGCCCGCGGAAAATTAGGTCGTTCCACTCTGGGATCAAGTTATTGACTGGGCAGCCACTGGCCATGCCGGAAACCATGTGGCCGGTGTGGCAGAAGGGAGTGCCACAATCCATGCAGCGCGAGCCTTGGGCGCGTTGTTGTTTCTCGTCGGGATGAATCTTAAATTCGCGCCAATTTTTGATGCGCTCAAGCGGCGCGGCCTCCGCGTCGGTGACGCGTTCCACTTCCATAAATCCTGTTGGCTTACCCATATAATTTGAGATCTGAAATTTTAAATTTGAAATGTATGCTATCAGTTTCCGCCGACGCGGGCTAGATCCTTGAGGTTTGCTTCGAAGGCGGCCATCGCGGCTTCATCTCCGGTGAGACCTTGTTCTTCGACTTTACGGAATGCTTCAAGCATCCGCTCGTAGTCACGAGGTAGGACTTTGAAGAATTTTGGCAGCTCGGCATCCCAGTTTTCCAACAGGAACTTGCCGCGTGGCGATCCGGTGTGGTCGACGTGTTTTTCGATGGTGGATTTCACCAAGGCGATGTCCTTGTCGGCGCACTCGATGAGGCGATAAAGGTTGACCATCTCATGGTTGAGGCGCTTTTCGAAAAGTCCGTCGATATCGTAAATGTAGGCGACGCCGCCAGACATACCTGCAGCGAAGTTACGACCGGTTTCACCGAGGACGATGACTTGGCCGCCGGTCATGTATTCGCAGGCGTGGTCGCCGACGCCTTCCACGACAGCTGACGCGCCGGAATTACGGACGCAGAAGCGCTCGCCCGCGATGCCGTTGAAGTAGGCTTCACCACTTGTAGCACCGTAGAGTGCGACGTTACCGATGATGATATTATCCTCGGGTTTGAAGCGTGCGTTCTTGGGCGGATAGATGATGATCTTCGCACCTGATAGGCCTTTGCCGACGTAGTCGTTTGCGTCTCCTTCGAGGCGGAAGGTCATGCCGGGAGGCGTGAAGGCAGCGAGTGATTGACCGGCGCTGCCGTTGAATTTGAGTTCAATAGTGTCCTCTGGAAGGCCCTTGGCACCGTATTTGCGCGAAATTTCACTGCCAGTGATAGTGCCGACAACACGATTGACGTTGATGATCGGTAGCTCCACGCGGACTTTTTCGCCCCGCTCGATGGCGGGTTTGCAAAGCGTGAGAAGGTGGGTGTTGTCGAGTGCTGTCTTGAGCCCATGGTCCTGTTGGACGGTATTATATGAGCCCACATTGTCGCCCACGTCTGGCTTGTGGAAGATGCTGGTGAGATCCACGCCTTTGGCTTTCCAATGCTCGGTCGCTTCATTGGTATCAAGAAATTCGACCTTGCCGACCATTTCGTTGATGGTGCGGAAGCCGAGCTCGGCCATGATTTCGCGGAATTCCATGGCGATGAAGGTCATGAAATTAACAACATGCTCAGGCTTGCCTTCGAAGTTTTTGCGAAGCACTGGATCTTGGGTGGCGATGCCGACGGGGCAGGTGTTTTTCTGGCAAACACGCATCATTAAACAACCCACGGTGACGAGTGGCGCTGTGGCGAAACCGTATTCCTCGGCTCCGAGGAGAGTGGCGATGGCGACGTCGCGGCCGGTTTTGAGCTGGCCGTCAGTTTCCAAAACCACGCGGCTGCGGAGATCGTTGAGTAGGAGAATCTGATTGGTTTCTGCGAGGCCGAGTTCCCAAGGAGCGCCTGCATTGAAGATAGAAGACGATGGAGAAGCTCCCGTGCCGCCGTCGTGGCCGGAGATTAGGATGACGTCTGCATGGGCCTTTGCCACACCTGCGGCGATGGTTCCGACACCGACTTCTGCCACCAGCTTTACGTTGATGCGGGCACGCGGGTTGGCATTTTTAAGGTCGTGGATCAGTTCGGATAGATCCTCGATCGAGTAGATGTCGTGGTGCGGGGGTGGAGAGACGAGGCCGACGCCGGGAGTCGAGTAGCGGACCTTGGCGATCCACGGATAGACCTTGGAGCCTGGAAGTTCGCCGCCTTCGCCGGGCTTGGCACCCTGGGAAATCTTGATCTGGATTTCGTCGGCGTTGACCAAATATTCGCCGGTGACACCGAAGCGGCCGGACGCGACCTGTTTGATGGCGGAGCGCTTGCTGTCGCCATTTTCCATCGGGATGTAGCGTTCCGGATCTTCGCCGCCTTCGCCGGTGTTCGACTTGCCGCCGATGCGGTTCATGGCGATGGCGAGGGTTTCATGGGCTTCCTGGGAAATCGAGCCCCAGGACATGGCACCAGTTTTGAAACGTTTGGTGATCGCCTCGATGGATTCCACCTCGTCGATCGGCACGGGCGTGCGGTTGCTGCGGAATTTCATCAAGCCACGCAGGGTCGAGAGATTCTCGCTCTGGTCGTTGATCTTTTTTGCGTATTGCTTGAAGACCTCGTAGCTACCAGTGCGAGTGGCCTTTTGCAGCAAATGGATGGTTTCCGGGTTGAAAAGGTGATATTCACCATCGCTGCGCCATTGGTAGACACCGCCGGTGTCGAGGGCGACTTCCTCGGCCTCGATGTGACGGTCCGGGAAGGCTTGGCGGTGACGAATGAGTGCTTCTTCTGCGACTTGCTCGATGTCTGAGCCTTCGCAACGACTGGAGGTGCCGCAGAAATATTGGTTCACGAGTTCGGTGGCTAGACCGATGGTTTCAAAGATCTGCGCGCCACGATAGGAGGCGACGGTCGAAATTCCCATTTTGGCCATGGTTTTCACCACACCTTTGATCGAGCCTTTGAGGAAATTATAAGTCGCCTTTTCCAGGGTGATATCGAGCATATCATCCTCGATCATCTTGTAGATCGATTCGAAGACCATATAGGGGTTGATCGCATCCGCACCGTAACCGATAAGAGTCGAGAAATGGTGGACCTCGCGGGCCTCGCCGGTTTCAAGAATGATAGAAACGAGAGTGCGGGTGCCCTTGCCGACAAGGTAGTGATGGATGCCGCCCATCAGGAGAAGGGTTGGGATCGCAGCGCGGCCTTTGTCGATATTCCGATCTGAGAGAATCAGCAGGTTAAAACCCTCGGCGATGGCGGTGTCTGCGGCGGCGCAGATTTTTTTGAAGGCAGCTTCGAGACCTTCGCCGCCTTGGTTGGCGGGGAATAGTGCGTCGATGGTGGTGGCCTTGAATCCGTCTAACTCGATTTCACGGAGTCGAGCGAGCGCCTCGTTGTCGATGAGTGGATTATCGAGTCGGACCATTCGGCAGCTTTTCGGGCCGGGGGCGAGTAAGTTACCCTCAGAGCCGAGGAAAGTTTCGGTGGAGGTGACGAGTTCTTCGCGAATGCAGTCGAGCGCCGGGTTGGTGACTTGGGCGAAGATTTGTTTGAAATATTGATAGAGATGCTTCGGCTTGCTGGAGAGCACAGCGAGCGGGGTGTCATTGCCCATTGAGGAAATCGGCTGAACGCCAGCCGAGGCTGTAGGTCCGAGCAACATGCGGAGATCTTCGTAGGTGTAGCCGAAGGCGAGCTGACGCTCGAGGATACGGGCTGGCTCGATCGTTTTTACGGCTTTGGAGGCGGGAAGATCCTTGAGCGTGATGCGGTTGTCAGCCAGCCACTTCTTGTAAGGCTTGGCAGAATAAACGCGTTTTTTAACTTCCTCGTCGGGGACGATGCGGCCTTCCTTCATGTCCACGAGGAACATTTTACCGGGGCGCAAGCGGCCTTTTTCGATGATAGTATTGGGGTCGAGATCGGGCACGACGCCAACCTCGGAAGCCATGATGACGAGGTCGTCGTCGGTGACATAATAGCGGCTGGGGCGGAGGCCGTTGCGGTCGAGGACGGCTCCGATTTGCTGGCCGTCGGAGAATGTGATGGAAGCCGGGCCGTCCCATGGCTCCATCATGCAGGCGTGGAATTCGTAGAATGCTTTTTTATCCTCATCCATCATGGTGTGGCGTTCCCAAGGCTCGGGAATCATCATCATCATGGCGTGGACGAGGTCGTAGCCACCGTAGTGCATGAACTCCAAGGCATTATCAAAGCGTGCTGAGTCCGAGCCGTCTTCGTTGATGACTGGGAAAATGTTTTCGATTTCCGTGCCAAAAAGGTCTGACTGGCAGAGCGCTTGGCGAGCCTTCATGAAATTTGCGTTGCCCATGACCGTGTTGATCTCGCCATTGTGGGCGATGAAGCGGTTTGGATGGGCGCGTGACCAGCTTGGGAAGGTGTTAGTCGAGAAGCGGGTGTGCATCAGCGCCAGCGCCGACTCGTAATCTGGGTCGAGAAGGTCCGGGAAATAAGTGGAAAGCTGGCAGGGCGTGAGCATGCCTTTATAAACCATGGTGCGGGCGGAGAGGCCGGTCACGTAATGGTAGTCCGCGCCGGGAAAGGTGTTGCCTTTATTACCATGGACATCGCGGAACTGGTTGGGCACCTCGTTGTTACGGATCCAAGCGCCCACGCGCTTGCGGATGACGTAGAGCTTGCGCTCGAATTCCATCGGATCGGTGATATCGGCGCTTTTACCAATGAAAATCTGCTTGATGACTGGCTCATAGCGGCCGGACGTTTTGCCAAGAATTTCGCTTTTGACGGGCACGGTGCGCCAGCCGATGAATTTCTGACCTTCTTCGCGGACGACGAGTTCGAACACTTGCATGGCGGCCTCACGCACCGATGCCTCGGGCGAGAAAAATGCACATCCCGAGCCGTAGTCTCCTTCTGGGGGCAACTCGACGCCTTTTTTTGCCATTTCGCGACGCAGAAATTTATCCGGCATCTGAGTGAAAATACCTGCACCATCGCCAGTTGCGGGATCGGAGCCACTTGCGCCGCGGTGGTCCATTTGTTCGTTCATCGTGAGGGTTTTCACGATGATGTCATGCGAGCGCTTGCCCTTGAGATGCGCGATGAAGCCGACGCCGCAGGCATCTTTTTCGCGCGATGGATGCCAAAGGCCTTGAGGTTCAGGCCAACCAAATGGGGATTTCTGCGATGAGGGCATGGAATTTAGTGAGGAAATAAGTCTAAATTGACGTATCGCGAACCTTCAGAAGCTCTTTAAATTGAATGGAGTGTTCAATACTAGAGGCGAAACGGGCGGAAACCTGCTTTCCGAAGAAGGATGTGTCAAGACTGAGAGTTTCGTCCACAGCTGCCAACTTTCCAGAATTAATTATCGCTATCGTATTCTTGCCGTGATCTGAGCTATTTCGATAGCTATCAAGAGGTTTGAAAAAGCTTGAGAAAATTCTGCCGCAGTTGTTTCCACTCCGTGAATCAATTGTACCAGAGTCTGTTTTTGGATTAGGGATATGATTCTTGTCAGAGATGCGACGTGTCGCTGGCCTGCGCGGCGAAGTTGAGCGAGTGGGTAAGTTTTTCCCGGCGCTCGCGGACGAGGCGGACGACGAGTGCTGTCCAGCCGGTCTGGTGCGAGGCACCGAGTCCTTCGCCGGTCTCGGCGTGGAAATACTCATGGAACAAGAGGAGATCTTGCCAGTGGGTGACGTCGCTGTAGCGGT
>JANMYL010000048.1:0-11829 GCA_031382045.1 Akkermansiaceae bacterium | reverse complement strand
GGCTGATCTGAAAACAATAATCAGTGTCTTGAGTGACCGCACAGTCGAACTTGCCGCAGCAAACCGACTACTCGGGCTGGAAATCGTCTGCCGCCAGCAAGTGGAGGCGTCCCTTAACAAGAGCGAGTGCCATCTTTTGAAGTCTTTGGAGAAATCTAATATTTTAAAACAACAACTGAGGTCTTTATCTCGACAAGTGCTTTCCGCTCAGGAAAATCAGCGAAAAAAAACAATGAAGGAATTGCACGATGTGATCTGCCAGTCGCTGATGAGCATTAATGTCCGTCTGACCATGCTCAAAACCGAGGCCGGCTTCAATTGCAAGGAACTGGAACGCAATATCAACCATACCCAGAAAATCCTGATAAAAGCGGCGAGTGTCGTAAACCAATTCGCACGCGATCTTCACCCCACCGTGCTAGATGATCTTGGTTTGATCCCAGCCATGCATTCTCTGATGAAAAGCTTCACGAGTCGAACGGGTGTCCTCACTCATCTCACGGTGTTTGCGGGAGTCGAGAAACTCGATATGGCACGGCGCATGGTTTTCTATCGTGTCGCAGAGGAGTCTCTTGCCAATGTGGCTCGTCATGCACGTGCGACCCGAGTGGAGGTCACTATCCTAAAAGAGGCCAAGTCGGTTATTATGGAAGTAAGCGACAATGGAAAAGCATTTGAAGTCGAAGCAGTGATGCTTGCCGCCGGGAGCAAACACCTCGGACTTCTAGGAATGAGAGAGCGCGTAGAAATGGTCCGAGGTTCTTTTCAGATCAAATCAACTCCCGCCAGCGGTACAATGATCATTGCTAAAATTCCGGTCAGTAAGGCCACCATGAAAAAATGGGATCTGGAAATCAATGATAGTAATTTTAAATACTTATGAAAATAATCAAAGTTATGTTGGCGGAAGATCATACCTTGGTTCGAGAGGGGCTTCGAATGATGCTCAAACTTGAAAGTGATATTGAGGTGGTTGGAGAAGTACAAAATGGTAGGCAGGCAGTAGCCATGGCAGTAGAACTTCGTCCTGATGTGGTTTTGATGGATATCGCCATGCCCGAGCTCAACGGCTTGGAAGCTACTCGGCAACTGTTGAAGGCCATTCCCGATACCAAAGTTATTATTCTGACCGCACATTGTGATGATGCCTACGTCAAGCATGCTGCTGATTCCGGGGCAATGGGTTTTCTGCTTAAACAGGATTCTGCCAACGATGTCTGTCGGGCGATCCGCGAGGTTTACCAAGGTAAAATTTTTTACAGCAGTTCTGTTTCAAAGCGTTTCGTCCGAATCAATCGCCAGTTGCGTGATCGATTGGGGAAAATTAGTAAGAAGTCCTCTGTGCTTACTTCTCGCGAGATGGAGGTGCTGCAACTGATTGCCGAGGGTAAAGCCAATAAAGAAACTGCGGCGGAGTTGAAAATTAGTATCAAGACTGTTGAGAAACATCGTAGCCAGTTGATGGATAAGCTTGATATTCATGATACCGCTGGCCTCACGCGTTATGCCATTGCATCCGGCATTATAGAGAGCAGTGTGCAAGTCACCATTTTGTGAAGTGGCTTGATCGTTTTATCTCAGTAGGGTTACACTCTATGGTGGTTTGGCGAGAAATAAATCATTTTCTGTTTGTTGGTAAAAACCAACAATTCAAAATTAATCAACACCGTATTCACCATGAAATCTATTGTGCTCAGTCTCTTTAGTCTACCTGCTCTCAGCCTTCTAACTGCTTGCACCGTGGTAGAGAGTCGGGAACCGTCCACGCATACCACCAGAACGACGATAGCCGAGGTCGCCCCAACCTCTTATGGAACGGTAGAAACTAAGACCACGCGTTCATACTGAATTAATACTATTTAGCGATAAAGACCCTAATTCCATACGCGGGATTTATGACTAAGGGTTTAGAAAATTTATGAGACGGCGTAGAGCACTCTCTATTTCGATAACTTTGAACCACTCGGTTTTTATTTAAATCGAGACTCGCGGTTTCAGATTGTTAGTAAATAAATGTTAGATAAGCAGAGGTGGGAGTTCGTCCAGTCTGGTTTTACAAAAAGCTGACTGTGAATAACAAACACTCCTGCCTCTGTGCCGAGAACCGTGAAGTAATCGCGAATATGAAACAAGCCGGAAAGACCCAGAACAAGATCGCGCAAGCTATCCGACTTAGCAAAGGTACCCTGAGCAAGGACACTAGCCCGTAACCACAGCGAACGTTGCTATCGACCTGTTCAAACTGAACGTCTCGCAGCTGAAGGTAAAAGCCAGAAAAGAACCCGCGCGAAGGTGATGGTCGGCATTATCAACGACTAAGTTGAAGCGCAACTGAAAATTAAGCATAGCCCTGATCAGATCAGCAAGTGACTTGCGTGCAGGATTTGAAGGTCAGTCATGGGACGATCTATCAGTGTATTGCAGATGACGGGAAGGCCGGTGGCGATCTATCGCTAAACCTCAGGACCTAACGCCAAGCGTCGCTACCACAGACGAAGTAAGATCGGGCGCGTGCGGAAGATCCAGAATCGGGTTGATATAGCAGAACGCCCAACTGTCGTCACTGAGCGGAAACGCTACGAGGGGTGGGAGGCCGACCTCACTCAAGGGGGGCGCGGGAAGGAGACTCCTGCTTTCGCTCTGTGAGCGTGGAAGCCGTGTCGGAAACCTTTACCACTACCCGATAAGAGCAGGGCGAAGACCATGAAAGCGATTGTGACTATCCTATACGGACACAAGGTCAGTAGCATCACGTACGACAATTGCCTTGAGTTTGCGATGCATCAACTGGTTAACGAGTTATTGGACTGCGAAAGCTATTTTTGCAGGCCCTATCATTCATGCCAAAAAGGTGCGGTGGAGAATTACAACGGTCTGGTCCGGCGGTATTTTCTGAAAGGATATGACTTTGCGATCATCACGTTGGCGACTCACTTGGAGGTGAAGGAGGAGATCGACCACCGCCCGCGGAAAAACATCTTAGGCTTGCCGGTTCCCGAACGACCTGCTTGAGCACGTGAGAGAACCATGAGCATCATCCCAGGGCGGCCTTCGCGGGGTTGCAGGATGGATCAACTAAAAGATACAACCAAACTCAACGAATCACCATCTAGAAATTCGTTAACATTTTCAATCTGCTACTGTCAAATCTACTCACAGCCTATCTAAGTTTTATTTGTCACCAATCTGAAATAGTCTCAAATTAGCGCGGAAACCACAAGACGATCCTAGGAGTTTTTCAAAAAATTATAGTCGGCAGCATGCCCTATGACAACGACCTTGAGTTTGCGAAGCATCAATTAAACAATCAGTAGTTGGAGTACGGAATCTATTTCTGCAAGCCCTAATATTCATGAAAAGAAGGCGGAGTGAAGAATCATAAGGGTCTGATCCGACAGTATTTTCTAGAAGGACATGACTTTGTGCCCATCATCTCGGGCTCCTGCTGGAGATCGAGGAAGAGATCAATGGCGCGCTGTTGTAAAGTCTGAGACTTTGCAGCTTTAAACAGCAGCCTGCACCGCCTGACTGTATCCGAGCGGCAGCTTTTGCGCGAATTGGGAGATTTCACTTCCAGGCTCGTTTCGCTTGCCGTTCAGTTGCATGTCCCAATTCCGCAAAAAACCTTCTAACTAATACACTACCAAATGGACAGACTCTTTGAAAACAATTTTAATTTGCGGAAAATACCTCCAGACCTTGGAGTATTAAGTTTTGAACGGGAACAGCGTGAGTGATTTAGATCGGTTGCATTCTGTTAATCCACCAGCCTTATTTCCGCTTGGTCAACTCCTGTCGTTGGAGTAGATCATACAGCTTCGCTGCTCCGTAAAGAAACAGAGCGGGGGCTGTCAGTGCCGAAAGCACGCGGACTTGAGTGACAAGAATCGCACGGACTGGCATTCGGTGCAGGAGATAGCCGGTTGCGACAGCACCGAGAACTGCTGACGTGGGGTATTTTCTGACTCCATCTTCGTATTTCTTGTAACGATGACGGATCCCCTGTTTCACGTTGCTCAGTAAAATTTTGCACACTTCGTCCATAGAAGGAGGGGCTATATGATCGGATTTATCGTTCATAGCTTACCAGAATTTAAGATTGTTACCGAATCGACCGAGCTGATCCGAAATCGAGTCAGCATTGCATCTCGGGCGGATATTGTGGACCCGGTCCATTACTTTTTCTGCGCCGTCCCTAGCTGTGTCATATCCCTTGTGGACACGTTGCGTTACGGGCGCAAGCGCGCCAAGAATCGCCTCGCGCACAGCTACCAAAGGCTCATCCGCATAACGTTCACCGAATGTTGGCTTTCTACGAGCCATGATAAGAATGTAGCCCATAGCCACTCCGAAGGCGACAGCGCCCAGGACAACTGGAACTGGATTCCGTCGCACATACTCCTTAGAGGTTTCCAAGGTGTTCCCGGCTTTCAGTGCCGCAGAGTGATAGATGTCCTTTGCGACGTCGGTGGCATGATTGACTGTATCTTTGGTGGCATTGATCGCTTGTTGTGCATACTCCTTAGTTCTATCAACGTCTTCTTCGACTTTAGATAACATGGTATTATATGTGTTCTTGACCAAGTCTTCTACGACGCCTGTCACGTTTTGTGCAGCGACGGTGGCTTGTTGGGTGATTTCACTGGCGGCTTTTGGCAGTTGATTCATTGCTTTTTTCGGGTCGATTTCGGGATTCATGATATTGAATGGTTGAATGCGGTGGGTGATTTCTACCCTTCACGCAATTAAGATACGCATTGAGGCAGTTCAGTGCCATGGGGTAAAACCCCACTTGTCAGTCTTTAATCGCAGGCTGCGTAATACGTGCCACGATGAAATTCATGTCCACCGCTTTGCTCGTACAAATACTACCAAAAATATCATAGAAACAAAGAAAACGTGGTTTTTCGTCCGCGCAAATTTTTTTCTGTAAAAGTGGCTGATGACTTTTTCTGAAGGTGTTCGGTTTTGTTTTTCGGTTTGTTTTCTGTTAGCTGGGAGTGAGGTAGGTTTTGCCGGTTTCCCATGTCTCGGAGATTTCGATGAGGACGCCGGTGACGAGCCTCAGGAGTGATTGCTCGCTAGGGAAGAGTCCGACGACGCGGGTACGCTTCTTGATCTGGCCGTTGACATTCTCGCAGGCGTTGGATGTCCGCAGGCGCTTCCTGTGGGCTTCCGGAAAGGCGAAGATGGCAAAGCCTTCGGGCAAGTTCTCCTCAGCCCAGGCGACGAGCCTGGGCTGGCTTTCACCGTAGATTTTCACGAAATCCTTGAGGCGCTCCTCGGCGTGGGCACGGTCGTCGGCGTTGAAAATGACTTTGATGTCCGAGGCGACCTTGCCTTTGAGATGCTGTTGGGTGACGTATTCCTGGGCGTTTTGCTGGAGATGGAACTGGCAGCGCTGCCACGGGGTGCCGTTGAGCGAGGCTTTGAGAGCCGCTTTCAGGCCGCTGTGGGCGTCGGAGGTGACTAGATCCGGGATGCCGATGCCGCGCTCTTTGAGTCCGTTGAGGAACCCGCGCCAGTGGACTTAGGCCTCGGAGAGGGCGCAACTGACTCCGAGGATCATGCGTTTACCGTCGTCACGGCGGATGCCGTGGGCAATGAGCGTGGCGCAATCTCGCACAACCCCGTCGATACGGACTTTGTAGTAAGTGGCATCGACGGTCATGAATGAGGTCCCGGGAAGAGGGCGATTGCGCCATTTCTCGAATTCGGAATCGAGCTGCTTGTTGAGGTTCGAGACTTGGCCGGAGGAGACCTCGAAGCCGCACATCTGTTCCATGATCCGGGTGACGCGGCGTGTGCTCACCCCCTCGACATACATGGTGGCGATTGCGGATTTGAGGGCCCGGTCGCTGCGTGAACCCTTCTCCAGCAACGATGTGCGGAAGGGCGTGTCGCTTTGACGAACCTGTGGAACGGAAAGCTCCAAGGCTCCAATGCCGGTTTGAAAATTACGGGACTTGAAGCCGTTGGCGTAGCCATTGCGATCGCTAGCTCCGCGCTGATAAGGGGCGGCTCCGATGTGCTTTTCGCGTTCGAGGAGCATGGCGGCATTCATGAGGATTTCGGCGATTCTGGGGAGGGCGTTCTGAAGGCCGTCTTCGAAAAGGAGATTGATGAGCGGATCTTGGCGGATAGTCTGTTTGTGTTCGTCCATGGCTGGTGCTGTTTTGGTTTGAGCACCTCCAGTATCTGGTCTTGGACGGACGCCGACAACCCCGGTGGGTCGGGGGGGAGGTCGGCGCGCCGCCGCACTGGCAGCCGGCTTTTACAGACGAATCTTTACACTACCTACGCAAAGATTCGTTTCATCACGTTGTCACTCATCAACCCATAATGATTAGGGCTAGAAAATAATATTGGGCAGAGTTCCCCGAAGATTAATTTGCTGAAATTAGTTCTGCAGGTTTCCAAAAAAAATGAAGGACGTTCAAGACGGGTTTAGTTCGTCATGAACGTCCTTGACAGTTGGTGCGACGTATCGCGTCTAATCAAATGTGACTACTTGTTTTCAGCATCCACCTCGGCTTTGGCAGCATCCGCTTTGGCCTCGACTTTTTTCTTATCGGCATCGAGTTGTGCTTGAGCGGAAACTTTGTTGGCCTCAATCCTTGCTTTGTCGATCTTGGCGTTCACATCGGTTTGTTCGGTGGCATACTTAGCGTCTGCAGCCACTTCATCTTTGCGTGTGTCTATCGCCTCTTTAGTCGC
The DNA here is from genome assembly GCA_031382045.1 of Akkermansiaceae bacterium. Taxonomy (GTDB): domain Bacteria; phylum Verrucomicrobiota; class Verrucomicrobiia; order Verrucomicrobiales; family Akkermansiaceae; genus Luteolibacter. Next base: position 5,112 of record JANMYL010000048.1, on the reverse strand, counting down.
GTCCGTGCTGTCATTAATCACGGCTTTTTGTTTGTTGCAGCCTATCGTGAGGACGGCAGCAATCGCGACGATTGCATAGTTAGGGTATTTCATATTAGTATTTTTATAGTTATTGTTGTTTATTTGTCTTCCTTCTTTTTAGCTTTTGCCCCGGGTTGTTCATAGTCTTTCTTATCCGGTTCTAATTTTCTGCTGGAAGATGCTTGGTGCTTCGGTTCATTGGCCTTGGGCTGCTGGCGTGGCTCGCGCTTGGGCTCCTTAGCTTGGGGCTCCTGGCGGGATTCTTGCTTCGGTTCATTGGCTTTGGGCTCCTGCTGTGGCTCGCCTTTGGACTCTTTGCCTTGGGCTTTGTGAAGAGATTTTTCTGCATTGGGCTTACGCTCAAATTTTTGCTTTTCGGGATCGACCACTGAAGATCGTTGCGGCTTTGGCGGGGCCTGCTTTCTATCGAAACTATCCGGAGATTTTCCCACAATCGGTGATGTGGCTAACTTGATTTTAGACGGTTTGATATCACGCTCATTCTTTCCGTTCGTTATATTCTCTGCTTCCGACTCAATTGTTTTTCTCTGTTCGCGTGTTTTTCGGATTTCACGATTTATAGCAGTGATTTTTTCTCTTTCTTTAGCAGCCACCCGTTCGATCCGTATCGGCTTATCTTTTTGTTTCGCCATTTGATCAAAAGGAGTCGCCATCAGCAGTTGCTGTTCTTTTGATTCGGCTGTGTCTAACCTGAGTTTTTTCTGGTCGGCCCAAGTGCGTGGCGGCCGCGCTGACTCATGATCTCGCCGATAATCATAGGATGCCTCATAACGACGTTCCCAATCCTGGTCCTGCCGGTGCGTCCATCGCCGGTAGGAGTATACCGGATCATAACCGCAGCGACTGGTTTGGTATGCATAAGGCGAGTAATATCCGCTATTTCGGTATCTGCGGTCGTAGTAGTCTCCAAAATAGTAATGATGATAGTTAGGCCGCAGGAAAAGATGCTCCATCAGTGCCACAAGCTCGATGGCAACTGATGGCGAGTATGAGTAGCCATGTTGAGAATAATAACCTGGTTGAAAGTGAATAGGTGCATAGAGAACGCCCCGTCTATGAAAACTGTAGTCCCAATAACCGTCCACAAAGACATACCCGCGTGGAGTCCACACATAGTTGGCAGGTATCCAATCCCAGTTTGATCGTCCTTGCGCCCAATAGCCGGGTCTCCATGCGTAGCGTTCTTGCTGCCACATCCATGATCCAGGCGTCCAGCCATGATCACTAGAGGGGGCCGCAACATTTGGGCCTACTTCCACGGTCTGGGGAGGCCTTGGTAGATAAGTGACTTCTTGGACTGAGGAATTCGCCCAGTAGCCGGAAACCCACTGGTGGCCTTGTCCGGCGGGGGCCCAATACCCGGTGGTCCATTGACGTCCGGGCGGTAGTGCGCGCCACGTGCCGCTGATCCACAGATAATCGCTTCGCTCATCGTCCCAGCCCCAATAGCCGGGAATCCAGTTGATATTTTCTCCCGCCGGTCTTATCTCGGGAGGTGACTCCTCTATTAATTGGGGAGGAGCTTTGTGTACAATCACTCCTGGTTCGGGATTGTAGCTGACGATTCCAGCAAAGGCTTCATGGACAGGCCCGCGAGTCAGCACCTGCGCGTTCTGTTTATCTACTCCGGAGTTCACTGCCTGTCCTGTAGCGATAGCAACTCCGAGGCTAATTAAAATAGTCTGGGTCGCAGCCATTCCAAACTTAAAAATACGGCGTGTATCATGGAGTGCAATATCAAGCGAGTTGCCGTTTAAAAGTATTGTAAATATTTGACTTTTCATGACTCGGGAAATTCTTTGTTTCATTATCTCCGTTCATCACACGAACAATTCGTGTGATGGCGGTATATTTCATTTCCGATTCGCCATGATCAGATTTTTCCAAGTAATAGAAAAATAATCAAAACGATGAGAACTAGGCCTAGCGAGCCGCTCGGGAAATATCCCCAGCTCCGGCTGTGAGGCCATGTGGGGATTGCTCCAAGCAGGAGTAAAACAATCACGATTAGTAGAATAGTTCCTGTTGACATGATTTTAATTTGTTAGCTTAAGTTCGAAGCACTATTCCTTAGTTTTAAAGAATTAGTGTATAATTATTTATGTGTATGATGCGGTTTGTAAGCAATTTGAATCTCACACGACACTGCAATGAAAACAATGGGGTGAAACCCCACTATGACTTGCAGACTGCACTGCTCTGCAAAACCAATGAGTGACGGAAGAGTGGGGATATACCCTATGGCACTGTTGGTGGTGACGATTTATGTTTTTTACTCAAGCGTGGCTATGACTATGAAGACCGTCACGCAAACCAAACACTAGACTATGAAAACAAAACATCTGACCCACGCCGTTCTGCTTATTTCCATGGCAGTGCTCAATTCATCGGTATCTGCACAGAACGGAACTGCTGACAAGCCAGTGACGGAGGCGAAAGCCATTGTGCAACCTGTGCAGCCCGGCTCGCTCACCACAGTGATTGCTGATAGCGCCACATTCTCCACGCTAACGAAGGCTCTGAAAGCTACGGAACTTGATCTTACCCTTGGCACCAAGGGTAATTTCACCATTTTTGCGCCCACAGACGAGGCCTTCGGTAAGCTGCCAGCCGAGACACTCACCAAGCTAATGCTTCCTGAAAATAAAGATAAACTTCGCATGCTGCTGCTTTATCATGTGGTCGCTGGCAGAATGCTCACTGCCGAGCTGATTGATGGCGATGTGAAAACCGTCAATGGCGAAAAACTGAAAATCGATGTTGATATCGATAAAATCGAAGTCAACGACGAGAAAATTTTTAGTGCTGATGTTAGTGCCACCAACGGTGTCATGCACACCATTGGTAAGGTGTTGGTTCCTAAATCACTTGAAGGCTTCGCGGGTCTCAAAAATTAAGAATTCCGAATTTTCACAAAGACGCCTGTGGTTTTTCCACAGGCGTCTTTTCGCGTTTATCAGCATGCAACTGGAATCTCCACCCGCACCGTGGTAGGGCCGTAGCGTGCAGAATCCACTTGGAATATGCCGCCAATCATCTCGACACGCTCTCTCATGCCGACCAAGCCCAGCCGACCTTTCTTCTTCGAGACTGCTTTACCGCTGACGACGAAACCCTTGCCATTATCTTGGATGGTCATTCGTATGACGTTTTGCACGGATTCGATACTGACTTCGACATGGCTGGCCTTGGCATGGCGGGCCACATTGGTGAGGGCTTCTTGAGCGATTCGGTAAAGCGCCGTGCGCACCATGGTTGTCGTTTGATCAATCATTGCGCACGCCTTAAAACTGACACTGATTCCGGTATTAGCCATATATTCATTCATAAATGCCTCGAGCGCCGGAATTAGCCCGAGGTCATCAAGCATGGTTGGACGCAATTCGCGGGCGAAGTCGTGGACGATCGTTACTGCTTTCTTTACGAGTATTTGAGTGTCCGAAACCTGCTGTCTGAGGGTTTCCGGAACGACTGTGCTTCCTTCGGTCAACACGGAAAGGTGCACATTAATGCCAACCAAGGACTGCGCTATCACATCGTGCAATTCGCGACTGATCCGCTTTCGTTCCTCCTCCTGAGCTTGCCACATCCGGTGAGAAAGGTCACGCAATTCTCTTTGTTGAGCGCGCGATTGCCTGAGGAGACCGCTTTGTTTTTTGCGATTAGCCCGCAAATCTTCTTCGACAATTTTTCTGCGTATAATTTCGCGGTTCAATTTCATGTTTTGAAGCGTCATATCTTCAGCCAGCTTGCGCACCGTGATATCGCGGATGTTACATTGGATCACTGGTTGGTCGTCTTCGTGGTATAGGTTAGCAACCACCTCGACTTCCTGAAGGCGGCCTGTCTCGCTTTCAAGCGGCAGATTTTCATAACGGACCTCGTGGTTTCTTTTTAGTTTACGAAACATTTGCTGGCTTGTCGCTTCATCTTTAAGCAGTCCAATTTCAAATAATTCTTTGCCGATCAACTGATCGCGTGAATAGCCAAGCAGCCGTGTCATAAACGGGTTGGCATCGATGATCTTACGCGTGCTCGGATCAAGTAAGATTACTCCGTCATGCGCGGCTTCAAAAAGACGGCGATAGCGGATTTCTGAGACGCGCATCTGCTCCATCGCCTGTTTGCGCTCGGTGATGTCCATAATCATGGCTTTGCATTCCAATCCGTCGGGGCTACGACGGGCTTTGATCGTGACGACACGTACCGAAATGCTCGTGTCTGCGAGTTCGAACTCTCCGGTTTGTTTGGCATCTGACTCGAAAACCTGTTTCAAGAAGGCTTTGAAACTGGAGCGCTGTCCCTTGGCCAAGAGCAGACTAAAGGAGCTGCCAATCAAATTAGAGCGCTCAATACCAACCTTCACGGATCCAGTTAGGTTCACGAGCCGGATGACGCCGTTTGCGGAGAGGGTGAAGTAACTGATAGGCGCGAAATCATAGAGTTCGGTGTATTGATCAACCAAGGCTTGGGCATGATCCCGTGCGCGGCGGAGTTCAGTATTTTGCATCTCCAGCTCGATTTGATGGATATCAAGATCGTTGAGCAGGCGCCTTGTGTCTGCATTCGCATGGACTGCCGCCGGTTGTGCATTGCGTTTATCGTCGCTACGTCGCAACGATACAGTGCTTTTATTGACTTGTGATTTGCTTGGCATAACAGATGGGTCAGATTTAGTGCGGTTTCAATGCAGCAGATCGTGTTTGCTCGGTCGTTAATCCAGTTTGTTTTCGTTTGATTCCGTGGATTGCCATTGCAGCTGCTTTTCCAAGATAAACTGCATCTTCTCCAGATTTTCGTTTGAGAATTTGAGTTTTTTGTAAAGTCCGCATTTTTGAATTTTTGCCTTTTGCATAAATAGTAAGATATTAAATCAGTATTTACCCTGTGATATTAAATTTCCGCTAGCAATCAAAATTTCGAATTAAATTCTAGTCCTTAGGAACCTGTCGGACAGTAGTTCGACAGGTTTGTGCTTAACGATCGGGTAGGGTTAAACCCTATGGAATAAGCTATCATGCTAGGGCATGCTCGATTTCTAGGCAACGAAATGGAAATTTACCCACTGCC
>JANMYL010000092.1:0-1725 GCA_031382045.1 Akkermansiaceae bacterium | reverse complement strand
TTTTGACGGTTCAGCGTTGGAAACTGTCTTGTGCCGGACTTGTGCCGAGGGTGATCTGGACTTCGCCGTTGGCCGAGAGGTGGGTGAGGCAGTGATAGACGTCCTCGGGGTCGGCATTGATTTCAGCAGCGATTTCTGCGGCGCTCATTGGGGAGGAGGTGAGCTGCCTGCGGACTTTGGCGAGAGTTTCCAAGAAGGCACCGGCGGCCTTTTTCCCGGCTTCCACGCCGGGTTGGTGATAGGCGTTGATGTTGACGAGCGAGGCGTAGAACGAAACCGTCCGCTCGAAGAGGGCGATGAGCAGGCCGAGTTGGAAGGGCGTGACTTCGGGGATGGAAATGGTGACGGATTTGCGGCCGGAATCGTGTAGCGCTTTGCGGGTGCCGCGAAGGAATCCTTGCAGGTAGTCTGCGGAGTGGGTGCCGGGATCGACCTCGATGCTGTGGCCGCTGCGGCCTTTTCTAACCTCGATGAAGGTGGCGAAGAAATTGTTCACGCCATCCCGGAGTTGTTGGACATAGGCGTGCTGGTCGGTGGAGCCTTTATTGCCATAAACGGCGAGGCCTTGGTGGACGACCTTGCCGTCCAGGTCGTGTTCCTTGCCGAGCGACTCCATGACGAGTTGTTGGAGGTATTTGGAAAAAAGGACGAGCGAGTCCTTGTAGGGAAGGACAACCATGTCTTTCTCGCCCTTGCCGTTCGTGGCGCTGTGCCAGGCGATGGCGAGCTGCATGGCGGCATTTTTGGAGGCGTCTTGGTGGCGGGTTTCCGCGTCCATCGCGGCGGCTCCGGCGAGCATGGCATCGATGTCTAACCCTTGCAAAGCGGCGGGGACGAGGCCGACGGTGGAGAGGACGGAGGTGCGGCCGCCGATCCAGTCTTCCATGGGAAAGCGGGCGATGAAATTTTGGGCGAGGGCGTATTGGTCGAGCTTGGAGCTGGTGCCGGTGACGGCGGCTGAGTGGAGCCCGAAGTCGAGGCCTGCGGCTTCGTAGGCGGCCTTGGCTTCAAGCATTCCGTTGCGGGTCTCGGCGGTGCCGCCGGATTTGGAGATGACGAGGACGAGGGTTTTATCGAGCCCGGTTTTCGCGAGTTTGGCGATGACGGCGTCCATGCCAGCGGGGTCGGTGTTGTCGAAAAAGAAGAGCGGCAGGCGCGCGTCTTGGCCGATGGCTTCGGAGACGAGCTGCGGGCCGAGCGCGGAGCCACCGATGCCGATGAGCAAAATTTGTTGGAATTTTCCCCCAGACGGCGGAGTGAGGGTGCCGGTGTGCACTTTTTCCGCGAAATCTTTGAGCGCGGCAATCGGCTCAGTGATGGCTTTTTTTAATTCCTCGGTCGGTGCGAGATCGGCGTTGCGCAGCCAGTAGTGGCCGACCATGCGTCTTTCGTCGGGATTGGCGATGGCGCCGGACTCGACGGCGACCATGTCGGCGAAGGCTTTGGAAATTTGGGGCGCGAGGGCCTCAAAATAACTGGGCTCGATGTCCATCAGGGAGAGATCGAGGGAGAATCCGAGTTGAGGATAGCGGAGTAGCGATTGGCTGTAGGATTGCCAGGACATGAAGGATGGAGGCTGAATTTTTTAAAAGTTACAAAGCGACAATACGCATTGGCGAGCACACGGGGAGACTTGAGATTCCCAAGTCGGTTGTCCATGATTTAGGGATGATTTGACGCAGTGCGGGCGTCTTTTTCATCTGCAGTCACTTAATAACCAGCGTC
>JANMYL010000060.1:0-2960 GCA_031382045.1 Akkermansiaceae bacterium | reverse complement strand
TGGGAGATTGCTGGGAAGGAAAGAAGTGGAGAAAAGAATATCGAACATTGAACGTCCAACACCGAACGTCGAAATGGGAAAGATTCGAACCGCAAAGGCGCAAAGAGACGCGGAGTCGGAACGATGGATTTTTAAGGATTGGATGAAGCTAAATGCGGAATAGATTGAGGATGCGGACTTTAGCCGGATGGGAATGATGCACGAAGTTCAAGGTGACAGATATTTTAAATTAACAGGTATTTTAAATTACACCCAATAATTGGCAGCTATCGATATTTCTAGTAAGCGATGGACGGTCTCGGTGCGCTTAAATTCGCCCCTATCCTGGCCACTGGGCTGATTAGCAAATTCGAACTGTCTCCACTCCAAGCAGACGCCCAAGTTTATCGATTTTTCCCGCCAGTTTCCCCACGCCGACGGCGCAATGGTGAGCAGGGCCTTGCGCGTTCCAGTCGTTAATGAAGCGCCGGGCTCCGATGCTGAACTTGTAGCGGCTGTTCGTGTTCCCGATTTCCAACACCGGACCGGGGACGCATTTACCCTCAGCGACTAGCAGCTTGAGCCGCCCATCTTCGGTCTCGACGACCGACAGCAATGTGACTGGCCCGTGCTTCACCGACATCTCAACGGACAATCCGCGTCCGACCTTGCCGTGATAGACATCAAGCGGACGCACCTTAGTTTTTCCCTCCGCAATGGCGATGTGGCCGGGGCCGTCGTGCCCCATGAGCACCACATCCTCGTTCCAATCCATGGCATAGTATTCCGTAAATGAACCACCCGCACCGAAGCTATCCATAATTTTCATCGCCTGCGCGTTCTTCACTTCGTATTCGCCGGCGACCGGGATGCCGCGGGCAGTTAGTAGAGAATTCCCGAGAATGATCGAGCTAATGGCGTCCTCGTTTTCGGCATTTCCGGCGCCCATGTAGTAATAGGCCAGCGAGCCAAGATCGTGCTCTGCGACGAGGCGGTCCAGCGCGACGGAAGTGCGGGCGGCACGCTCCAACTCCTCCTGCGAGCAGTCGTCTTGCACATCGAATTGGTCATGGAAAAGCATCACGCGCGCGGCGATTTCTGCATCGCTCACTTCACGCCGCAGTGCCGCAAGCTCATCGACTTCGACGATTTCAAGATGCCCGCCGAAGGTGGCGCACTGGAGCGTGGTGTCGGAATAAATATCGAGCATACCATTGTAATAATGCCCCATTAGGCCCAGCCGGTTGTGGGACATTATATGGGCGACGCGGGCGGCATCGATCCACGCGTCCACCTCGTCCCAGCACTCTGGATCGTTGTGGAGCATGCCGGTAATTTGTTCGAATGGGATGCGCGCGCGTTTGAAGACATTCGCGATTTCGGGCACTGGACAGGCCGAGCAATGCGCGAGCCACTCGCCAGTCATCGCCGTGCGGTCGCCCATTTTATTGAACTTCGCGTAATCGATGGCCGCCTCGGGTGCTAAATTTAGAATGATCACCGGAACCTTGGCCCGGCGGACTACGGGAAGCACTGTGGAGGAAAGGGCGTAAGTGGTGACGTGGAGGAAAATAATGTCCACGTCTTGGCGGCGAAATTCGTGCCCGGCCTCCATCGCTTTTTCCGGCGAATCGATGAGCCCGAGATTGACAATTTCCACGCCCGGGCGGCCCAGTTTCGCGCTCACTTGGCCGAGATAGCCTTCCAGTCGCTCCTTCAAGCCTGCGAACTGCGGCCAATAAGTGTCCAAGCCGATCCCAAAAAGCCCAACGCGCACTGGAGTGTTTTGCATTTCCAAAAAATATGGGATAGCCAGCGCTTTGGAAATGGGACTATTGATCATTTGCATATAAAAAATGACCTCATCTGACGGCGACTATTTCTGCTACTTTCCGGCCACCCCAGAGATGGCACTCTGGGGCCTAGGCGTGACAGCGGTCGGGCACACCCGCATCCGGGCGGGGACATCCTATCCTCCCACTCCACACCCTGATGATCACAAGCTGAGTTGGTCACACGGAAGGATGCTCGACGCGCTTCAAATCGTGCTTATTTCTGAAGGCACTGGCTGGCTGGAAACTCGCGCGACCGGCCGCCGCTGTGTGCGCGCCGGCATGGTGTTTCTGCTCCTTCCCGCTACTTGGCATCGCTACCGCCCCGATCCGCAGACCGGCTGGACGGAAAGCTGGATCGAAGTCCAAGGCCCGGTGGTGGATGGGCTGATGTCGGCAGGGACATTTTCACCCGCCTCTATCCTCTATCCAGGCGCGATCGATGCTGGGCTGGAGGAAGCACTCGACGCCATCCATCAGCAAATTTCGATAGAATCCAACGTCCAGCCCGAACTGTCCGCCGCGGCGCTGCGAGTGCTTGCTCTCTGCGCGCGAGCGGCCAAAAGCAGCGGCCGCCCGTCACGGATCCAGCGTGCGGTGGCTGACGCGGAAAGATTTCTCAACGAGCACCATGCCGAACCGGTGAATGTCGAGGAACTCGCCGTAAAACTCGGCGTGGCCTACTCGCACTTCCGCCGCGCCTTCCGTGCTCGGACCGGATTCGCGCCATGGAAATATGTTATTCATTTACGCCTGACACGCGCCCGGCGGCTACTTGCGTCCAGCGATGCAAAGCTCGACGACATCGCGGCGCGCGTCGGATTCAGCTCCGGCTTCCACCTCTCGCACGCGTTCAAGCAGGCTTATTGGCAAGCGCCGGATACGTGGCGGCGGACTTTGGGCGAATGAATTCACTCACGGCTCAAACAGCACTTTCCCGGTGCGCTGCGGTGCTTCAAGCCGTGCCAGCGCATCGCGATACGCCTCAAGCGGATAGGTGGAATCCACCGGCTGGACGAGCTGCCCAGCGACCACGCGGGCAGCTAGATTTTCATAAACTCCATGCACCTCGTCACGCGGCGCGTTCTCGATCCACCGGCTCACCCACAGGCCACGCACTTGGATGTCGCGGAAAATCAGCAGGCCGTT
>JANMYL010000038.1:0-5109 GCA_031382045.1 Akkermansiaceae bacterium | reverse complement strand
GCCTTGAATCGTCGCTCTGAGAGCGACGATGCTACTGAACTGCGCGAAGCTTCTTCATTGGTCTTCTCACCAGCATCTCGGCCACAGGGCCAGTTAGCGGCGGTCACAGACGCGCCGTTACCATTCGCAAAATGTAGCGGCGCGTCTGTGACCGCCGCTAACTGGCCCTGTGGCCGGGATGTCAAAGAAAAAGCCAATGAAGAAGCTTCGCGCAATTCCGTAGCATCGTCGCTCGCAGAGCGACGCTACAAGGCGGCGCATTCGCAGAATGTAGCGGCGTGTCTGTGACCGTCGCTAACTGGCCGTGTGGCCGAGACGTCAAAGAGAAAGCCAATGAAGAAGCTTCGCGCAATTCAGTAACATCGTCGCTCGCAGAGCGACGATGCAAGGCCATGCATTCACATCCACGAATCCGGCTGGATGACTCCAGCGTGTGGCCAATCCTCCACATTCTCCACCAACCCCGCGCGCACCGGATTATCCCTGACATATTTCCACTTTTCCGCATGGGACTCCGTCGAGCGGAGCAAGTGATCGAAGAATCCCTTCTGCCAGTGCGGAGCTTCGATGCCCTCTTCGCGCCAATGTTTGGACATCGTGTTTTTCAGCGATTTCATCCACATCGACAGGCCCACTGCACCGGGCGGAATACAGACGAAAAGATGCAGGTGATCAGGCATCAGAACATAACGCCCGACCAGCACACCGCGTCCCCTTGCCAGAATGCAGAAGTTCCGGAAGACTTCATGAACGCCATCATGGACAAGTAGCTGCCTGCGATTTTCCGTGCAGGCCGTGATGAAATACACGGGATTCTCAGTGAAAATTGAGTCCAGACGGGAGAGACGTTTCATCGGATATTTATTACTAAACGCTTAAGCCCGCCACAAGGTTCCTGTTGCGGCGCGTCTGTGACCGCCGCTAACTGGCCCTGTGGCCGAGATGCTGGTGAGAAGACCAATGAAGAAGCTTCGCGCAGTTCAGTAGCATCGTCGCTCACAGAGCGACGCTACAAGACCACGCATTCGCAGAATGTAGCGGCGTGTCTATGACCGTCGCTGACTGGCCTTGTGGCTGGAATGCCAGAGATAATGCAAATGAAGAAGCTTCGCGCGGTCAAGTGGCATCGTCGCTCATAGAGCGACGCTACAAGGCGGCGCATTCGCAGAATGCGATATTCTTTCGACACCGTAAAAAACTCACTTACACGCTCTCTCAAAAATGATAGATCACGCCGGTGGTGAAACCATGGTCAAACTCCTTGGGAGAAGTGATGGGAAACAGATATCCGGAGCGGATGTCGAAGCCAGCGGCGAGACCATAGCTGATGCCGACGAGCCCTTCGAGAGTGGTGTCGCCTTTGTCCAAGCCGTTGAGCAGGGTGGAGCCTGTGGCTTCGAGATGGATGTTGAACAGACCTGAAGCAGAATTGGAGTGGTGAGCGTGGCCGGTGTGGTTCCCATGCTTTTCGCATTTTGCACCTAAGGATTTCACGAGGCCGAAACCGAAGACGAGCTCGGTGGAGTCCTCGTCGAAACCGTGCTCGATGGCGATGCCAGAATTGAGCGTCCACCAGTTCCCGAGATTGTTCCACATCGCAATGCCAGGAGCGATCGCGGTTTGGTTACCGAAGGTGTTGCTTCCTGTCGGTAAAACTACTTCAACTTGTCCAGTTAGAAGAAAATACTCGTTCTCAATAAGCAGTGCGCGGGGCACAATCGCAAAATCGCCGAAACCGGAAACCGAACCTTCACCTTCCTCATCTTCCCATATGTATGGGATTTCCATGATTATACCAAGGCGGCTAGTGAAAGCCCATTCGAGTTCCAGCTCTGTCTCGTGTTCGGTCAGGCCCGCGGCCTCGCGATAGGAGTAGTCTAAGAAAAGATCGCGGCCAGTGGACGCCGGCTCGATCCCGAACGAGTGAACGTAGGGCGTGCCTAACTCGTTGAAATGGATGTGCTCGAAGGGTTCTAAATAGCCTTCTGCAGAAACTAGGCTGGATGAAATGACGGCTATGGCTAAGGAGCTTGCGAGTGGTTTCATAACCCCGCGAATCGAACATGCAGTAGAAACCGACGCAAGCTTTTACCGCACTCCAATTGCAACAACTTTTAAAATGCGTTTTGACCACTAATCTCCCATGGATCGTTTCATTCGGGTGTGGCGCATATCAGCGTGGCGAGAGCTAAGCGGTGGCTTGCAACCAGTCGGGTCCTATATCCGTCAAGCCTAAAACTGGACCGACACCAGAAGATGCCGAAGATGGCAACAAAAATACCTTGTGGCAGCGAGCTTTCGTCTTGGCTATGCGCGCATCCACAGGATCGGTTAACAGTTTTAGTTTCATCGTGGTTGGACGTCGTGTTGATATTCAGTTAGTGAATCACTCGTCGCAGGTGCAGGCATATTCCGGGTTACTGCATCCCTTGCAGATGTTGAGATCGAGTGGGATGCGGAAGTTTTTCGGTTTCGCGTCGGCGGTGGGTTTGACTTGGACGACGATGGTGTAGTGCTCGCCTGCGGGTAGCGGGGCTTTGGAAACGAGCTGGTCACCCTTTTTTTCGAACTCGAGTTTCACCTTGCCGGTGGGTGCCTCGGCAGTGGCCGTGACCACTTGGGCGGCGGCGGGCAGGGCTTTCATGGCGGCATCGTAAAAGGCGATGCTGATGGTGCGGTCTTTCTCGATGAAGAACTCGGCTTGCTGGTTTTCAATTTCGAGGATGCGGCCCTTGCGAGGCCCTGCCTTGACGGTGGCGGCTGCAAAGGCGCTGCCGGTGAAGGCGACGAGCAGGGCGGCGGTGATGAGCTTGCTGATGGTTTTCATGATTCGATGGGCTGTTGGTTTCTTGGTTTGGTTTTTCTCTCCAGCCACTCGTAGAGCAGAGGCACGACGAGCAGGGTGAGGAAAGTGGAAGTCATGATGCCACCGATGACGACGGTGGCGATGGGGCGCTGGACTTCGGCTCCCGCCCCGGTGGCGATGGCCATCGGGAGGAAACCTAATGAAGCAACGAGCGCAGTCATGAGCTTGGGGCGGAGACGGGTGAGCGTGCCCTCGACAACGGCGTCGCGCAGGGATTTTCCTTCCTCGCGGAGCTGGTTGATGAAGCTGATGAGCATGATGCCGTTGAGCACGGCAATGCCTGATAGGGCGATGAAGCCGACGGCAGCGGAGATGGTGAAGGGCATGCCGCGCAGCCAGAGGGCAAAGATCCCACCGGAAACGGCGAGTGGCACACAGACAAAGATCAATGCGGCCTGGCGGAGCGATTTGAAGCTTAGGAAAATGAGGACGAAGATGAGGCCAAGTGCGAGCGGGACGACAACGGTGAGGCGCTTCTTCGCTTCCATCAGATTCTTGAACTGGCCACCGAACTCGAAGTAATAACCATCGGGAAATTTGACCCGTTCATGGATGGCTTTGGTGGCCTCTTCCACGAAGCTGGCGGTGTCCCGGCCCCTCACGTTGATCAAGACGGAGACGCGGCGCTGGGTGTTTTCGCGAGAAATTTGATTCACGCGATCCTCGAGTTTTACTTTCGCGACTTGCCCCAGCGCGAGCATCGCTCCGTCCTTGGTGCGGAGGGGTAGGCGCTCCATGGCCGGGAGGTCGGCACGGCGTTTTTCATCCAGACGGACGATGATGGGCGTGCGGCGGTTGCCCTCGATGAGGGTGCCGACATCGGAGCCGGCGAGTGCAGTTTCGATCAGGCGGTTCAGATCATCCGCGTGGACGTTGAACTTCTGCATGGCGTCGCGGTCCGGCTGGATCTCGATCATGGGCACCTTGCCGATGGCGTCGAATTCGGTTTCGGCCCCGCCGGGGATGGAGTTGAGGACTGCGCGAACTTCACCGGCAAGGCGCTCGAGTTCGTCGTAATTTTCGCCGTAGATCTTGCAAACCAGATCGGCGCGGGAGCCGGCCATGATCTCGTTGAAACGCATCTGGATGGGTTGCGAGACGAGCAGGTTCTGGCCGGGGACGAGGTCGAGCATGCGTTTTCTCATCAGGTCGCCGAGGGCCTCCTTGGTGATGCGCTTGCCATCGACCATCCGCCATTTTTCGACGGGCTGGAGCATGACGTAGGTGTCGGAGACGTTAGGCCCCATCGGGTCGGAGGCGACTTCGGCAGTGCCGATGCGGGAGAAGACATCGCGGATTTCCGGGAAATCCCGGCGCAGGATGGTCTCGGATTGTTTTTGTAAATCGACAGAAGAAGTAAGCCCCGCGCTGCTGCTGCGGATGAATTGCAGGGTGAGATCCCCTTCATCGAGCTGCGGGATGAACTCGGAGCCGAGACGGGAAAAGACGAAGAGCGAGAGTCCGAAGAGCGCGAACATCGGCAGCACGACCAGCCAGCGGAAACGCAGACCGAACGTGAGAAGTGGCGTGTAAAGTTTCTTCACCAGCGTGACCAGCCAGTTGTCCTTTTCCTTGATGTTTCCACCTAGCAGATAGGAGCAAAGCACCGGCATCAGGGTGAGGGCAAGCACCAGCGAACCACCGAGCGCGAGCATGACGACGACGGCCATCGGTGCGAACATTTTGCCTTCGATGCCTTGCAGCGCGAGGATCGGCAGATAGACGACGGTGATGATGAGCACGCCGAAGAACATCGGATTCGCGACTTCCTTGGCGGAATGGAGAACCTCGCGGGCGCGTTCCTGCACGGTGAGTTTGCGGCCGAGGGCGTGTTGTTTTTCACCGAGATGACGGACGATATTTTCTACCATGACGACCGCGCCGTCGATGATGAGGCCGAAGTCCACGGCCCCGAGGCTCATGAGATTTCCTGATAGCCCGAGCCGCACCATCCCGGTCATGGCGAGGAACATGGAGAGTGGGATGACCAGCGCGACGATGAAAGCGGCGCGGAAATTTCCTAGCAGGGCGAAAAGCACAACGACGACGAGGACCGCGCCTTCGAAGAGATTTTTCTCCACAGTGTGAATGGTGCGGTTCACTAACTCGCTGCGGTCATAGACGGTCTTGATAGAAACACCGGCGGGGAGTTTTTCCTGAATCTCCTCTAGCTTGACGCGGACGGCATCCGCGACGAGGCGGGTGTTTTCCCCGGCCAGCATGATGGCGGCGCCGATGATGGC
>JANMYL010000097.1:0-2346 GCA_031382045.1 Akkermansiaceae bacterium | reverse complement strand
CTTGGTATAGAGGATCGTGCGGCCGGTGGCGTCTGTCACCGTCGCCTGGCTAGCCAGAGCAAGCACCTTGAAGGAAAGCGTAAGCGGATACTGGATGCCGTGGAGCTGGCGGGAAATGTCGTCGGTCGCCGGAGCGATGGGAATGGCAGGCGGCGCGTAAGGGTTCGGTGTTTCCATGGACAGAGGAAATACTTCGGCCTCCGTCAAAAGCCAAGCTTGGTGGCAATTCTGATAAAATCCTTGATTTCTTTGCTATTTGGCAAATATTCAAAACATGAGCGCCGCATGCACCGCAACATCGCCGAAAACTCCGGCAGATTTTCGCAAGGGCGCAGATGTCTTTAAGGCGTTGAGCAATCCAAACCGGCTGTTGATCGTCGATGCACTCGGCAAGGGCGAGCACTGCGTGGCCGATCTCACAAAACTAGTGGGCTTGGATATTTCCACAGTATCCAACCATCTGTCAGTACTCCGCAGCGTTGGGATCGTCTCCGACGAGCGACGCGGCACGCAGGTATTCTACACTCTTAAAAAACCGTGTGTGCTGAACATTTTCTGCTGCCTCGAGGCTTTCCACGCCGATAAGGTCTGACAATTTTTGCCCCATACTTTGAAAGTTTTCAAAATTAGAAACCATGAAGCAAATCAAAATCCTCGGAACCGGTTGCGCCAAGTGCAACAACCTCACCGCCGTCGCGCAAGCCGCCGCCAAATCCACCGGCGAGGCTTACACGCTCGAAAAAGTCACCAATCTCCGCCAGATCATGGCCTTCGGCGTGATGACCGTTCCGGCGCTGGTGATTGACGGAAAAGTGAGGGTGGCTGGCAAGGTGCCGTCCATCGATGAAGTCAAACAGATGCTGGTTCCATGAAAACGCCTGTCAAAGTGATGATCGTGCTCGGAGTGCTCGCAACCGCAGCCGGCATCATGGTTCTCAAACCGACACCTGTTTCCTCCGTCGAGGCCGCGGTGGTGACGGACGCGAAACTCCCACGGCTGCTCGACCTCGGCGCTGACAAGTGCGTGCCCTGCAAAATGATGGCACCTATCCTAGCGGATTTGAAAAACCAATACGCGGGCCGGATGACGGTCGAGTTCATCGACATCTGGAAAGACCCCGACGCCGGGGAAAAACACGCCGTCGAAATGATTCCTACGCAAATTTTCTTCGACGCGGAGGGTAAAGAGCTCTTCCGCCACACCGGCTTCCTGGCCAAGGAAGACATCCTCGCCAAGTGGAAGGAACTGGGCGTGCCCTTGCTCTAACGAACCATGACCGGGGAACTCTTCACTCACCTGAGCCATGCGGTCGAGGGCGCGCCGCAGGTCGCCCTTTCCGCCGCCGTGGTGTGGGGCGTGTTAAGCATCGTCCTCAGTCCATGTCATCTCGCAAGCATCTCGCTGATCGTCGGTTTCATCAGCGAACAGGGACCGGTGAGCACGTGCCGTGCGTTCTGGACATCCACGCTGTTTGCGATCGGCATCCTGGTCACCATCGCCGCGATCGGAGTAATCACCGCCGCTGCTGGAAGGATGTTAGGCGATGTGGGGCGCTATGGGAATTATTTCGTCGCGGTCGTTTTCCTGATCGTCGGCCTGCATTTGCTAGGTGTCATTCCATTGCCGTTTTCCGGACCGGCCGCGGTCGGGATCAAGCGCAAGGGTATGCTCGCGGCACTCACTCTGGGACTCGTTTTCGGCGTGGCCTTGGGTCCATGCACCTTCGCCTACATGGCTCCGATGCTTGGCGTGACTTTCAAGCTCGCTCACACCGCGCCGATTTACGGTGCCGTGTTGCTCCTCGCCTATGGCCTGGGCCACTGCGCGGTGATTGTGCTGGCAGGCACCTTCACCGAGGTCGTCCAGCGATTCCTCAACTGGAATGAAAATTCAAATGCGGTTAGCCGGATCAAGAGAGTTTGTGGCGCGCTGGTCGTGCTCGGCGGCTTCTGGATGATCCACACCGCACCCTAACGTATGTCCGATTCCCAAAAGACCGAGATCCCGCCAGCAGGCCGTTTACGCATCCTCCTGCCGCTGGCCTGTGGGTTGCTGGCGTGGTGGCTGGTTTACCGGAATCTCGGCGCCTTTTCCTCTTGGTTCATCTATCAGGTCCTGCCGTTGCAAAAAGGTTCCCACCTCGCGGCCGCGCTGGAGTTCTTCATTTTTGAAACGCCCAAGGTGCTGATGTTGCTGACACTGGTGGTGTTTGCAGTGGGTATCCTCCGCACGTTTTTCGCGCCGGAACGCACGCGGCGGATTCTGGCGGGAAAAAGCGAGTTCGTCGGTAACATCCTGGCCGCCCTGCTAGGAATCGTCACCCCGTTCTGCTCGTGCTCGGCGGT
>JANMYL010000094.1:0-3959 GCA_031382045.1 Akkermansiaceae bacterium | reverse complement strand
TCGGGGTGCCTTGCAGAATCCCAAAGTAGAGATTGAAACCATCCACATACACCATGGCTTTCTTGCGGGCGGGAACGCTTGGGGGATTGGCTTGAGAATCTGTCATTGCAGAAAATCCAGATTGACATTCTCAGGCCCGTGGTGATGTTTCTGCAACTTCTTGCCCATGTGGCGATGGGCCGATCCGAAAGGGTTCGCCCGCAGAAACCCCTTCGGTCTCGCGACCCTAGGGGTTTTCTTTTGGGCCGGAATGACTTCGGCGGGAAAGGTTGTCGGGTTGTGGTCAACCATGATGAGTAAGTGGCGATTCGAGACGGCGGAGAACCGCGAGTTGGAGGATGATATTCTGTTATTCGCCTTTTGTGACGGCATCGTGGAAATCTTGGCCAAAAGGGGCGATGCGGCGGATATTTTCGGTGTTGTCAGGCACGACAAATCGATAACAAGCACCTGTTCAAATGGCAACCTTCCAAAGCTCCGACATGTCGGAGCAGTCCACAACTCCCTTGCAAAACATTGTGCCTGCCCGGAAGTCGGCTATCGTCCGGCAGACCGATGAATTCCCAACTCTCTTCACCGCAGGTTTCCACCGGCGTCGTTTTCGAGGCCCGTGACTTGCGAAAAATCTACCACACTGGCGAGCTCGACGTGGCCGCGCTAGGCGGCGTGGATCTAAAGCTCAACGCCGGCGAGCTAGTCTGCCTGCTTGGCGCATCCGGCAGCGGGAAATCCACCCTGCTCAACATCCTCGGCGGCCTCGATGTGCCGACGTCTGGGGATTTGAAATACAAAGGCTGGCCGCTAGACGGCTCGGACGAGAAGACACTCACCCTCTTCCGTCGGAACTGCGTTGGCTTCGTTTTCCAATTCTACAATCTAATCCCCAGCCTCACTGCTCGTGAAAATATCGCTCTCATCACGGCCATTTCGCGCGACCCAATGACGCCGGAGGAGGCGCTGGAAATGGTCGGCTTGACCGAGCGAATGGACCACTTCCCCTCACAGCTATCCGGCGGCGAGCAACAACGTGTCGCTATCGCACGAGCCATCGCCAAACGCCCGGAAGTCCTGCTCTGCGACGAACCCACCGGCGCGCTAGACGTCACCACCGGCATCGTCGTACTCGAAGCCGTGGAGCGCATTAACCGCGAACTCGGCACCCTCACCGTCATCATCACCCACAACGCCATCATGGCAGAAATGGCAGACCGCGTGCTTCATCTATCTGATGGGAAAATCATCAATTCACACTGGAATGAGACACGCCTGCCAGCATCGCAGCTGAAGTGGTGAATAATTAAGAGTTATAGGTTAAGAGTTATCAAAAAGATCAAGCCTACCAATCTCTTTACCTAAAACTGATAACTCGTAACGTATAACTTTCCATGATTTCTCCGCTCGACAAGAAGCTCCTGCGAGACCTCGCCAAGATGAAGGGGCAAGTCTTAGCGGTTAGCCTCGTGATGGCCTGCGGACTGGCCATGATGATCATGACACGCAGTCTGATTATGACATTGGAGACGACGCGGACCACTTATTATCAGCGCTACGCGATGGCCGACATTTTCGCCACGCTCAAGCGAGCGCCTCTATCCGTCGCGGACCAGCTTGCCACCCTGCCCGGCGTGGCCACTGTTGAAACTCGCGTGGCGGTGGACGTGACGCTAGATTTACCCGGCCTATCAGAGCCCGCCACGGGCCACATCATATCGCTACCTGACGACGGTGGGCCGCAGAAGCTCAATCGGCTCTTTCTTCGCAGTGGTCGCTTTCCCCGCTCCGATGAACGACGCGAGGTGGTGCTCGGTGAGTCATTTGCCAATGCCAACGGCCTGCAGCCCGGGGATTCGCTCGTCGCGGTCATTAACGGCCGCCGCGAAACTTTAAAAATTTGTGGCATCGGCCTGTCGCCAGAATTCGTATTCGAGGCGCGGGCGGGCGAAACCCTGCCGGACCACCAGCGCTTCAGCGTGATCTGGATGAACTATCACGCACTCGCTGTGGCCTATAATCTCGAAGGTGCTTTCAACGACGTCTGCGTGGATCTAGCACCCGGAGCAGCGGCCGAGCCAGTCATCGAGGAAATGGACCGCGTGCTCGCCCAATACGGCACGGGCGGAGCCTTCCTTCGCAAGGAACAAGCCTCTGCCCAAAGGCTGGACGACGAGCTGCGTGTGCTGCACTCGCTGTCGGTCGCTTATCCGTTAGTATTTCTCAGCGTGGCCGCCTTCATGGTGAACGCGGTGCTGGCGCGGATCGTCCGCCTGCAGCGGGAACAGATAGCTCAGATGAAAGCGCTCGGCTATTCGTCAAGGCAGGTCGGCGTGCATTACTTGAAATTTGTTTTGGTTATCGGCGTGCTCGGCACGCTGATAGGCGGCATCGGTGGTAGGATGTTAGGCGCTGGACTGGTGGATCTTTACACGATGTTTTTCCGCTTCCCGACGCTGGTTTTCACCATGGATTACAGCGCGCTCGGGCTGGCGCTTTTCATCAGTCTGGGTGCCTCGGTGCTCGGCGTCCTGACGGTCGTTTGGCAGGCAGTAAAGCTTCCGCCGGCAGAAGCGATGCGGCCGGAGCCACCAGCAGATTTTAAGCCGTCCTTGCTCGAGCGTATCGGCCTGACGCGTTTTTTCAGCCCGACCTTGCGGATGGCGCTGCGCAACATCGAGCGCCGCCCGTGGCAGGCAATTTTCACCTCCAGCGGTCTCGCGCTTGCCACTGGCTTGATGGTGCTGCCCGGTGCCATGGCAGACAGCATTGACTACTTGCTTACCTTCCAGTGGAACAGCCAGCAGCGCCAGGACGTCGCGGTTTTCCTCGCAGAACCCGGCTCAGGCAGTGGCTTTCACGATCTCGAACACCTGCCCGGCGTGATCCGCGCCGAGCCGATCCGCAGTGTGCAGGCGCGTTTAAAATTCGGCCACCGGGAGCGAAAACTCTCGGTCACCGGCATTGATAAAAGTGCGAATTTGAATCGATTGCTAGACGACCGTGGCCGCGCAATTACCATGCAGGATGACGGACTACTGATGTCTGAAATGTTGGCTAAAGTCATCGGAGCACGCATCGGCGACGAAGTGGAAGTCGAGGTATTAGAAGGTCGTCGCCCCGTGCTCCACGTTCCCATCCGTGGTCTCGTTACTGATTTCGCGGGAGTCGCCGCTTACATGGATATTTCTGCGTTGCGACGCTTGATGAAAGAGGGAAACACGGTCAACGGTGCCTATCTAGCGCTGGATCACAAGCGCTGGGACGAGTTCATGCGTGCGCTCAAGGACACACCGCGCGCCGCCGTGGTGATGGTCAAGCGCGACCAGCTCGCCGCCTTTCGCGAGACCACCGGTAAGAGCATTGGCATCATTCGTAAGTTGTATTTCGTGCTCGCTACCATCGTCGCCTTCGGTGTGGTTTATAACAGCGCGCGCATCGCTTTGTCCGAGCGCAGTCGCGAGCTGGCCACGCTGCGAGTCGTCGGTTTCAATCTAGCGGAAGTCCGTAGTGTGCTGGTCGGTGAACTGGCGATTTTGGTGTTAATTGCGCTGCCATTTGGCTTATTGTTCGGCCGTGGGCTTGCTTTGTTTATCATGTCGTCTTTCAGTACGGAAACGGTGCGCCTGCCTATTGTCATTAATTCCTCAACTTATTCCATCGCCATTCTCGTTGTTCTAACGGCATCTGTCCTTTCTTTCGTTCTTGTTAGCCGGATGATCGGCAAGCTCGACATGGTAGGCGTCTTGAAAGCACGGGATTAGCTATGAGATGTAGTCGAGGAATTCAATCCTATACCTACAAAGATTTGAAATGGTAAGTTTGCGCACTCTGGAGTGCGGCACGCTCTGCTGCCGCCTGCGGCAGATGGAAGCTCTGCTCCATGAGGTGCGGAGCTCTTACTTCTCTTGCCGAAGAACGCTCCGCACCCCATCCGGCAGAGCCGGAGCTGCCGTGGGCGCGAGCAC
>JANMYL010000313.1:0-7323 GCA_031382045.1 Akkermansiaceae bacterium | reverse complement strand
TCATGTTTCCGTCAAAATCATACGATGGGACTGATGCGAGGGATGGGAATGATGTGTATTGGTTGAGTCGGTTCGCCGTGTAGTTGGGGGTACCAGTGGCGGTGGTGACGCCTTCGCGAGCTTCGATGCGGTTGCCGATGGCGTCGAAGTGGTAGGCGCGGTCGCTGGTGACGACGCTGCTTTCTGCGCTGGTGACTTGGCCGAGGGCGTCGTAACTCCAGAGCCAGCTTGGGACCGCTGGGTAGGCGGTGCCGCTGGGTAGGCGGTGCCGCTGGGTAGGCGGTGCCGCTGGTGGCGACTCCCGTGCGCTGGCCTATGGCATTCACGGCGTAGTCGTATTTGGAGATGACGGTGATGGCAAGTTTGTTTGTCTTGGTGTCGAGGACGTCACGGGTGGGCTCCCATTCGTTGATGACGGTGTGGATGGGGCCGGTGACTGTCGCCAAAAGATTGGAGTTGGAGCTGTAGGCGTAGGAAAAGGTTTGATTTGAGATTTGGGGATTGGAGATTTGGGCAATGCGGCCATCGGTGGGTGAGTAGGCATACGCGGCTTGTGCTTCGACGATGGTGGAGGCGGTTTTAAGCTGGAAGCCGGTGTCGCGCCTGAGGGCGTCGCGGGAGCGGTCGAGGACACGGAAAAATTCGTAGCCGGGGGTGGCGTCGAGGTTGTAGGAGATCACCTCGGTGTCCACGGCGAGGGTGGCGGGGTCGTAGGTGGCGATGCCTGGCTGCGTTTAAAGATTGCAGGCAGGAATGCCTGAGTCACGGGCTCAAATCCCGCGGAACTCGGTGGCGAGTTTCTTGGCGGTGGCGATGGTGTTGCGGTGTAGTTTAGCCGTGAATTCGGGCTGACGGTTGTAACCCCCGCCGTAAAGCACTGCCACCGGGATGCGGTTCTTGATGAACGCACCGAGTAGAACCTCGTCGCGCCGCTGGATGTCCTTCAGGGAGAGGTGCATTTGCCCGAAGCGATCGTTGCGGTGGTTGTCCGCACCAGAAATCCAAATTACCAGATCCGGCGCGAAGGCGTCCAACGCGCCGGCCAGACTGACAAAGAGCTGCTTCAAATACATCTCGCCCTCGACATAACGGACCGTCTCAATGTCGAGAGTGCCAGCGACTTTTTTCGTAGGGTAATTCCGCCCAACGTGGATCGAGTAGGTGAAAACGCGCGGGTCGTCGCCAAGCAGCGCAGCGGTGCCGTTACCTTGGTGAGCGTCGGTATCTACGACCATAATCTTGATGTTAGGCTGTTTATCCTGCAGGTCACGGATGGCGATGGCGACATCGTTGAAAACACAATAACCCTCGCCGTGCCCGCGGAAGGCGTGGTGCGTGCCGCCCGCGAGGCAAACGCCGACGCCTTCTGCCAGCGCAGCGTGGCAGGCAAGCCGGGTGGCCTCCACTTCGGTGATGCTGCGTTGATAGAGCTTAGGCGTGAGTGGTAATCCTAGCAGGAGTTGCTCTTTTCGCCCGAGCTGGCCGGACTCGATTTTTCGGATGTAATCCTTCTCGTGGACGCGCTGGAGCAGGTGGACATCGGCAGCACGGACCTCAATAATTTCCTCCGGGCGGAGGATACCGCCTTCGAGCAGCATGTCCTTGGAAACTCGGAATTTTTCCATCGGGAACGGATGTCCAGTAGGCAGATCAAGTTCAAGCTCCTGTGAGTAAAAGCAGCGCATTTCGTAGCGAAGCAACAGCGGAATGCACGGAATTCCAAGCGGGAAGTGAGTCGCGTTAAATTCGGATCGTGACTCGCCGCCGCGCGCTTCATAAATCCGCCGCGTGTCCGATACCGAATCCACCACTCATCGCTTTGGCGGCATCGCGCGGCTTTACGGCCAGGCAGCACTGGATCGTTTTCACACGTCGCGCGTGGCGGTGATTGGCGTGGGCGGTGTGGGATCGTGGGCTGTGGAATCGCTCGCACGCTCGGGCATAGGCCACCTGACACTGGTGGATTTAGATGAAATCTGCATCACCAATGTGAATCGCCAGCTCCACGCGATGGACGGACAAATCGGCCGCCAAAAGACCGATGCTATGGCCGACCGCGCACTGGCGATCCACCCCGGGTGTGACATCCGGATAGTGCCTAAGTTTTTTAACGAAAAATCTGCTGTGGAAATCCTCGACGCTGGCTTCGACGCAGTCATCGACGCGATCGACTACGCTCGTCATAAGTCATTGCTCATCGCTGAGTGCCATCAACGAGGGATCTACGCCATCACTTGTGGCGGCGCGGGCGGGCGGCGCGATCCCACACGCATCCGCGTGACAGATCTGGCATACAGCGGCATGGACCCACTGTTGCTCCAGCTCCGCCGTGGGCTGCGAAATGATTTTGGTTTTCCGAAAAACACCCGCGGGCAGGAGCCGATCTTGTTCGGCATCGACGCGGTTTATTCTGATGAAGCACCGTGGTATTCCGCGTGCGACGGCACTGTTTCAAAAGACAAGCCGGAGGAAATCTCGCTGCGGCTTAATTGCGCGTCTGGCTTCGGCTCGGCATCCCATCTGATCGCCAGCTTCGGCCTGATTGCAGCCGGCCGCGTCTTGGACAAGCTCGCTGCTCAGGCATGAAAAAAGCGACCTGTAGGTCGCTTGGTTCAAAAAAACATTTAAAGATCGCTTACAGACCCTTTTTTGAGAGCCGGGTGCCAGCGGTCGCACCTTGGCGGGCTTTGAACTTCGGGTTCGATTTGCAAATGACGTAAACCGTTCCTTTGCGTTTCACCACTTGGCAATCGGCGTGACGGCGTTTGGCGGAGGCGAGGGATGAGAGAACTTTCATAGCTTTAGATAGATAAAATTGAAGGTGGCACGCGCCGCCGGGGCGCGAAAACTACCCACCTGCCTTGCCTTGTAAAGCCATTTTTCGCTTGGAATTCGCATTTCCTAGAAAACGACGTAGCGGCATCCGCAAGTTGATTAACCTTTCCTTACTTTGGGCTTTTAGAACCCTTGCTCGGAGATTAAGTCAGAGGCATGAAATTTCTTATCGTGATCGCGGTCATATTCTCCCTGAATTCCTGCAACACTCTCATCGGTATCGGTCGAGACACCGTGCATGGCTACAATTGGACCAAGAACAAAATCCAAGACTCCCAAAGTGACGACTCAGCCGGAATGCCGGTCTATTAGATTTTCCGGCCAGAAAATTTCAAGTTTCGCATGGGCGGCGAACCTGATTTGATCAATTTGTGACCTTCGCCAGTAAAATCACCATCACCCGGATCTGCCTGATCCCGGTCTATGTCGCACTGGCTTTTTACTACGGGTACACGGTGGAAATCGGCATGCCCAACGAGTCCTTACGCTGGTGGGCGCTCGGAATTTTCGTGTTCGCCGCTTCGTCGGATGGGATCGACGGCTGGGTCGCCCGCCGCTTCAACCAGTGCTCAAAATTCGGTGCCTACATCGACCCCATCGCGGACAAGGCGCTGCTTCTCTCAGGGGTGATCACCCTGTCTCTTGTCGATTGGGGCTCGCCGGGCTGGCGGCTGCCACTGTGGTTTACCGTCATCGTCATACTGCGCGACTGCATCATCCTCGGCGGCATCAAGATCCTCTACGTGAACCACCGACAAGTGCAAATCATCCCGCACTGGACCGGCAAGATCACTACGGTCGCGCAGATGTTTGCGATCGGCTGGGTGATGCTGCGTGTCACGGATATCTCGCCAATTTATCCGTGTTTTATAGCGTCAGTTTTTACTATTTGGTCAAGCGTGGCTTACATCCGGCAGGGACAAAGAATTTTACGCGGGACGAGTGTATGAATGTTAGGGACAAAGATGTTCCTGCTTCTTACGTCGGTTGCTCGCCGCGGGCCATCACGACCTTGCCGGTGCGGACGGTCTCGATGATATTGAACTGTGAGAACATGGTGATCGCGGCGTCGATTTTTAGGCTGTCGCCATTGAGCATCACGATCATCGAGGTGGGAGTGAGATCCACGGTTTTTCCAGCGAAATGCTCGGCGATTTGCAAGGCTTGCGAGCGCTCGGTGGGCGAGCAAAGGATTTTGATGAGGATCATCTCCTTGGTCACCGAGTCGTCAAAGGTGTGCTCCGAGCAATGGATGACGTCGATGAGCTTACCGACCTGCATGATGATCTGCGAGAGCCCCTGCGGATCACCGGAAATGCCGATGGTCATGCGGGAGAAATTCACGTTGCGACCCTCAGAAACGACGAGCGAGTCGATGTTGAATCCGCGGCGCGAGAAGACTTGGCAGATGCGCATCAAGACGCCGGGCTCATTACTGACGAGCACGGATAAGGTATGAGTCGGGCCGCGCGGAATTACTGGAAGGGCAACGGGTGTGTCAGTGGTGACGATGGTTTGAGGCATGGCTTAAAGATTTGAGATTTAAAATTTCAGATTTAAAATCGGATCATGTAGAACCGATGGGCTTGGCCATTTTGGTTTTCGGCGCCTCGGTGATCATATCTTCCAGAGCCGCCCCTGCGGGGATCATCGGGAAGACATTGTCGGTCTTGACGCACTCGGCGTGAATCAGGATAGGGCCATCATTATAAGCGAGAGCTTTTTCAAGCTGCTTGGTGACATCCGCGGGGCGCTTGATGTGGACCGACGGGATGCCGTAAGCGGCGGCGAGCTTGCAGAAATCCGGGTTGCCCACGAGATCAACACCGGAGGTGCGGTCGTCGTAGAAAAGCTCTTGCCACTGGCGAACCATACCGAGGTAGTGATTGTTTAGGACCACGATTTTAATAGGCAGCTTATGAATCGCGGCGGTGGCGAGTTCGAACAAGGTCATCTGGAATCCGCCGTCACCGGAGATGGAAATCACCATTTTGTCCGGGCATGCGAGCTGGGCGCCGATGGCAGCGGGGAAGCCGAAACCCATGGTGCCAGCACCACCGGAGGAGAGCCAGTGGTAGGACTCGTGGTTCTTGTAAAACTGCGCCGCCCACATCTGGTGCTGACCCACGTCGGTCGAGACGATCGCCTTGCCGCCGGTGAGTTGGTAAAGCTCGTCAATGACTTGCTGCATCCGCAGACCGCCCTGCTTCTTGTAGGTGAGTGGAAATTTCTTTTTATAGCCGTCGAGCTTGGCAATCCATTCAGTGGTTTCGAGTGGACCTATTTTTTCGTTGATTTCTGTGAGTGCCGCCTTGGCATCACCTACAATTTCGACGTGAGCGCGGACCATCTTGCCCATCTCCGCAGGATCGATGTCGATGTGGATGATGTTCGCGGTGGTGCAGAATTTAGCAGGATTGCCGATGATCCGGTCGTCGAAGCGCGAGCCGACGTTGATGAGTAAGTCGCACTCGACCATCGCTTTGTTAGCATAGGCAGTCCCGTGCATACCGAGCATGCCGAGCGAGAGCGGGTGATCTTCTGGGAAGACGCCCTTACCAAGCAGAGTCGAGGTGACAGGGCAATTCAGCGTTTCCGCCAAGTGCATCAGCTCTTTGTCGGCACGGGCGATCATGCAGCCTTGGCCGGCAAGAATCACCGGGCGCTTGGCCTTGGCGATGAGTTCGGCGGCTTGCTGGATCGCCTTCGGGCAGATCGTGAAGGCACTGGTCGGATCGTAGCCCGGGAGGTCGAAGGACGGGTTCATATCGCCGGTGAAAGGGCCTTGGGAAATGTCCTTCGGCACATCGATAAGCACCGGGCCAGGACGGCCGGTGGTGGCGATGTGATAGGCCTCGCGAGCGATGCGTGGAAGCGAGTTGCTGTCCTTACAGAGATAGTTGTGCTTCACCACCGGGATCGTGATACCGAAAATATCCGCTTCTTGGAATGCATCCTTACCGAGCATCCAAGTCACGGTCTGACCGCAAATCACCAACATCGGCACTGAGTCCATCATCGCGGTCATCAAGCCGGTCACGGTATTTCCCGCTCCGGGGCCGGAAGTCACGAGCACTGCCGCCGGCCTACCAGTGGCGCGGGCGTAGCCGTCGGCCATGTGGACGGCACCCTGTTCGTGGCGGACGAGGATGAACTTCATCTTGGTTTTGACCGTTTCGAGTGCGTCGAAGATCGGGATGGCTGCGCCGCCGGAGTAACCGAAGATGTATTCGATGCCCAAGTCATCGAGCGTCTTAATGAGCGCTTGTGCGCCGTCCATTTGATTTTTACTCATGAAAATTGAGGTTGAGGGCAAAAATTACATGCGCTCCCGAGTTCGGGCAATCGAAAATTGCTAAATTATTGGCAAAGACTGAAATTCCTTAACTCAATCAACCCAAAAAATCTACTTTTACGACTAAATTTGGATATTTAAGTCTCCCCTGCGTTAAAAAAATTTGCCTTACGTAAGTTTCTGGGAGAAATAGCCTATTTAAGTTGCTGACTTATCAACCAATGTTTTTGAGCGGTTCAACCGGGATAGCTCTAACTCGTTATATGCAACGGGAATACCACGAAGTAACCAACTCAAATCCAATTTCGCCGTGGCTAAAATGATCGGCTTCGATTCTTGCTCTTAAGGAGTCGCACCCGGCGATCCACCTTCCGGCAAAGTGATTATCTCGACACGCGTCGATCCCTTCGGAAACGCTACCCTAAATAGAGGTTTCCGCCGACCGATCTACGGAATCCTCGGCGTGATCGAGCGCCAGTATCTTAGGAGGTCAGCTTACCCGCATCTAAAAGCGGAGGGGCACGCCCGAATTCCCCCACTCCGTGAACTCAAACAGATGCACTCGGACACCGTCACCATCAAGCACCGCGGAATGGGACGGCTTGTATGGAATATTACTTCAGTTAGGAGCGGCGACGTTTGAGAAGTCCAAGCAGGCCAAGGCTTCCTAAAAATGCAGCTGCCAGCTCAGGCACGGCAGCAATATTATCTACCCCTAAATTGCCGACCACTTCTTCTCCCAACAGCGAGAACGGTTGTGGTGCGTGAATGAGCCGCATTTGCGCAACTTGAGTCATGAAGGTGGATGCGGGCACCAGGGTTCCCACAGAGATCAGGCTCGAGAGATCAAATACCATCGTTTGCCAGCCGCTGCCGGGAGCAAGAGTAATATTGTCATCAGTTAGAAATCCACCACCACCGGAGCCGGTCGAGTCACGGAATGAAAGGCGCATGGTTAATTCATTTGCCCCGAGGTTGATTAAATCCACAGAGATGGACGTTAGAATGGTAAAATCGCCACTCCACTGACTGTTATTGAACGCAAGCATTTTGCCATTGTTCCCGCTGCCGTCGGAGACAATGCGCATGAAATGGTCCCCGATTCCCGCAGGCCCTCCGGTAGAGACGTTCGTGGGCTGGGTAGCCACTCCACCTCGCGACCAATTCTGGAGAGTATTATTCTGGAAATCATC
>JANMYL010000308.1:0-1611 GCA_031382045.1 Akkermansiaceae bacterium | reverse complement strand
ACCCCGTGAAATTCTCCTGCATGCGCATCAAAGTCCGGAATTTTTCCTTTTCCTCCGTCCCCAGCACGAACCGCCGATCCACCACCCGTGAATACACATGGAACAACACCGGTTTCCCAGCAGCGTTCCGCCATGCCCCTAACCATCTTGCTTGCCTCATTTAGAAGGAAGCTAGCGGGGCGGAAGGAAATTGTCACGCCGAAAGGCTGTTAAAGGCCTGTCCCTTTGACGTGCCTTTGACGTGCCTTTGACGTGGCGGCGCGGATCTTTCGTCGATGTCCTCAGGTGCCAGCGGCGAAGGCTCCGGTGCATCGCTCCAAGAAAAAGAAACGGATATTTTACGCCGGGACGATGCGGAGACCATCGCCGAGACGCTGGCGGAGGTTTCGCGGATGGTCATCGAATGGCATTTCGGGAATGGTGTCGCGCCGCTCGCTCGCGTGGAGCTGGTGGTGCCAGTGGCGGAGGATGCCACCCAGGTGGTGACGGCGGCGACGCTGCTCGCGGACCGGGGAGCGAAGGTTTCCGCTTCGGCTCTCATGGATAAGCTTAATCTGCCGGTCGCGACGGATGCTGCGGATGCGCTACTGCCTGCGATAAAGACTCAAGATGCAAGACCAGAGGTGATCCGCCAGGACACCCCGCAGGATTTGGAAATACTCGCGAATGCGATGGATAATCAGGCGCTTGGCGAGTGGTTGTTTGAGATCCGCAGCGCTCTCGCAAAGGACATGCAACCTCTCGGCGCGGCGCTTGCAGGCGCGATGGAAGCCGGTGATCTGCCAGCGATGCAGGCGGCGCTGCGGAAAATTTCCAAGGGCATGCCAGAACTGGCGGGAGATGCGGCGAACCTGGCGGAAGTGCTGGCGGGGCAGTTTACGAGTGCGTTTCTGGGAGACTGCGCGGAAGAGGTGGAGAATGGCGATCTGCCAGGTCACCCGTTCCGGGGGAACCAATGGGGCAACCGCCCAAAGGCACAGGCAAGCCGAAGCGGCCCCGCGCCGTGGGTAAAATTTCCGAGGTCTTGGATGTGGCTTACGCGGACCCGGACAACCGCGATTTTACGGACTTCCAAAAGCTCGGCGTGAAGGAAATCGCCGGGATTGTAGCTCGTGCGGGCCGACCTCCAACGGGAGTCGAATCTCTAGCTGGCTATCATCGGACGCTGGAAGCCGAGAAGGCGATGAAGATTCTCAGAAAGCACGCTTCGGACAAATACCCGGTGACCGAGGAGGATTTCCATTCATTGCCCAGTTATCTCGCCGCGCCTGCCGAACAAAAGTGGAAAGCCAAACAAGGCCAGACGCCCAAACTGGTCAGCACCATTCGCCGTGGCCGCGATCTACTGATCGTCGAAGAAGTTCAAACCGGAAACCAGAGGCTCACCGTGCTGAGCATGTATCGCCCATGAAACAAGCAACCGGAGATTCGCCCGAGGTCTGCCTTAGCCCTTGCGAGCTAGCTGCCTCTTTACGGAATCCACGCGGTGGAGTCCGAAGCGAATCGTCCAGCAAAAACGAATCTACCATGAAACCAAACTTTCTCAACTTCATTTTACAGCGCGAATCTATCGCCAACAGCTACGTTCCTCATGCCCGCGAAGTCGCCGTG
>JANMYL010000273.1:0-2966 GCA_031382045.1 Akkermansiaceae bacterium | reverse complement strand
GGACGCCCGAGCTCCGCGAGCGCCTCCTGATATAGGCATTCCTGCCTGTTTATATTCCGCAGCAGACCGTCTCGCATACCGGGCTACTTGAGCCCGTGCTCTTTCGCGAAGGCGGCCGCCGCTTGCTTGGCGGCGGCGCCGTTTTTCGGCCAGTTATCATAAATTTCCTGGAGTGTTTCGTCGCGGTCTTGGCCGGGTGGCAGGGTGAGCGCCCATTGCGCGGCGGTCTCGGGTTCGTATTCGGAAACGGTTTCCGCGTAGCTGCGGATGGAGGTGTTTTTGGTCGGGCCAGCGGGGGCGGTGGCGAGCCATTTGCCGGCGGCTTGGAAGTCGTCGCGGGTCCAGTTGCGGACGATGTTGCGGATGCTGCTACGGCTCTTGTCCGCGGGCAGGGTTGTGCCGATCCACTCGATCCACTGGCCGCTTTCACCTTTCTTGTCAGAGGAGGAAAGCCCGTTGGCGAAACTTTCGAGTTCGGCGGGGCTGAGATTGGCGGTGGCGAGCCATTTGGTGCCGGCTTCGAAGCCCTCACTCGCCACACTGCTGGCGAGTGAACGCACCGCATCATTCGCAACATCGTGGCGGGCAGCTTCGTCGGTGATGGTGGCCAGATGCTCGCGCAGCGCCGCGAAGACGGCGGTCCTGTCTTCCCCGGTTTTGGCAGCGCCGATGATTCCAGGAATCGTGGAGGATGCGTCTTTGATTCCCAGCTCGCCGATGAGTTTGAAGGCGAGCTTGGGATCACTCACGGCGGCACCGGAGATCAAGCCTCGTTTGGCTTCGTCGGTGACGAGATCGGGGAATTTTCCGGAGTTTTTTCGGACCCATTCAAGCGCGGCGAGCGGGTCGTCCTTGGCCCATTTGGCGAGCGAGGAGGAGACGAGGTGCTTGCCCATTACATCGTCTTTGAAGAGGTCGGCCGACTCGGTGAGAAGCGCGAGTGCGGCCTGCGGATGGTCATTGGAGAGTGTCATGATCGAAAATCCGACGAGCCCTTGGAGGGTTTGGTCCTTGAGTTCCTTGCTGGCACGCAGCTCGGTGATGAGGATCTTCAACTGCGCGGAGTCCAGCGACATCATGCGGTCCATGATTTCCATGATACGCTTTTGTTGCGCTTCATCGGGCGGGCCGCCCTTTTTCTCGATGGCTTCCATTTCCTTGGCGAAGGCGATGAACTCGGCGGCGGCGAGCCTGGCGTCCGCTTCCTTGTTCCCGCGCCCGCGCTTGGTGATGCGGGCGGGATCGGCAGGGTTCGACGGGTCGAGGGAAATGCCGAGCTGGGCGGCCTCGGCGACGAGCTGGGCGTGGCCGTGGCGGACCACGGCGAGCCGCTGCTGGTTAGGAATACCGAAGAGGGCGGCGACGAGCAGTATGAGAACGGACGCGGTGATGGAAATTTTCATGGGGATTATTTGAGACGTTTCAGGATTTCCTCGCGGCGCTTTACGTCGGTGATTTTCTCGGCGAGGGCGAGGGCTTGTTCCTTGTTTTCGCGGGCAGGCCAGCTTTCTAAAAAGCTGGCCAACACGTCGTCGTTGCCGCTGATTTGATTGTATTGGAGAGCTAGATCGGCGGCTTCGGAGAATTCCATTTTTTGGCGTCCCTGCATGGCGGTGCCGAGGGATTTTCCGGTGATACTCGCAAGTGCTTCTGGGGCTTGGGTGGTGACCCATTCCCGCATCTCGTCGAGATTCTCGCGGGTGACTTTCTTGCCATCCTGATTCCTCAGTTTTGATTCTGCCGCCTCCTCGGCGCACTTGGCCCGCTCGGTGGGGGTGGCTTCGATGCGGTCGAGATACTCGGTGACTTTCGAGTAGCCGTCGCCCGAGACCAAGTAGGAAGCTTGCTGGGCGAGGGTGTCGGCCTGCTCATCTGCGGGCACTTGGCTGCGGATCAGCTTAGCAAACGCGAGCTGGCTCTCCTCCTTGAGAGATTGGAACTGATATTGGCTCAGAACCTCACCCCGCTGGTCTTCCGGAATCGCGCCAAGGCGGTGGCCAGCGGCATCCGGATCGGAAGCGAGCAGAACGTTGATCAAAGCTCCTTCGAACTGTTGACGCGGCCGGCTTTCGCCATCGAGCGATTTGCTGTCGAATTTTCCGGCAGCGATTTGTTGGTCGAACCAAGCTGTAGCCTTCGTTGGGTCTTTCTTCGCCCATTCTTGGTAGGCGCTGGAAAGCTGCCAAGCCATTCTGCTGTTTTGGTCTTGAATGCGGTCGATGAAGCGGGTGAGGGCGAACTCCGGATCTTTCTGGATGAGCGGCCCGATGAGCATTTGCTCGAGCCTGGCACGGGATTCCGCCGGTAGATCGAGCGCGGCAATTTCATCGAGCGCGGCGACGAGTTCCTCCTTCGTCATCGCTTGCAAACGTTGCTGAAAACGCATCATCGTCCGCATGTCGCTGCTTTCGCGCATTTCCGCGAATTGGGAGGCGATTTTCTTCCAATCGAGCGGCTCTTTGTCTTTAGCCGCCTTGGCGGAGAGAGCCTTCTTCGCACCCGGAGAATCGTCTTCTGCCCCGGACGAACGGGCAGCCATAGATTTTCGCAAAATGGAGCTTTCCTGCTCAAGCCTGGTGATCGACTGGTGCTGGCTAGCGAGCCAACCACCGGCGACGACCAGCGCGACGACGGGCGGAATGAATGATATGGGTTTCAAGAACTAAACCGTCGGTAATTTCCGCCTGAGCTGTCAACTCAGATTTCCAGCCCTGTTCTCTGGCATCCGCCGCATAGGGTGGAGCTTCTCAGCGGTTACCGACCATGGCCGTCCGAGTTGATCCGTTGGCGGCTGTCTGTAATCCGTTTTCGCCCGCGCCGGACGCCTTGCTGTTATGCACGTCGATGCGGGAAATTTCCATGCCGACGAGGCAGACATCATCAGGAAATACCGCGCCTTCGGCGAAGGTTTCGATCTCCGAGAAAACATCCTGCATGAGCTTTGCGAGCGGCAGACCAGAGCGTTG
>JANMYL010000271.1:0-17382 GCA_031382045.1 Akkermansiaceae bacterium | reverse complement strand
CTGCCGATGGAGGCGTCGCCCGCGTCGGCAAGCCGATAGTATTTCACCTCTGGCGGCAGCGGGAGATTTAGCTTGGCGACGGCGATGTCGCCCACGCCGGTGAGGATTTTCACCGATGAAATGAAGCGCTCATGAGGCTTGCCCTGCTTGTCATGGAACATCACCGCCACGTTCGCCGGCCTCGTGTAGTGGGCGGCCATCACCACGTGGCTGGGAGAAATAAGCGTCGCCGTCCGCGAATCATTCCACGATACGCCGGTGAGATCGAGTTTGGAGGCCCAGTTGTTCCGCCACTTCGACGGGGCCGTCGGCTGGTAGTAAGTGAACAAAGTTCCCTTCTCCGCGGCTTTCGGCAGGAACCCGAGACTGCCTTGCATCGGCGCAGAACCTCCGGCGGCAAGGCTCGGGCCATTGGCGGGACCGCAGGCACAAAAAAGGAGGGAGAAGGACAGAAGAAGCGCGGATTTCATGGAGCGGAGAATTCCCAGATCGATAGCCCTCACCCGCCCGGCTGGCAAGGGGCGTTCCCGCCCTTGCGTTGGATGGCGGACGCTGCTTAGCCTCCGCCCATGCCCGCCGAGACACGCACCCAATTTTTTCAAACCGGAAGCCCCGCCGACCCAGTGCGGCTGCGCGAGGGCGGGCTGCTGCCGGGAATCACGCTCGCCTACGAAACTTGGGGCGAGCTCAATGCCGCGCGGACAAACGCGATCTACCTCTTCCACGCGCTGTCCGGCTCCCACCACGCGGTCGGCCTGAATCCAAGCATCGAAGGCGTCGGCGAGCTCTGGCAGCCAGAAATGCATGAGGGCTGGTGGGAAGGAATGATCGGGCCGGGCAAGGCAATCGATACGGACAAATACTTCGTCATTTGCGCGAACTACCTCGGCGGCTGTTATGGCAGCACCGGCCCAGCGTCCATCAATCCGGAGACGGAAAAACCCTGGGGCGCTTCGTTCCCCGCTGTGACGGCGGCGGACCAGGTGGAGGTTTTCGTCTCGCTGCTCGACCACTTCCGCATCCACACGCTGCACGCGGTGGTCGGCCCGTCGGTTGGTGGATTGGTCGCGCTCACCTTCGCCACCCGCTTCGCGGAGCGCGTCCATAACGTGATCATCATCGCCTCGGGATTCAAAACCACCGTTCTTAACCGACTGATCTTGTTCGAGCAAATCCTCGCCATCGAGAATGATCCCCATTTCAACGGCGGCGACTATTACGATACCGAGCCTCCGCTCTACGGCCTCGTGCTCGCCCGCATGATTTCCCACAAAACCTTCGTCCACCTGGACGCCATTGAGCGCCGCGCACGACAGGACGTGGTGCAGCCAGACGACGTGCTCGCGTGGTATCGCGTGCGCGACCAGTTCCAGAGCTACATGCTCCATCAAGGGAAAAAATTCGTCCGTCGCTTCGACGCAAATACGTATCTGCGGATCATCGATCTATGGTCGCGCTACGACGCCACCCAGGAAGGCGATGCCGAAACGGCGAGTGATTTATTCGAGCGCGCACGGCTCGCTGGCCAGCGCTGGCTGGTCTTCTCGATCGACTCCGACTTCTGTTTCTATCCGGAAGAGCAGGCGGAACTGGTGAAGCATCTGGAGGAGGCCAAGGTCGATGTCATGCATATCATCGTGCATTCCGACAAGGGACACGACTCATTCTTGCTAGAGCCCGACCTATACACCCCGCACATTTCTTGGGTGCTC
This sequence comes from Akkermansiaceae bacterium, assembly GCA_031382045.1. Taxonomy (GTDB): domain Bacteria; phylum Verrucomicrobiota; class Verrucomicrobiia; order Verrucomicrobiales; family Akkermansiaceae; genus Luteolibacter. The sequence continues at coordinate 15,670 of JANMYL010000271.1, read as the reverse complement.
GGGAAATAATGAAGCTCCTTGTAGTTTCACTCAAAATTTCCTCAAGGCCCGGACCACCTCGTCGCTGGCGTGCATTTTTTCAGAATCCCCAACCGCCTCACTGCGGCAGGTGATCCCCGCAATACTCCTCGCCGTCTTGACCGATGCGAAACTCGTCCTGCGGGTGGGAAACGTCGGTCTTCTCACAGATGCTGCAGGTGTGAAATGCCTCAGTAGCTGGAGTTTTTGCAGCGTTGAAGCGGCTCTTCCGCTGGCCAGCCTCGATCATCCGCGCGGTGCCGCGCAGTGCGGGAATCCCAGCCCAGATGAAATAATTCGCAAATGCCATCAGATAGAATGGCCACAGAATCGGCTGGCCCATGATGTTGAAAAGAATGCCAGCGGCCATTAGCACCCCGAGGAAGCGCACTTGCACCGGGAGGATGAAGAGTAGCAAGATTTCTACCTTCGGGAAAAGCGTGGCAAAGGCGAGGAAGGCCGCACCGAAGAGCGTTATCCCGCTTGAAGGAATCGAGATGGGATAGGCAAAATTCGCGAATAATACGAGGCCAATGCCGGTGTAGTAAAACAACGATGCCTTGAAGCTGCCCCACGCCCTTTCAAGACCGTCGCTGACCATGAAAACGAAGTTCACCGCACAAATCAGGAGCAGAAGATTGACCGCATTGAAGGTGCCGAATTGCGAGCCGGCGAAGAACATCGTGGCAACCCGCCAGATTTCTCCGGAGAAAATTTTCGCCCGGTCGAACTCGAAAATTTCACGGATATCCGGCCGGATAAGTTGTAAAACATACACAAGGACGTGGAATAACGCGTAGTAGCGAAGGAATCCAGGAAATGCTAGCCAACCGCAGCGGCGCTCGAGTCGATCGAAAAAAGTCATGACGACCGGGAACATCGCGGCTTCACACCGATTGACAAGCGCGGGTCGCGCTTTCATATTTCGGGACGTGATTTCCGAAATTAAAAGCTCTCCGCTGGAAGCCGCCCACGTGGCGCTCGGTGCCAAACTTGTTCCCTTCGCTGGCTGGAATATGCCAGTCCAATACACCTCGATCATCGACGAGCACACCGCCGTCCGCACGGCGTGCGGGATCTTCGACATTTCCCACATGGGCCAATTCATCGTCAGCGGCCCCACGGCGGCGGCTTGGTTGAATGGTTTGCTCACCAACGACATTGCCAAGCTCGGCATAGGCGAGGGGCAATACACGTTGATGCTCAATGAAAATGGCGGCGTGATCGATGATTTAATCGCCTACCGGTCGGGGGCATCGGAGTTTTTCCTAGTGGTGAATGCATCGATGATCGACGAGGATTTCGCGTGGATGGCGGCTCGGCAGGACGCCAGCGTGACGCTGCGCAACGAGAGCGAGCAGTGGGCAGGCATGGCGATCCAGGGACCGGACGCAGCCGCCGTTTTCGCCAAGGTTTTCCCAAATGAAACACTGCCGCCGCGCAATGGCATCATGAGCACTGCCACCGGAGAGGTCGTTTGTCGGACGGGATACACCGGCGAAGACGGTTTCGAATTCTTCAGCCCCGCTGCGGACGGGGTCGCCTGGTGGGATCACTTTATCACCGCCGGCGCGAAAGCCTGCGGCCTCGGGGCGCGCGATTCGCTCCGCCTGGAAATGGGCTACCCGCTCAATGGCAACGATTTATCTCCCGATCGCACACCGATCGAGGCAGGACTTGGATTTTTCTGCGCGCTAGAAAAAGGCAACTTCATCGGCCGCGAGACGCTCGTCCGCCAGAAGGTGGACGGCCCAACGTTGAAGCTAACCGCGCTGCGCTATCTGGACAAAGGCCCGCCACCACGCGCGCACTATCCCGTTCATTCCGCAGCGGGCGCAGTGCTTGGAGAACTCGCCAGCGGCGTGCTTTCACCCTCGCTGATGACTGGCATCGGCATGGCTTACTTGCCTGCAGAATTTTCGAAACTCGGCACCTGCCTGCAAATCGAAGTCCGTGGGCGGCTGTTTCCCGCAGAAGTCGTGAAGAAGCCATTCTATAAAGTCCCGAATCACCAATAACTTCTGACTATTAATTCCATTATGAACATCCCATCCGATCTCCGCTACGCCAACTCCCACGAATGGATCCGCCTCGAAGGCGAGATCGCAACGGTGGGTATTTCCGACCACGCCCAAGAAGAACTCACTGACGTCGTTTTCGTAGAACTACCCGCCGTGGGCCGCGCGGTGGACGCGGGTGATCCGACCGCCGTCGTTGAATCAGTCAAAGCCGCCAGCGACATTTATGCACCTGTCAGTGGTGAGATCGTGGAGGTGAATCCAGACGTCGAGGCAGACCCTTCGCTCGTCAACACCGACCCCTACGGCAAAGGCTGGATTTTCAAACTTCAAGTGAAAGACGTGGAGCACGTTTCTAAAATGATGGATGCCGCAGCTTACGCAGTCCAGATCAGCTAGACTTGGTTTTTAATAAGCCACGCCCACTCCAGACGTAATTCCATCCGGAAATCACCGTCAGTGCGACTGCGGCCCACAGGAAGACCGGCTGCACCCAGCCGCCTTCCGCATAAGGGCGAGCAAGATGTTTCAAGGGCTCGACCACTGGGAAAAACTGCTTGGCTTTCTCGCCGGTGAGCCAAATCAGCCCGGTGATCAAGTAAGCGAGCTGAAAGGTGGTTTTCCATTTTCCCAAGCTATCCGCCGCGAGCACTTGTCCAGCCTCGATGGCGATTTGTCGTAAGCCGGTGACAAGAAACTCGCGACCGATGATCAGCGCCGTCACCCAAACCGGGCAAAGGTCTTTTTCCGTAAAAAACACAAATGCTGCACTCACAAGAATCTTGTCCGCCAGCGGGTCCATCAGTTTTCCGAGCGGCGTCACCAGCCCCATTTTCCGCGCCAAGTAGCCATCTACAAAATCGCTGACCGCCGCGACGACGAACAGCACCAACCCGGTGCCGTAGCCGGTCAGGGAGCTTTGCGAAACCGCGACCACGAAGGCGGCTGTCATGATAAGCCGTGAAAAGGTGATCGCATTCGGTAAGTTCACTCACGCAATGTGTGAAATGCATGATGAGTTGGCAACAAGGGGTTGCGCCAATCCGCCAATCCACCTACACCCTCGTCTGCCTATCCAACGGCGACTTATTTATGAGCAATAGCGATTTCGGACTTATCGGTCTGGCTGTCATGGGCCAGAATCTCGTTCTCAATGTGGAATCCCGAGGCTTCCAAGTCTCGGTTTATAACCGCACCACCAGCGTCACCGACGAATTCGTCGCCAAGCACCCGGACAAAAAACTCGTCGGCGCGAAGTCACTCAAAAACTTCGTTCATTCCCTCTCCTCCCCGCGTAAGGTCATGATCATGGTGAAAGCCGGTGGCCCGGTGGACGCCGTCATCGAGTCACTCATCCCGCTACTGGATAAGGGCGACATCATCATCGACGGTGGAAACTCGCTCTACACCGACACCGAGCGCCGCGACAAATGGCTTGGCGATCTCGGCTTCCGCTTCATCGGAGCTGGCGTCTCCGGCGGTGAAGAAGGTGCCCGCAAAGGCCCGTCCATCATGCCCGGCGGCCCGGCCTCCACCTGGGAGGTGATGAAGCCGATTTTCGAATCCATCGCGGCCCAAGCCGAGGGAGAACCTTGCGTTTTCCACATCGGGCCCGGCGGTGCCGGTCACTACGTAAAGATGATCCATAACGGCATCGAATACGGCGACATGCAGCTCATCTGCGAGGCATATAACATTTTCAAAGCCGCCGGCTTCACCCCGGACGAGCTCGCGGAAGTCTTCACCGATTGGAACGAAGGCGACCTGGAAAGCTACCTCATCCAGATCACCGCCGAGATCTTTAAACAAAAAGACAAGAAGACCAAGAAGCCGCTTGTCGATCTCATCCTCGACACCGCCGGCCAAAAGGGCACCGGCAAGTGGACCCTCATCAACGCGGTCGAAAACGCGGTCGTCATTTCTACCATCAACGCCGCTGTAGAGGCCCGTATCCTTTCATCCATGAAAGATAAGCGCGTAGCCGCCAGCAAAGTCCTCGAAGGTCCGAAACCTGAGATCGACATGAAAAAGAAGAAGCTCGTGAAAAAAGTCCACGACGCGCTCTTCGCCTCCAAGATCATTTCCTACGCTCAAGGCCTCGATCTCATCGCCTCCATGGGTGCGGAAAAAAGCTGGGACCTCGACCTCGCGAAAATCGCCGCCATCTGGCGCGGCGGCTGCATCATCCGCGCCCGTTTCCTCAACGACATCACAGAGGCTTATCGCACGAATCCAAAGCTAGAAAATCTCATGCTCGCGCCGTTCTTCACAGACTTGCTCAACGGATTCCAAGAGAACTGGCGTGAGGTGATTTCCATAGCCACGCTCGCGGGCATCCCAGTTCCGGCATTCTCGGCATCCCTTGGTTACTACGACAGCTATCGTAGTGCCGTGCTTCCAGCGAATTTGCTGCAAGCGCAGCGCGATTTCTTCGGCGCACACACTTACGAGCGCACCGACAAAAAGCGCGGCGAGATGTTCCACACAGCTTGGCCGGACGTCATCGGCTGATGATGTAGGCATTCCTTGCCTGCAATCTTTACACCATACGCCGGGAGCACCGGCATTGGCCTTGCTCGATGGCCCGCCACTGTGAAAACTAACTGTTGATTTGACCGCAATTAGAAATTCTCAGTTAGACGGTTGGCGGGCCTTCGCAGTGCTGGGAGTGATGTGGCTTCACTGGGCGCCGGCGGCGTGGCGAGAGCATTTCCCGTTTGAGATCGGGCTATTCTTTTTTCTAACTCTCACCGGCTTTCTGATCACCCGGATCTTACTGCGAGAGCGGGTCAGTCGCGAAAGCGGCGGCGGGAAATGGCGGGCCAAGGCTTATCTGCAGTTCCAAAAACGACGGATGACGCGCATCATTGCACCGTGCTACGCAGCGATGCTTTTCGCGATCCTCGTGGGCGCTCCAGACATTCGCCAACATTGGCCTGCTTACTTCGTGCATGGGTCGAATTTCCACATGGCCTTCATGGAGGGTTGGCCATCTGGGACGGCGCACTATTGGACGCTGGCTATTCAAGTGCAGTTCTATCTGCTGTGGCCGCTTGTGATTTTCCTCACCCCGCGCAAACTGCTAGCGGCGGTATTTTTCGGCTGCGTGGCGCTCGCGCCCATATCGCGGATGATCCTCGCGCGGCATTTTCCGGAAATACATCACAGTGAAATGATCACTCCCACCGCACTGGATTATTTCGCTATGGGCGCCCTGCTCGCGCTAGCGATCGAGCACGGAATGAAGATCGGCGACAAGAGGCTGAACCTAGCAGCATTGCTCGCGTTCGTCGGATACACCGCGCTTTACGTTTTCAACGAAATGGGTAGGCCCATCAGCGGATTTTGCTACATTCAGCAGACCTTGGTCTCAGTGGTATTCGCGGGGCTGATCTCAGCGACCTTGGCCGGCTTCGGCGGATTCCGGGGAAGGATTCTGAATCATCCGGCGGTGCAGCATATCGGGCGCTTGAGCTTCGGGCTCTATCTATTTCACACACCGGTGCCGCTACTTCTAGGCTTGGTCCTGCCGTGGCTGTGGCATCCGTTTTTTAGTGGATTTTGGCAAATTCTCCGCATGGGAGTTTTTGGGCTGACCTCATGGGGGCTTGCTTGGCTGTGCTGGCGCTATCTGGAAACAAGATCGACCCACCCGAGCAAGCAGCCCGCTTCAGCTAGCTAAAATCAAAATGGAGTAAGAACAGGCGAGAATGCCTGTATCACGAGCTTGAATCCCAGCTCCAGCATCGTTATCTCAGCCGTGTGCTGATTCGAAACCGCCTTGAAGACCTGCCCGCGCTCGGCTTGCCGCTGCATCTCGCGCTCGGCGTCTTCGACGGAGTCCACACCGGCCACCAAGCCGTGATCGCCCGGGCGGTGGATGCCGCGGCACGCGATGGTGGATTGGCTGGAGTGCTGACTTTTGATCCCCATCCCATCCGCGTGATTGCCCCAGCCAAAGCACCCACCGCTTTATTGGAAACGCTTAACCACAAAGCGCGAGTGATGGAGAAACTCGGTGTGCAACTCTTCATCCCCTTGCATTTTGATATCGAATTCGCACAGATGGAAGCGTCTGAATTCATCTCGAAACTCACCTCAGCCCCCGTCAAAACCATCGCCGTCGGTGAGGACTGGCGCTTCGGCCACCACCGCAGCGGCGACGTGAATTTCCTCCACCAAGAATCAGCCAGACGCAGCTTCAAGCTGGAAGCCGTGACTCCGGTCATGCACGATGGCGAGCGGGTCAGCAGCACCCGCATCCGCCAAGCAATCCGCGATGGAAATCTCGTTGCCGCGGAACAAATGCTCGGACGCCCTTATTCGGTCACCGGCAAGGTCATCGAAGGCCAGAAACTCGGCCGAACAATCGGCTTTCCGACCGCCAACCTCGCCACCGGCGAGGCGCAACTTCCGCCCGACGGTGTCTGGGCGGTACAAGCACTGCTGCAAGACGGTCGGAATTTACCGGGCGTCGCCAACCTCGGCCTGCGCCCGACTCTCGGCGGAGACAGCCGCTCACTGGAGGTGCATCTGCTTGATTTTTCAGGCGATCTCTACAACCAAGAATTTGAAATCCGCTTCCAAAAACATCTCCGCCCTGAAATTAAATTTTCTTCACTCGAATCGCTACGCATTCAAATCCAACGAGATGCGGATGAAGCGAGGCAAGTTCTGAGCAAGCAGTCTAAATCACCCACTTGACAGAGGATCGTTCAGGTGAACACTCCACGTGTGAACACTGTATCGCCCTTCTTCCTCAAGGTCCGCAAGCTCATCGAAGCCAAGATTTCCCCCTATTTTCGGGCGCAGCCGATCCGGAGGCGGAGGTTCGAAGTGCAATTGGAGTTTCCCTGGCATTCAAAAAGATGAATTTAGCGGATTTTGCGCTTATCTTTGCCATTTTCACAATCTATACGTAGCGCCGAACCTTCCCATGGAGACGCTCAAACCCAATCACCATTTTCTAGGCGGTGCCGCCTTACTCGTTGCCACCTGCCTGATTGTCCCCTCGCTGGCCGGCGAAATACGCGGAGGATCATCCCATGCTGCTAGTGAAGCTTCGCGCCGCAGCGTCGCCGTTGACGAAGCGCAGGAACTCCTCCGCAAGGGCGACGAAGCATACACGGCTGGCCGCTATGCGGAAGCCGTTGAGGCTTATGCGGGTGCCCGCGAGTTAATTCCAATCGCCCCCATTTCCGCAGAGCTGCGTTCCGCCGCCACCGAGCGCTACGCCCAAGCCGCCGTCGAACAAGCCCGCTTGCTCTCGCGCAACGGCGATGTAGTAGCCGCTAAATCCGTCTTGAATAAAGTGCTCATGGACTCCGTGGCACCGACGCATCCGGGCGCACTCGCATTCCTCGCCCAGCTCGACGATCCTATCCGCACCAATCCTGCGCTCACCAAAGAGCACGCCAACGATGTCGATTCCGTGCGCCGCCTCCTCTACACCGCCGAGGGCGCATTCAATCTTGGAAAATTTGACCAGGCTAAATCCACTTACGAAGACGTGCTACGCGTCGATCCTACCAACTCCGCCGCTCGCCGCGGTATGGAGCAAGTCGCTGTCGCGAAAAGTGACTATCAAAAATCCGCTTACGATCACACCCGAGCGGAGCTGCTCAACCAAGTCGAGAGCCAATGGGAACTGCAAGTGCCCGCTCTCGATATCGAGCCTACGCTCACTGAGCCCGGCTCGATCACGTCGGATGCAAATTTTGTTTCAGTCAAAAACAAGCTCGATCGCATCTTCATCCCAAAAATCGCACTCGATCAATCCTCCCTCGATGAAGCGCTGGATTTCTTACGCCTGCGTGCCGGCGAGAACGACAAGCTCGAACTCGATCCAGCCCGCCGCGGTATCAACTTCACAGTCAATCTCGGACCCACCGAATCGCCTGCCGCCACTCGCATTCGCAATTTGCGCTTTGATCTCAATCTCACCCAAGTGCCTGTCTCACAGGTGCTTAAGTATATTACTGAAGTCACCCAGACTTCTTACACAACAGACGACTTCTCAGTCATAATTTCGCCATTAGGCTCGACCTCCCAAGAACTCGTCACCAGCACCTACCGGGTGCCACCCGACTTCATCGGCAGCATCAGCAACATGGCTGCGCAACCCGCAGAAGCTGCTGATCCTTTCGCCACTGAGCCTGCCAACCGAGGTCTGATGGTCAAGCGCATCGGCGTGCAAGAAGCACTTACTCAGCAAGGTGTTTCCTTTTCCGAAGGTGCCTCTGCAAACTACATGGCCGCCACAAATACCCTTCGCGTGGTTAATACTCCCACCAACCAAGACTTCATTGCTCAAATCATCGACACTCTCACGAAAACGGAACCTGTCATGGTCTCCGTCAAGGTGACCATGATAAAGGTGGAACAAACTCGCCTCCAAGAACTGGGTTTTGATTGGTTTCTCGAAGGTAGCGGAAACGACTTAGTGCTCGGTGGCGGAACCCAAGGTAACGGCCGCGACGCTGGCGATGTGGCTATAAGCCCCGGTGGCTCCGTCCTCAACCCGATCACCGCCGGAAACCGCAGCGGAGACTTTGCCACCTCAGGAAACTCAATTGATAGCTTGATCGCGGATCAAAGCGACCGCCAAACCAGAGCGTCTGCGCCAGGAGTGCTCGGTGTTTACGGCAGATTCAACGATTCCTTTGTCCAAGGAATGATGCGCGGACTCGACCAAAAGAAAGGCGTCGATATCATGGCCCAGCCCGCCGTCGTGACTCGCAGCGGGCAAGCCTCCTCCATCGCCATCATCCGCGAGTTCATTTATCCCGCCGCATATGAACCTCCAGAACTCCCCAATAACGTAGGTAGCCAAGCGGGGACGACGCCCGTCTCGCCCGCCCATCCTACCGAATTTAAAAAAGAAGATGTCGGAGTCACCCTAGAAGTAACTCCCGTGGTCGATGCCGATAATCGATACATCAACGTCACCCTCAATCCCACCTTCAGCGACTTTGACGGCTTCGTGAATTACGGCAGCCCCATCAATTCGTCTGGTGGCGGCCTGCTTGGAAACCAAACCGTGGAAATCACGAAAAACGAGATTCTCATGCCGATTTTCAGCAAACAAAGGCTGTCTACCTCCATCGATGTGGCAGACGGCTCAACCGTCGTTTTAGGCGGATTGATGCAAGAGTCCGTCCAAAATGTGGAAGACCAAACTCCAGTCCTCGGTAGCATCCCCATCGTCGGTCGCCTATTCCAATCCACCGCTAAAAAGCCAATCACCAAGATGGTCCTCTTCATGGTCAATGTGGAACTCATGGATCCAACGGGTCGCCGCTACCGGGATCGCTGATTTCTAATTTTCCACTTTCAAAATGCCACCCGTCCCCAGCGAGCCAGAAAAATACTCCATCGACGAGATGATGGAGCGCCTGACTAATTCTTCCCCCAAGAATGCGAAAGACGGTGAATTAGTCGTCCGTCCGGACGGCAGCAAAGCGATCCGCGTCCGCAAACGGAAGCGCCGTTCCAGCCAACCACTCAAGGAGAACCACCAACGGACCCGCCGGGCGCGTATCGTTCAAGTGAGCGCCGCGATGAGCCTCATTTTCCTTGCCGCCATGATCATCGGCAGCGGAATCATCTACGCGAACAGCAAATCCTTCCGCGAAAGTCTCATCCAAAAAGCCGAAAAATCCAGCGGTGCTACCGTCTCGATGGAGCAATTCCGGATCAACCCAAAAACCGCCAACGCCAGCAACCTCTCGCTCAAATGGCCGACAGGCAACGTATTTGAAAGCCTCAAACTCATAGGACTCACGGCAGAAATCTTCCCCGCCAGTTTCCTCGGTAAGGCCATGACTGGTGAGGAAATTATCAGCTCCGAGGCCACCTTAGCACTTCAAATCCCACAATCCGGCGAAATCTTGCGGCACCTCCCTGCCCCCGTCGGAGATCTTCCCATCCGCTTCAATCGCTACCGCTCGCCAGTTTTCAACCTCACCATCGGAAACCCCAAAAACCCGCTCATAAGTCTGCTCAAATCCGAGGGCTCGCTCAATCCAGAAACTGTTAACGGCCGAGCCCAGCTCAGCCTATACAAAGGCGACATCACCATCACTGGCTGGCCTAAACTCCGGCTGGACCGCGCACTCATCGAATTTCACGGCGACGAGGCCAACATCATCGGCCTTCAGGTCCTACACGAATCCGACAACCGAGGCTCATTGGACCTATCTGGAACCGTTACTCCCTACCAAGCAGACCGAGTTTCCTCACTCGATGTCCGCCTCCAATCTTTCGATCTATCCGGTATCCTCGGCCACTCGCTTGGAAAAATCTTCTCGGGGAAAATCGATTCTCTGCCCATCGCCTCCTCAAATTTGCTAACCTTCAAGCCGAGCAACCAAGCCACCCCAACCCTTGATGTCGCGTTTCGTGCGAGTCCCAATTCGCGAATCGAGATCCGGGAATTCCCCTTCCTTCTTGGTCTCGCACAAGGCCTGGACGACCAGTGGTTCCAAAACCCCGTCTTCGAAGGAGATGCCGGCGGAAGGATCCACCGCGAGGGTGATATCGTCACCCTGCGAGAGCTCAATTTGGAGAGCAAGGGACGGATGGCAGTGCGAGGTGAAATTTCAATGACACTCGATCAATCCCTGTCGGGAACTCTCCAACTCGGCGTCGCCGAAACCATGATCGCCTCGGCCAAAATCACCCGCCTGAATTCCATGTTTGGCCCGGTCAAAGAAGGATTCCGCTGGATCACCCTCAGAATCAGCGGTCAAGCTTCTGCCCCCGTGGATAATTTCAAGGAACTCTACTCAGCCTCTGCTATTCCTCTCCGAGAAACTCCCGCACTCGACGATAGCGAAAGATCCAGCTTTGAGGATCTCACGCGCCCCAGATAAACAAGTCAACGCAAGTGGAATTTCGTCCCCCACAGCGCGAACCGCAGCCCTTCCCGGACCGGGCAAAGTATGCGGAAAAATTCTAAAGTTGAGCGTGGCATTCCAGTTTAATCTGGTTCAAAGTGATTCACGGATAAGGCCGTTAGAACCGCCGTCCGCTCACCCAGAAACCAACCAACAAACATCATGCAAACTGCCAACGTCAATCTGCCGATCACCGTCACGGTGCGGCACGAGCAAGTGACCGATGCCCTCCGCGACCACGCTATCAAAAAAATCGAAGGCCTGCATCTGGATTATCCGCGAATCATCGAGGCCAAGATCATTCTCGACGTCCAAAAAAACCGGCACATTGCCGAAATTATTCTTTTCTGTGCGAACCACATCACCATCGAGGCTCACACCGAAGGCAAAGACATGTATGTCGCGCTTGATGAGACCATCGAAAAAATCGCCCGCCGGATGCGCAAGCATAAGACGCGGTTGATGAAAATGCATCGCCCGCACCGCAATGAATCGATCAGGCACATTGAGGAACGTTTCTTCAATGAGGACGTGCTCGACCACCCGGAAAACTCCGACATCGAACCCGTGCCGTTCATTATCTTTCCCGATAACTACGCGATCCGAACGATGTATAAGGAAGATGCAATCATGCAGCTTGAACTCTCCGATCGCCCGTTCGTGCTCTACAAGAGCGCCCGCCGCGGTTGCTTGACCATAGTATATCGCCGTAAGGACGGTGAATACGCCGCCTTAGACATCAAGGATTGATTGGGTGATTCAGGCATTCTTGCCTGTTCTTCCATTTGCAACCAAGCCGACCGGGATTCATCCCGGTCGGCTTTTGAGTTGTGCATCCCCAGCAGAACCACAATCATCAGATCGCGGACCATGAATCGACTGAAACGCCATCCATTTCCTGTCGTGGCACATTTTGACCGAGTGGTGGCAGTTTCATTCGCATTTCCCGCAGCAGTGCTACGACCACTGGTTCCTGATGGCTTGGAAATCGATTCTTACGGAGATTTCGGCTTTGTGACTGCAGCACTCGTGTGGACACGCGGTCTGCGCCCCGCCGGGTTTCCAAAGTTTTTGGGGCAAGATTTCTTTCTGGCGGGCTACCGGATTTTCACCCGCTTGCGGGATGAATCCGGACGAAATTTAAGGGGACTCAGGATTTTGCGAAGCGAGACGGACAAACGCCGGATGGTAGCGCTTGGAAATACAATGACCGGATACAACTATCGGCATGTGACCGTGCAAATCAGCAAATCCAACTCGGAAACGCGGGTGGTCACTTCGCTTGCCGGTCGAGAAACCACCCTGGATCTCACGTTCGATGCGGAGGCGGCAAACGCATCACTGCCCGAAGGTTCTCCATTCGCCGATTGGCGCACGGCACGGCAGTTCGCTGGGCCTATGCCATTCACCTTCAGTCCGGAGCCGAACGGGAGCTTCGTGGTGATCGAAGGCAAGCGGGTGGATTGGACGCCGCGACCGATTGTGGTGAGAGACTGGAATGTCGGGATTTTCGATGAGCCTCCGTTGCGCGGCGTAAAGCCAATTCTAGCAAATGCCTTCACCGTAGAAAATATCGCTTACCGGTGGAACTGCGGGCGAATCGTCAAGCCGGGAGGTGGCAAATGATGCAACGGGGAAAGTGGCAGGGAATGTGGACGATCGTGAGATTTAACTGGCCATTCTATATCGGAGTAATACTCGCTTTAATCTTAGCCAGTTGCGGATTTATCTGGAGCGGAGCAATTTTGCTCAAATGGACATGTGCAGCTGTCGTGGCGGGGGCATTCTATTTTCTAATCGTTTCGCTTTGGGTTTCCCATCAGGTGTATGACCGCTCGGATCTTTACCGCTGGGCTTGGCTCAGGCGCGCGCTGGATAGGACGAAGCGTAATACGATGATTGTATGTCATTCGGGATTCGACGAAGTATCTTCGGCACTGAAAGAGCGTGTGGCGGATGTGAACTGGGTGGTGCTCGATCATTACGATGAAGCGATGATGACTGAAGCATCGATCCGGCGGGCACGAAAATTGTTTCCGCCGACTTCAGGCACCAAGTCGGCACCATTTGATAAATGGCCGGTGGCCGCGCAGTCGGTGGATGTCGTGTTCGGTTTACTGGCCATTCATGAGTTGCGGAGCGAAGAGGCGCGGATCGCATGGTTTACCGAGGCTAGCCGCTGCTTGGTGCGCGGCGGTCGAGTGGTGCTGGCGGAGCACACCCGGGACTTCGCAAACTTCCTCGCGTTCGGTCCGGGTTTCCTGCATTTCCACTCCCGCGCAAGTTGGCGGCGGTGCTGGGAGAAGGCAGGCCTATGCACAACGGATGAATTTCAAGTGACGCCGTGGGTGCAGATTTTCATCGTTTCAAAGCTATGATGGAAACTCTGACTATTTTATTACGGATCGCTGGTGCAGGCTTACTGCTACTGGCAGTTTTGCACATTCCGATCGGTAAGCAACTGAAGTGGCGCGAGGATGCCAAGCGACTGACACCCGTGAATACGTCTATCTTCCATGTCCATACATTCTTCATCTGCATGGTCCTTGTCATGATGGGGCTACCGTGTCTGCTAGAACCTGGGGTTTTTCTTGAGAAATCGCGGGCCGGGGCATGGCTCGCTTGGTCGGCCTGCGGCTTCTGGGCGCTGCGGCTGTATTTCCAGTGGTTTGTCTATCCGGCTAATCTGTGGCGTGGCAAACGAATGGAAACGGCGGTTCACATTTGGTTCACTATGGTCTGGGCGGGACTCGCCACACTCTTCGGCGCCTGTGCCATGTGGCAGGCGGGTTGGTTAATCAATCCTTGAGTCCCATGTGTCGGGGAAAAATTGCCCAATACCAAATCAGCGAGATAAAGCCGAGATTGAGCGCCACCATTCCGGGTGCAGAAATAAGGAGATCCCTAGCCAGCAGGATTTCCAAAAAGTTCATGGAAACAAGTGCAAGGGTCTGCAACAGCGCACAAGCCCGCCGCCGAAAGCCACTAAAAATCCATAGTCCTAGCAAAACTTCAAGGATGCCGATAGCAAGCGTCGCTCGGTTCGCCATCCCTTCGCCCAAGATCCTTTCGACAATTAGCCGGTGTCGAGGAATGCCGTTGGATATCTTGCTGTAAAGCCCATGAAACACCCACACCGAGCCGATGAGAATCGTGAGAATCTTGCGAAATGACTGGGTTTGGAAATAATTTGTAATCATGGATAGGTTTGCTTTTGTGTCTCAAAAAATCCCGCTATCATCATCGCTTGGAATTGCCGACATCTCCCGCGCATCGCGGAGTAAAATTTCGGTTTGCGCGATAGTATCAGTGACTTTGGACTGCGTCTGATGTCGCCATTTTGGCGTGGCGAGAGCTTCCTCTTCTGCAGAATCGCAAGCGCCAAGTTGGCAATTTTATATATTTTATCAACCCACAACCGCCGTTCTTTTTCGCTGCATTCCCGCATCATATTCGCGCGTTCCTCAGTATAAATTTGGTCAAGGTTCTCGATGTCGAGCCCCCCGTTCGAGCCGAGCGGTCACACGATCAAGCAATAACTGCATCTGCGCATCCTGCACATCCGCCTGGAGCTCCTCTTGCGATTGAGGCAAGTCGTCATCCTCAACTTCCGCAGCAGCCACGGCTACGCCCGACTGCCCCATGAAATTTGTCATCGCCAGTGCATTCGCCGATTGCTGGGTAATTTCATCCTCGTCGTGCATGATCCACGCGGGCTCCGCATAGAGCTCGAGCTGGTAGTGCGCAGCTTCGATGACGACCCGCCCGTTGGTGACGCTGAACCATTCCAGATAGAGAGAATTCCCCCCGTGCCAGAGAAACGGCGGCTTGGTTTTATAGAACTCCATCAACTCCTCCATCGTGCAATCCGGGACTTTGACTTTGCGCGATGCCGTAATATCCCCTACCTGACCTTGCTAACAGGAAGACAACCCCAAGAGATCGCCCGACTTCGCGTCTGGATTGGTAAACTTCAGGACATGGCTGACGAGATCACGCCAAGGGTTTCCCTCCAGCATCAACTCCACTGCCTCATCACGCCCGACGAACCAGATTTTCCCGACCGGGTGAGCGGGCGTGCAGTTGTCGATTTCGCCGCGGACGACTTGTTCTTCAATGCACCATACCATGTAGAAATTTGATTAATTATCCTCCAGAATTACGAGTAGGATTTGTCTTCTAACGACGAATGGTGATCATCTCTACACCGAAAAAGCCGGACGGGGCGAACCCATCCGGCTTTGGTGTGAGATGCAGGCAAAGTGCCTACGCCCCTTTAGATCAGTCTTCTTGACCTGGGCTCCAGTCTTCGGAGGCGGCAGCGGCGAGGTTGAACGCTTGCTCGAGGCCGACCATCTCGGAGGATGGACGGAGGCTCTCAAAGCTGGCGCTTTCCTTTTTCAACTGCTCGTCGGAGTAACCAACGGCCTTGATGGAAAGACCGATGCGGCGCTCGACCTTGTCCACCTTGATGACGCGAGCTTCGATCTCTTCGCCGACTTTGATAATGTCTTTGACCTTCTCCACGTGCTCTTCGCTGAGTTGCGAGATGTGGATGAGACCGTCGATATCACCGTCGAGGCTGATGAAGGCACCGAAGGAAGCGATCTTAGCAACCGTGCCCTTGACGATGTCACCGACCTTGAAGCGATTGTCGATAAGGCTCCATGGGTCGTTCTCGGTTTGTTTGACGCCGAGGGAGACGCGTTGGTTGGCCTTGTCGATGGCAAGCACGAT
>JANMYL010000266.1:0-8617 GCA_031382045.1 Akkermansiaceae bacterium | reverse complement strand
TATTATCAATTCTGGCGGATTTAATAGTGAAGCCCAACAAGGGCGGCACAGCCACCAAAAGCCTAAACGAATTAATTTCGCTCAGGCGTTTTTCTGCAGACGTAGTTGCCTTGGCATGGACAAATCGAGAATTTACGCGACTTTAGGTCAAGTGCCGCTTGATAGTTTACCTGAAGCGGAAGCGGAAGCGGCGATAAGTAAATCGGAGCTTTGGAAAACTGGGATGAGTGCATTACTGTGAGTAGGGTTTAATAAACCAAAGCTGCCTCATTCGATTTTGTATAACTTGCCAGAATCTCAGTGCCGCCGAACGAACGTCGCTCAATCACACGCCTAAGGTAGCTTGGGGTTGTTAGGTTGATTCCAAAAGTTATGCTCGAAAAGGTGACAGCTTCATCTGCCAGAGGAACTTTGTCGGAATATAACCGATGGAATCGGACGGTGAATCATGTATCTAAATTAAATAACTCTACACAATACGGAGATCAGGCGGCATGGCGTAACAGGGCGACGAGGACTCCTTGGATAACTAGCTCCTGAGCGGGGAGTAAATCTGGATAGTCCGGATTTTCAGCGCGTAAAAAGGGCTTTCCACGATCCATTAGGTAGCGCTTGAGAGTGGTTTCGCCATCGATGAGTGCGGCTACAATATCGCCTTTGCGGGGTTCACGGAATTCGAGGATCACTGTGTCTCCGTTGCAGATGTGAGCGTCGATCATCGAGTCTCCACGCACCTTGAGAGCAAATGTACGAGCGTTACGAGGGATGCCAAGTGCAGTGATGTCGATGGAAATACAACCTTGGCGCTCTGGCTCGACGTCTTGGGCCATACCAGCGGCAATGTTGCCGTAGATCGGGATGTCTAGAATTTCCCCGCGGTCGCGTTCGTCCGGGAAAATGACGGCGCGTGCTTTTCCGGGCAGTCGCTGAATGGCTCCTTTGCGTTCGAGCGCGCGCAAGTGACTCATAGCCGCAGTTTGGCTGGCAAAACCGAAGGCACGCTGGATATCGCGGGTGGTGGGCATGATTCCTTCTTTGCGCTGCGACTCCCGCAAATAAGTAAGGATTTCCTGTTGGCGGTGAGTAAGTTCTGGGTAGTGCATCGGCTTGTGAACAGTGTTCCCTCGAACAAACCGAAAGATCGATTCCGAATCAAGTGAAATTTTTGAGGTTTTTTCCCATGGCGGTGAGGCACCGGATGGACACGATCAAATAAAAAGCCCGGCACGGTGACCCGCGCCGGGCATAACAAAACAACCAAACTGGAAAATCAGAATTGCCAGACTAAGTCCACGGTTACCCGGCTTTCCATCAAGCTGTCTTCGTCATGAGTCAGCGGGATTTCGTAGGCGGCACCGACATCTAGGGAATCGGAGAGTCGCGAGCGGAAACCAATAGCGGCGGAGACGAAGTCGCGGTTTTCGTCCGAATTAGCGGCTCCTAGGTTAAAGAAATCGCCGCCTTCGAAAGTGAGGAGGGCTGGCACCGCGCCACCGACTTGGTCGGAGTAGTTGCCGCTGCCGTTGCCGGAATCGAGGACGTGGAACCAGTTGACCTCGACGAGCGGGATGAACCATGAGCACAGCTCGTAGCTGACGTGCGCGCTGAGCCAACCTTCCGTGGATTGCTGATCGGTGAGCGGGATTTGAAATCCGAGACCACCGGCGAATTGCCAATTATCGATGAGTTTCAGACCGGAAACCATCAAGTTTAGCGCACCGTCGCCCTCGCCTTGGAAGACGTCGCTATTACCCGTGGGAAGCTCGAAGGCTATAGTGCCGCTCAACGCGGATTGGGCGATGGGATCGAGCAAGAACGCATATTTCAGGCCAGCACCGAGATTGGCGAATCCGCTTTCCTCGCTGAGAGTGTGGTCGGGATTCATCTCCACGTAGCCGTCCTTGGAGGCGATGATGGAGAGGCGCTGGTTGAGTGCAAATTCGAATTGGAGCGCGTAAACCTGAACATCTCCGCCGACAGGAAGATCCCCAAGGGTGCTGCTGACTTGGTCCGGCAGGCTATGATAAACGAAAATCGGATGAAGGTTGGTCGTGGGCAGCGCAAGGTCGAAAAGCGTCGGGTTGCTGATCGGTCGGCGGGCTTGCGCGAAGCCGTCGGAGGCGGGTGCGACGGGGGCCGGGGCACCGGCGAAGACGAAAGAACTGAGCAGGCCGAGGACGCCGAGCGAGGTGATGGATTGTTTCATGATGGTATTTTAGGTTCAGACAACGAAAAGACTCTCGGTCGGCGAGCGACGCGCAACTACCCGGCACGCGCTATGCACTCCGCATATTTTGCGGCTGGTGGATAAATTCATGCATCCGAAGATTTCCTTTTGGAGGTTCTGCCGGATTCCCCCATGCTGCTGGCCGATGAACCGTTCCGGAAAGATCCACGCGTTGCTGTCCACTGCTCGCGTGGCAAACATTCCCAGCGTGGTAAGCAATGTCTGGCTGGGGATGGTGCTCGGGATGTTTACCGCAGACGCAGTTATTCTTGAAATCCCGTGGGATATCGCCTCTCGGCTCGCGCTTGCCGGGGTGGCGCTCTATGTCGCGGGAAATTTTTTAAACGACTGGATGGACCGTGGCTGGGATGCGAGTCGGCGGCCTGAGCGGGCGTTGCCACGCGAGTTGTTCGCTCCCGGAGTCTATCTCGGATTGGCGACAGCGCTCGGACTGCTGGGCACATGTCTCGCAGTATGCGTCAACACGCGCTGTGCACTCGTCGCAGGAATCATCGTCGTCAGCATCTGCATCTACACGCGCTATCACAAACGTAGTTCGTGGGCAGTCATCCCGATGGGGCTTTGCCGGGCGATGTTGCCGGTGATGGGATTCGCGGCATTCTATCCGGATTTGAATCTCGTGCTGCCAGCAGCAGTTGGGCTATTCTGCTACATCATTGGCCTTTCTCTCACAGCGAGACACGAATCGATGGCGGAGCCGCCGCGACACATGGTCATGATGGCGCGGGCGCTCTTGCTGGCGACCGCGATCCTGATGGCTTGGCAACATAAGGGATTTCAGCCGGGACTGCTGATCGTTTGCGCCGGGACCTTGCCTTATCTGGTCTGGACGAGCTTTTGCCTCAGATTCAGGAAAAAACCGATTTCAGCGCTGGTTTCCGGTTTGCTGGCAGGGATTCCGTGGGTGGACGGAATCGTGTTTTTACCGATTTTCCTCTCACTGGCGCGGGACGGTGCGGGTTCGACGGGGGTTGGCATTGCGTGTTTGGGTGTGCCTGTCCTTGCCTTTGTTTCCGGGCTGTTGCTTCAGAGACTCGCGTCGGCGACTTGATCGGGCTTGCCCGCGTTTTCATCTCGCGTATCAATTCCGTAGCATGAGCATCTCAGACAAACAGGAGAACCTTTTGGAAGAACTCGCCCTTTTTCAGGATTGGACGGAGCGCTACGAATACGTGATTGGCCTTGGGAAAAAACTTAAGCCGATGGACCCAGATGCGAAGACGCCCTTGCACTTGATCAAGGGCTGCCAGTCGCAGGTCTGGATCGATGCCGCCTTCGAGGGCGGAAAGGTCCGTTTCACGGCAGATTCGGATTCGCTGATCACCAAGGGCATGATCGCCCTTTTCGTATGCGTTCTCAGCGACGAGACACCGGATGACATTCTTACGGCAGACATGAGCTTCATCGACCGCACCGGCTTGAAGGAACATCTCGCACCTACCCGCGCCAATGCCTTGACTCTGATGGCGAATCAGATGAAACAACGCGCACTCGAATTTGCATCCTTATGATCATTGCTTCTCTCCTTGAATTCAATTGGCTCGCCGATCCCCAAGCATGGGGAGCATTGCTGACACTGACGTTGCTGGAAATCGTCCTCGGCATCGACAACATCGTCTTCATTTCCATCCTTGTTGACCGCTTGCCCGAAGAGCAGCGGAAAAAAGGCCGCCTCATCGGCTTGAGCCTCGCCATGGGCGCGCGGATGATTTTGCTGCTCTCCATCACTTGGATCATGAGTCTTCAAAGCGCGATTTTCGAAATTCCGGTCCACCCGACGCTGTGGGACATGATACCGAAAGCTGCGGAGCACGGCGGCATGCTTGGCTTCTCGTGGAAGGATCTCATCCTGCTCGGTGGCGGATTTTTCCTCATCTGGAAATCCACCAAAGAAATCCACCACAACTTGGAAGGGCACAATGAAGAAACTCTCACCAGCAAGGCGAAAGCCAGCTTCGGCGCAGTGCTGGTGCAGATCGCGATGATCGACATCATCTTCTCGCTCGACTCAGTGATCACCGCCGTCGGCATGGTCAACGACCCCACGCGTGTCTCGCTTATGATGGTGGCAGTGATGATTTCCATCGGCGTAATGATGCTCGCATCGGGTGCCATCAGCGCGTTTGTCTCACGTCACCCGTCGGTGAAAATGCTCGCATTGTCATTCCTGATTCTCATCGGCACCGCGCTGATGGCGGAGGCGATGCATTTCCACATTCCCAAAGGCTACATCTACTTCTCCATGGCATTCTCGCTGCTTGTGGAGTTGCTGAACCTGAAGCTGCGCGGAAAATCATACCCCCCGTCCGCAGCAGAAATTTGAGGAGTTAAAATGTCTCAGCCCTACCTTTCACTGGAAGCCGAGCTGCACGACGCCTTCTGGCAAGCCGAGGACGATGGCTCCGAGGTCCCGCTGATGGCAGCATTTCTAGAAATTCATCCTGGCCTAGCACTTGAAATCGGCTCCGGCTCCGGCCGCTTGATGTTTCCTTTAATCCAAATGGGACTGGAAGTGGAAGGCCTCGAACTCTCGCGCGACATGCTCGAACTCGGAAATACCCACGCACGCAACTTGGGAATCCAGCCCGTGCTCCACGAGGGCGACATGTCACTTTGGGACGATGGCCGGAAATTTCGCTCCCTCCTCGCCCCTGCCTTCACCCTGCAACTCGCGAGCGATCCTGCGGCCACACTCCGCCACTGGCACAACCTTCTTGCGGACGGCGGCGGTCTCTATCTCACCGTTTTCATGCCCTACGCCGAGCTACTCGGCGATCTCCCGGAAAACCAGTGGTATGAAGACCACCGCGTCACCTTGCCGGATGGCCGACTGGGCTTGCTCGAAACTCGCCACCGCCTAGACCGCCGCCGCCAACTCGTCGAGCGCGAGCACCGCTATTCCCTAACTGGAAATCCTCCCCAGACCCATCATTCTCGGCAAACGATCCGCTGGATCGAGCACCCAAAACTCCTTGCACTGCTGGCCGAGTGCGGATTCCGGGTTGAGCGCTTCTTCCTCGATTTCGATCCCGAGCGACAGGTCGCAGACCCAGAGCTCGTCGATTTCGACGGAATTCTTACCTACCACGCTACCCGGCTGAATTCTAAAGTTTGATTTTGATGAAAGATTTTTCAAATCACGATTCTTGACGGGCAGCCCGTCTCCACCCTATGACCCTGCTTGTGCCAAGGAAACTTATTTTGCTCGCGACGTTAGCAACATTGCCATCTTCCGCTTTTTGCCAGACTTGGGAACGCGAGGATGTGGGATTCGAAAGTGTTCAAAGCCGCGCACGGGACCTCGCCAACAAGCCCTACGTCGCACCCAACCGCGACAGCCTTCCCGCTTGGATGAATGAGCTGAGTTATGACCAATATCGCGACATCCGCTTCAATCCGAACCAAGCCTTGTGGGCCACCGAGAAACTGCCGTTCCGCGCGATGTTTTTCCACCCCGGCTACTTGTTCCGCGAGCCCGTTACCCTCAACGAATTTACAAGCAGCCACCAACAGAAAATCCGCTTAGCAGAAGCATTCTTCAATTACGGCCCGCTCATCAACAAGCACGGCGACTTGCCTGCTGAGGGTGGCTTCGCAGGATTCCGCCTGCACGCACCGTTGAACAACCCGGAAATTTTCGACGAACTCATCGCCTTCCAAGGTGCCAGCTACTGGCGGGCATTGGGTAAAAACCAGCGCTACGGGATCTCCTCGCGCGGCATCGCCGTAGATACCGGTGCCGATGGCGCGACCGAAGAATTCCCAAATTTCCGGGAATTCTGGCTGCGCAAACCCGATGAAAACAGCACTCAAGCCACAGTTTATGCGCTGCTGGACGGCCCATCTTACTCAGGAGCCTATCAATTCAAAATTGCACCGGGTAACAAGACGCTAGTGGACGTGAAAGCCGTCCTATTTGCCCGCAACACAGTCAAGCGCCTTGGCATAGCTCCCATGTCGAGCATGTTTTGGTTCGGCGAAAATTCGCGCCGCCGCTTCGATGATTTCCGCCCGGAAGTCCACGACTCAGACGGCCTGGCCATCCGCACCGGCACCGGCGAGCGGCTGTGGCGCCCTATCTCGAATGACACCGGCAAGCTCGAGTTCAGCTTCTTCGACATGGAGAAATGCGACGGGTTCGGCCTCTTACAACGCGATCGCCGCTTCTCAGCCTACGAGGATGGCGAGGCCGCCTACCAACTCCGCCCATCGCTCTGGATCGAGCCCACCTCCGACTGGGGTCCAGGCCGCGTGATGCTCATGGAAATCCCCACCACCAACGAGCTTTCCGACAACACGGTGGCCATGTGGGAACCCGCGCGGACGCCACAACCTGGTGACCGCATCGAGTTCTCCTACCGCCAACATTGGACGATGGAAGAAGATCCATCTATGGCCGACGGACGCGTCGTCGCCACCCGCACCGGCGTCCACGACTGGCAGCCCGAGCAGCGAACTATGGTGGTAGAATTTGCCGGCAACGCCCTGAACCAACAAGGTGAAATTCCGCTAACTCCCTTCATCCAAGCCACCGGCCCCGGAGCTGAAAAAGTCAAAATTCAGGGCATCACGATCCAATCGATCCCTGATGCCCGCTGGCGCGTCGCCTTCCAACTCGCCCCTGCCGCAGAAGGCGGCAAGCTCGCGGATATAGGCCCAGTCGAGCTTCGTTGCTGCCTCAAACGCGGAGAAAATTTCCTCACCGAAACATGGGTTCATCGCATCACTCCTTGAACACCCTGCGCCCGCTCAGTGAGGGCGAGCTCAATGAGTGGGAAGAGGCATACGCCGCCGTCGAAGCTTACTTACAGGCATTGCGCTTGAGGAATCGTCTCCTTGTCGCGGAACTTGTCCGTAGCATCCTCTGGCGTGCCTCTGCTAGACGTGCCACGGAACCGGAAAAACCCGCTCGTCTGCTGGCGATGGAAGAAGCCTTGAGTGAAGTTGCCAACTGGACCCAAGATGTCCTCGACGTGCCTCTGGAAAACCGCCGCCTCGCCGCCCGTGGCCGCCTCGCGTTGCTACTCGCGGGCATGCCGGATCAGTGGCAAGGCGTTTTCTTAACCCCCGCGCCATGGCCTGCCGAATTCGTAGCTGCGATGAAAAAATCCTACCTCGCCGCCGGCCCACGCTTCGCTCAACTGACCATGGTCCCCCGCCCGCTCGAATTCAACGCCATCGGTAGCGGAGCCGCTCAATGGTGGGAAACCATGGACCGCAAGCCGATCGTCCGAATCATGTTCGTCGGCCTGCTCTTGCTGCTCATAATTCTTACCGTGTGGTTCACCCTTTTGGACTGATGGAAAATTCCGATCTCACTTCCTGCGCTCCCGCCAAACCGTTTTTTAGCAGCTTTCGGACAGTTCTGCGGCGCGCATTGTTTTTCGGCAGCGTGCTTATCGTCAACATCCTCGCAAGTCTCTGGCTGGCGGATTTGTTCTATCGAATGCAGTTCCAAAAAGCTCACTTCCCGCTGTTAGCCATTTTCATCGTGCTCAACGGCCTGCTCGTTCTCGGCTCGTTTCACGCGATTTTCGGCGCGTTCGACATGCTCCTCGGTCGCAAGCGCTCGGTCAGGATCAGCAAACTCGCCGAGGGAAAAACTGGCCCTCTCACCATGCGCCACGCCGTGGTCATTCCGGTTTATAACGAGGACAGCGTCCGCGTCTGTGCCCGCATCGAGGCCATCTATCGCTCCATTGAGGCATCAGGAAATCTTGATTCTTTCGATTTCTTTATCCTCAGCGACACCCGCGACCTCGACCTCTGGGTGATGGAGGAAACCGCTTGGACCAACCTCTGCAGGCGTCTCGACGCATTCGGCCGCATTTACTACCGGCGGCGCAAAACCAACGAAAATCGCAAGGCCGGAAACATCGGTGACTTCGTCCGCACTTGGGGCGGCGGCTACGAAGCGATGCTCGTGCTCGACGCAGACAGCCTGATGGATGGCAATGACATCGTCACCATGACGCGAGTCATGGAAGCTTACCCACGCCTGGGGATTCTCCAAACCGCGCCCAAATTGATTCGTGGCTCCTCGATTTTTACCCGCCTTCAACAGTTCGCGATGCGGCTTTACGGCCCGCTTTTCATTCGCGGGCTTAACTACTGGCAACTCAGCGGCGGCAGCTACTGGGGACACAACGCGCTCATCCGCGTCAAACCGTTTTCAGAATTTTGCGAACTCCCCGCCCTGCCCGGCCGCGAACCTTTCGGAGGGCGTATTCTCAGTCATGACTTCGTCGAAGCCGCGCTGATGGTTAGCCAAGGCTGGGAAGTCTGGCTCGCTTGGGACATCGAGGGCACTTACGAAGAAGCCCCCCCCACATTGGTGGATCACCTCATTCGCGACCGCCGCTGGTGTCA
>JANMYL010000250.1:0-2760 GCA_031382045.1 Akkermansiaceae bacterium | reverse complement strand
CTCTGCAACCGCCCGGATGACAAATGGGACCCACGCAAGTATTTGGAATTCAGGTTGTTTTGGCCATACTCGTCGGGCATCGCCGGGCAATGGATGTGCCACCAGATCGACACGATCCACTGGTTCACCGGACTTCCCCATCCGCGATCGGTAGCGGCCAACGGAGGAATTTACCAATGGAAGGACGGTCGGACGAATTTCGACACGCTCACCGCAGTCTTTGATTATGGTCCGCTCGATGACCCAACCTCTGGATTCCAAGTGACTTACAGCTCACGTTTCAGCAACTCTGCCGGGGAAACCCAAGAAATTTACTACTCCAACGGCGGCGAACTCAACCTCGGCACCGGCAAGGTCACTTCGAACGGTGGCATGAAAGAAAAAGAAGCTGCGGCCATGCAAATGCAGCCGAATTTACTCGCTGACTACAAACTCGACGGCTCCGGCGGCGCCATCACCGCCGCAAATACCGGAACCGACGAACTCACCACCGCCCACATGAAGAACTGGCTTGAATGCCTCCGCTCCCGCAAGCAGCCCAATGCTCCCGTCGAGGCGGGCTATCAGCACTCGATCGCCACCATCATGGCCAACGCCGCTGCCCGCACCGGGGAGCGCGTCACCTTCGACGAAAAAACCCAGGAAGTGATGGCCGGCGGCAAGGTGTTTCACTTCTAAAATCCGCAGAGCATGACCTCAGTTTCCCGCAGGAATTTCCTCCACACCAGCTCCATCGCACTCGTCGGCGCGGCGTCCATGCCTCGCATGATGGGGGAAAATACGGGAAAAAAGCTCTTCTCCTCCGTCGGCATCGCCGCTCCGATCGATAAGGCGGCGGTGATGAAAGCCGCAGGCGCGGAGTTTCTCACCGAGAACGTCGGTAATTTTCTCGTGCCCGACAAACCGGAGGCAGAATTCGATAAAAACCTCGCGAAACTCGCATTCTCGCCACTACCAATCCTCGCCTGCAACGGCTTCATCCGCCCCGCCCACCTCCACTGCGTCGGCGCAGAGGCGAACCACGACTCGATCCTTGCATGGTCGGAAATCAGCTTCCGCCGTATGCAGAAAGCTGGTGGGAAAATCATCGTTTTCGGCAGCAGCAGCGCGAGGGAAATCCCCGACGGCTGGTCCAAGGAAAAGGCCGACGCCCAATTCGTCGCCCTGCTCAAACGCATGGGCCCGCTCGCCCAAGCTCACGGCATCACCGTCACCGTAGAGCAACTTCAGACCGAGGAATGCAATTACATCAACCACCTCGCCGAAGGTGCCGCGCTCATCCGGGCCACCGGCCATCCCCACATCCGGCTCCTCGCGGATCTCTATCACATGGTTTGCATGGGCGATACGCCCGACGCGCTAAAAGCTGCGATGGACGTGGTCGCGCATGTCGAAATCGCCGAAAAAAAGGCACGCACGGTCCCAGGCGTCAGCGGCGATGATTTCCGGCCGTTTTTACGAATTCTGCGTAAGGCCAATTACCAAGGCGCGCTCAGCATCGAGGGGAAATGGAGCGACGCCCAGCTCGCTCCGGCATTCGCGGAAATCGCGAAACAGGCGGGAGAGGTTTGAAGTGATTGCTTCCGGCGGGCATCGGGTTCAAGACTCGCGCGTGGATCCGGCTCTTGAAATATTGATACTCGCCTTCTCAGCGGATGATGGGATCGCCATCCCTAAGCGCGCCTTGTTCCTCGGCGCACAGCCGCATCCGGCGCTCAAGGCGTGGCCGGAGGTGGTCGGCTGGCAGCCGTTCAGACCGCGGGCCACGGCCTGGGAGAAGGCGGGATTTGCGCGGGTGGAAAATCTGCCAGACGAGAAATTTCCGCTGGTGATGGTCCTGCCCGGTAAATCGAAGGACGAGGCGCTGGCGTGGTTCGCCATGGCAGGCGACCGGCTGGAGCCCGGCGGACGCCTGCTGGTGGCCATGCCAAATACCGCCGGCGCTGGGCGCTTTGAAAAGGAACTCTCCAAGGCAGCGGGGAACATCGTCTCGATCCAGAAGCACAAGTGCCGCGCCTTCCATGCGCTGTTGGACCACGCGGATGAGACGGTTTTCCGCGAATGGCGAGCGCTCGGTGAGCTGCGGAAAATTTCCGGCTTCACCGTACAAGCCGGGATTTTCAGCAGCGACCACATCGATCCGGGCTCTCACCTTCTCGCCGATCATCTACCCGCCCACCTTCACGGCAACGTCGCCGACCTCGGCGCGGGCTGGGGATTCCTATCCGACGCCGTGCTCAAGCGCTGCCCAAAAATCCAACGGCTAGATTTGTTCGAAGCGGACGCGCGCGCCCTGGAATGCGCGCGCCAGAACCTCGCTGGCCACGCACGCGAGATCTCCTATCATTGGCACGATGTCACCACCGGCCTGGCGGGAATTTACGACGCCATCGTCATGAATCCGCCATTCCACACTGGCCAAGCGACAGACGTGGACCTCGGCCGTGCTTTTCTCAAGGTCGCCGCTGCCTCACTCAAGCACGGCGGGAAATTGTTGCTCGTCGCCAACCGCCAGTTGCCTTACGAAGCGGCTCTTGAAACCAGCGGACTCGCCTGGCGGAAAGTCGCTGAGGACCGAATTTACAAAATCCTCGCCGCCGAGAAACGCTAACCACCCTTTCATGAAACTCGTCAAACTCCTCGCCAACCTCGGCTACGGCTCCCGCAAGGAAGTCCAGCGCCTCATCCGCTCCGGCGCAGTCACCGATGCCGTAGGCAACGTGTTAGGCGAAAACGACCTGCCTCCGCACGACCAGATCC
>JANMYL010000163.1:0-1603 GCA_031382045.1 Akkermansiaceae bacterium | reverse complement strand
TCTTCTCGATGATCCGGAGGGTTAGTCCTGAGGTTTGGAAGCTGCCGTCACGGCATCGGCGATGCGCAAGCCGTCCATGGCCGCGCTGACGATGCCGCCGGCATAGCCTGCGCCCTCGCCGCAGGGGTAGAGACCTTGAATCTCAGGATGCTCGAGCGTGTCGTCTCGGCGCGGAATCCGGACAGGGGAGCTGGTGCGGGTTTCAAATCCCAGCAGCAGCGCCTCGCTGGAGACATAGCCGTGGATTTGCCGGCCGAACAGGCGTAACCCTTCGCGCATCCGGCTGGTAATCCACTGCGGCAATAAGTCGTGTAGTGGGGCAGATTTCGTGCCGGGAAAATAACTGGTGTCTGGCAGGTTGGAGGAAATTTTGCCATCGAGGAAATCGGTGACGCGTTGGCCCGGAGCGACTTGGCCGCCGCCACCGGCTTGCTTGGCCGTGCGCTCGAGTTCCTTTTGGAAAACCAATCCAGCGAGCACGCCGTGTTCCTTGACTAGTTTCTGCAAGTCCTCGGGCTCGACTGTGGAGACCATGCCGGAGTTGGCAAAGGGCGAGTCGCGGCGCGAGAGGCTCATGCCATTGACGACCACCTCGTCATTCTCGGTGGATGCTGGGACGATCCAGCCGCCGGGGCACATGCAAAATGAATGCACGCCGCGGTCGCGAATTTTGGTGGCCAGCCGATAGCGCGCGGCGGGTAAAAGGCGCGGGCGTTCTTGGCCGAAGTTGAGGTGATACTGCGTGCGGTCGATGAACGGCTGTGGATGTTCGATCCGGAATCCGACGGCGAAGGGCTTGGGTTCTAGCAGGATGTTCCTCGCGGCGAGCAGGCGGTAAATGTCCCGCGCAGAGTGGCCGGTCGCAAGGATCACCGAGTTTGCTAGGATTTCGTCGCCAGAGGCTGTGAGCACGCCGCGGATGTGATTTCCGCTGAGTAGGAAATCGGTGACTTTGGTTTGGAAACGGACTTCGCCACCAGCGGCGAGGATCGAGTGGCGGATCGCCTTGACGACGTTGGGTAAAAGATTCGAGCCGATGTGCGGGTGGGCGTCAGTGAGGATTTGCTCCGGCGCGCCGTGGGCGACGAGGACTTCGTAAACTTTGGCGACCGGGCCGCGCTTGGTGGCGCGGGTGTAGAGTTTGCCGTCGGAAAAAGTGCCGGCTCCGCCCTCGCCAAAGCAATAGTTGGACTCCTCGATGACGCGGCCCTCGCGGAGCAGCGGAGCGAGGTCGAAGCGGCGGGCACTGGCGTCTTTGCCGCGTTCCAGCAAGATCGGCTTCAGTCCGTTTTCGAGGCACCGTAGGGCAGCGAACATCCCCGCCGGGCCGCAACCGACGATGATGACCGGGCGGGCGTTAGTCGAAAGGACGGGCACGGACCATTGCGGCGTCTCGTCCGGGGGCAGGGGACCATCCAGCGCGACATCCAGCCGAAGCTGCACTTTGACGGCGCGCTGGCGGGCATCGATGGAATGCTTGCGGAGTTTGATCCCGCCGATGCGCGCGACGGGCACGCCGAGCTTGATGGCGGCGGCTTGGCGGCGCGCTTCGTTGTTCTCGGATTTCTCCAAAGGCAAGACGATATCGACGGTTTCTATCAAA
>JANMYL010000130.1:0-6925 GCA_031382045.1 Akkermansiaceae bacterium | reverse complement strand
CTCGCCAACGAACTCGGAAACCTCTGCAACCGCGCGCTCAACATGAGCCAGCGTTTCACGAACGGCATCCTAAAGCACGGCGGCGATCTAACGGCGTACGACACCGCGCTGCAAAGTTCCCTCAAGGAATCGATCGCCGCCTACCGAGCCGCGATGGATGAGTTCGACGTCTCCAAGGGTCTCGAAGCTCTCAGCCGCCACATAGTCCATTGTAACCAATACGCCGAACGCATGAAGCCATGGGAACTTAACAAAAACCCGGAAAACAAGGAACGCCTCGCCACCGTTCTGTATCATCTGGCGGAAAGCGTCGCCCACGCCACGGTCCTGCTCTCCCCCATCCTACCTGATGCCGCTATGAAACTCGCCAGTCAGCTTAATCTCCCAGCTCTCACCAATTTCAAGCTCAGCGACTTGCACTGGGGCTTGCTACCTGATGGCCACGTCATCGAAAAACCAAGTCCGGTCTTCCCGCGCATCGTTGTCGGGGACGAGGCTTAAGTGCTTCTTCAGGACGTCGAGCGATCCCGAAGCGCATCGTAGACATACCAATCCTCCAACTTCTTGCGAGCCCAGGGGTTTTTCCGCAAAAACGTCAGGCTGGATTTGATTGTAGGGTCAAACATGAAGCAGCGAATCGGGATTTGATCCGCCATCCGTTCCCAACCGTGGCGGTCCACCACCGCCCGTAGGATCGTCTCCAAGGTCACACCGTGCAATGGATCGTTAGGATGAGAAGTAGGTTGCGACATTGTCATTTAAGGAGATCAAACCCATCAAAGACTGAAAACAGGTCGATATCTGGCCACTCCAACCACGACAGGTCGATGTAGAAAATCGAGAACGACACTCCGTTAGCGAATTCTGTCAGAACTTCCGCCCGCATGGCAGAGTAATCACAAATTTCCCCGGCAGCATCGTGGAGAGCCTTGAAATCCTGCGGTGATGAGAAGATGCAGTAGGCCCAGCAATGGATATCCACTGGAAAGCCGCCCCTTTCCGCTGAGCGGCGGATGTCGATAGGCTTGTAATAGCTCTGCTTGCCGTGCGTCCGGACGAGATCATTTCCGACCTTTCCAATGAACGCTTTCTTGTCGTCCTGTTTGAGGTGGCAGGCTGGCATTTTTAACTGTTGGAAATCGTCCGGCGGACGGCTTCGGCGATGAAAACTTTCGCCTCGTCTGGGATGGGCGAGCCGAATTTTAACGTGTTCCCCTGACATTCCACTTGGATCAAATTCTGTGGCACATTGTTCTGCTGCCACTTGGCGGGGCGGATGCTGACTCTTGCGCTTTTGTCACAGACCAGCCGCCGCGTCCATCCGATAGGACCGACTTGCATGGCGGCAGCGAGAACTCCGCCGGAGTATCCGATGCGCCAACGGCCGAAAAGGCAGAAGAGGATGAAGGAAACGAGACACACCGTGCCGATGAGAAACGGCAAGCCGAAGAGGCTTGTCATCAAGTCGAATTCGCCCTTCTTGAACTGTGAGCCGTAGATGCCATACATCGAAAGTCCAGACCAAGCCGCAGTGAACGGAATGAGGAAAAACACCGCCACCGGGATTTTCCGATAAATAATCGACTTACCATAAATCGGGCTTTCTTCGATGCGCACGCCTTTAGGTGGGTGTGCCAGATCGATGTTCTCCGAGCCGGGAGTTGGCG
Source organism: Akkermansiaceae bacterium (assembly GCA_031382045.1). Classification (GTDB taxonomy): domain Bacteria; phylum Verrucomicrobiota; class Verrucomicrobiia; order Verrucomicrobiales; family Akkermansiaceae; genus Luteolibacter. The sequence goes on along the minus strand of JANMYL010000130.1, from coordinate 5,258 downwards.
CAATTTCGGAAAACGGCATGGTTTTCCCACAGGCCCGGCAAAGCGCGATGTCATTGGCGACGTTTACGTCCGCGAGAGCGATTGCAGCCCCACAGGATTGGCATGGGTAAGGATTGCTCATAAATACTTGTCCGTCACAGCGCCTTCACTGGCTGTGGAAACGAGCTTGGCGTATTTTGCGAGCACACCGTGGGTGTAGCGCGGCGCAGGTTGGGTCCAAACGGCCTTGCGCTTGGCGATTTCCTCATCAGAAATATTCACATCAATGCGGTTCGTCACAGCGTCGATGGTGATCGAATCGCCTTCTTCTAGGATGCCAATGGTGCCGCCGAGGAACGCTTCCGGGGTGATATGACCGACAACAAATCCGTGACTCCCGCCCGAAAAACGACCGTCGGTGATGAGCGCCACATCCTTGCCGAGGCCCATGCCCATGACTGCGCTGGTAGGTCCAAGCATTTCACGCATGCCGGGGCCGCCTTTGGGCCCTTCCATGCGAATGACGATGACGTCGCCCTTGACGATTTCCTTGCTCAGAATGGCCTTCATTGCGCAATCCTCAGAATTAAACACGCGGGCGCGACCGGTGAAAAGCTCTCCTTCTTTACCAGAAATTTTCGCGACTGCGCCGCCTTCTGCGAGATTTCCATAGAGCACACGCAGATGGCTGTCTTTTTTGATAGGATTGGATAGAGGACGGATGATTTCTTGGCCTTCTGGATACGGCGTGCAAAATTTCTCGATATTTTCGCGCATTGTCCGGCCGGTGACGGTCATGCAGTCGCCGTGGAGCAGTCCGCCATCGAGCAGGATTTTCATCAGCGGCACCGTGCCACCGATGGCGACGAGGTCGGACATCGAGAACTTGCCGGACGGCTTGAGATCGGCGAGGACAGGGACGTTTTTGCCAATGCGCTCGAAGTCGTCGATGGTAACATCCACGCCAGCCGAATGGGCGATGGCGGGGATGTGAAGCGCAGCATTGGTCGAGCCGCCGAGGGCGATGAGCACGGTAATGGCATTTTCGAAGGCCTTCTTGGTGAGAATGTCACGCGGCTTGATACCCAGCTTGAGGAGATTGAGGACGGCTGCTCCGGCGTCGAAACAATCGCGCATTTTGTCATCAGAAATGGCGTTCTGGGCAGAGCTATTAGGCAGCGACATGCCCAGTGCTTCGATGGCGCTGGCCATGGTATTCGCGGTGTACATACCGCCGCAGGACCCGGCGCCCGGGATGGCAGATGACTCGATGATTTCGAGTTCCTCGTCAGTGAATTCACCGCTGGCGTGTTTACCCACTGCTTCGAAAACGGAGACGATATCTAAGTCCTTTTGCTCGCCTTTGATGGTGGCACAACCGGGAAGAATAGTGCCGCCGTAAACGAAAACGGAGGCTCGGTTCATGCGAGCCATCGCCATCAAGCAGCCAGGCATATTCTTGTCACAACCGCCGATGGCGACAAAGCCGTCCATTCCTTCGCAGCCGACGACTGTCTCGATGGAGTCGGCAATGACTTCTCGGGACACCAGCGAGTATTTCATCCCCTCGGTGCCCATCGAAATTCCATCAGAAATAGTGATGGTATTAAAGATGATCCCCTTTCCTCCTGCAGCATCCACACCTTTGGCTGATTCAATGGCGAGCTTGTCGATGTGAATGTTGCACGGCGTGACTTGGCTCCAAGTTGAAGCAATGCCAATCTGGGGCTTGGTGAAGTCGTCTTTTTTGAAACCAACGGCGTAAAGCATCGCGCGGCTGGGAGCGCGGTCTGGACCATCAACAAGCGGACTGGAAAAAGGGCGGGTAATATCGTTCATCGCGGGCGAAGCATCTGGCGAATCAGTGGGCCGCGTCAAGACATGGCAGATGCGTAAATCAATACTTCCCCTTTATTGACCTTGGCGGGCGGTGGCTTTGAGGCGAAGGGCATTGAGGGCGATAAAGCCTGTGGCATCGTCCTGGTTATACGCTTCTTCTTGGCCGCCTTCCATGGTGGCGACGGCTTCGGAGTACATGCTAAATGGCGAGCGTCGGCCGGCCTGCATGACGTTGCCTTTGTACAGCTTCATGCGAACTTCCCCGGTCACAGTTTTTTGAGTCTCGGTGACAAGAGCTTGGATGGCAACGCGCTCGGGGGCGAACCAGAAGCCGTTGTAAACTAATTGCGCGTATTTCGGGATGAGGCTGTCCCGGATATGCATGGACTCGCGATCCACGACAAGGGTTTCCAAATCGCGATGAGCGGCTAGTAGAATGGTGCCGCCGGGGGTTTCGTAAATCCCGCGGGATTTCATGCCCACGAAGCGGTTTTCCACGATATCGATGCGACCGATACCGTTGCGTCCTCCGAGCAAGTTGAGCACGCGCATGATGCCGTAGGGCGTGAAGAGGGCGTAGCCGTCTTGCTGGCCAGTGGTTTTGACGTCTCCGAGCTCACCAAGGATTGCGGAAAGGTTGTTGTGTTTGAGGCCGATGGCGTTGCCTTTTTCGAAGAGTATTTCGATGTATTCCGCTTGGTCCGGCGCGTCTTCGGGAGAAACGGAGAGGACATACATGTCAGTATCTGCGGGAGTGGTGGCGTCATACCAAGGATCTTCCATCGCTCCGGCCTCGAAGGAAATGTGGAGGAGATTTCGGTCCATGGAGTAGGGCTTCTTCATGGAGGCCTTGATTGGAATATTGTTGGCCTCGGCGTAGGCGATCATTTCTGCGCGGCCGGGGAATTCCTTGCGGAACTCGGCGTCGCGCCAGGGAGCGATGCACTTTACGTTAGGCGCGAGAGCGGCTGCGGAGAGTTCGAAACGGACTTGATCGTTGCCCTTGCCGGTGGCTCCGTGGGCGATGGCGTCCGCTCCCTCGGCGAGTGCGATGTCTATCATGTCCTTGGTGATGCAGGGGCGGGCGATTGACGTGCCAAGTAGGTAGCGGCCTTCATAGATCGCGCCCGCCTGGATCATTGGGAAAATGTAGTTGGCAGCGAAATCTTCTTTAAGGTCGCCGATGAAGCACTTGGACGCACCGGTGGAAAGCGCTTTGGCTTCAAGTCCGTCGAGCTCGTCGCCCTGGCCGACATCTGCGCAATAGGCGATGATTTCTGCATTGTATTTAGCCTTGAGCCAGAGAAGAAGGACGGAGGTGTCAAGACCACCGGAGTAAGCGACGACGATTTTCATGAGGGCGAGAGGCAAGCATGAAGCATCGTGCCGGGCAAGGGAGAAGAGCTTCAGGCGCAGCGAAAAAAGCCAACAAGAGATCAACCCCTTCGCTTGAATCGATCCATGTTGATGCTTGCGCGGCCGACTCAGCAGCGGCAAGGATTGGTCATGGACCGCTGGTTTTTGATCGCCGCCACCCTGCTCGCTGCTGTGGGTGGGGTTTTGGGTATAATTTCGGTCCACCGCGGCAACCGCAGTCGCTGGACGGTGGTATGGATGATCGGTGCATTCCTCTGCCAAATCGGATTTCTCGCAGTGCGCGGCGAATTACGCGCCGCCTGCCCGCTGAACGACCGCGGGGAAATCCTCGCCTTTCTCGCTTGGTCGCTGACGATGTTTTACCTACTGGTCGGCCCGGCTTACCGGATCTCATTACTCGGAGTTTTCACGGCTCCTGTGGTGGTGATTTTCCAAGCACTGGCGCTGGTTCCCGGCACGTTGACCGTCAATCCTGCAAAAATCTTAGGTGGAAATCCGTGGCATGAAACCCACTCTGCCATGTCGGTGCTGGCATACGGCGCGCTCGCCCTCGCCGCCGTGGCCAGCGTGATGTTCCTGGTGCTCGACCGCCAACTGAAGGAACAACACCTGAAAAGCGGACTTTTTCGCAACCTGCCGCCAGTCCGAGAATTACTCATTTCACTGGAACGCCTGTTGTGGCTCGGCGGAGGTTTGCTGACTGTCGGGATCGTGGCGGGATTCATCATGCCACAAAAAGCATCGGCCTGGGGTCACTTGATCGCCGCAGTTGCCGTCTGGGCAGGCTACATCGTGCTGCTCGCGGTCAAACAATTGCGGGGATTGACGGGTCGGCGGCTATCGCTGTCGGCGGTGGTTTTATTCGTCCTGTCTCTCGCGGTTTTCGCCTTCGTCTGATGGACCTTCTTTGCCTCGGCCTCAATCACCGCACTGCCCCCGTGGAAGTGCGGGAGCGTTTCGCTGTCGGCACCACCAAATTGGGCGAGGCCTCCAATGAGCTGATCGCACTGGCCGAAGCCACTGAAGCGGTCGTCATCTCCACCTGCAATCGCACCGAATTCTACTTCGCCGCAGATGGCGCACACGCCGCCTTTGAACGAATCGAGGTGCGGTTGGCGCAAAAAATCCAAATGGACTCCAGCGTGGCCGCCCATTTCTACCGCAAAGAGAAAACTGAAGCCGCTCGTCATCTCTGCCGGGTAGTCAGCGGACTCGACTCGATGATGCTTGGAGAGACGGAAATATTCGGCCAAGTCAAACAAGCTTACCGCTCAGCACATGAAGCCGGTGCGACCGGAGCGATCCTGAACAAGGTTTTTCAGCGGGCGTTCGGAGTCGGTAAAAAAGTAAGAACCGAAACCTCTATTCAGGAAGGTTCAACGTCCGTTGGAAACGTCGCCGTGGATCTGGCAGAGAAGATTTTCGGCCACCTCAAAGACAGCGAAGTGATGATCCTCGGTGCGGGGGAAATGAGCCGTATCACCGCGCAAAGTCTGGTTTCCCGCGGGGCCAAATCGATTTTCGTGGCAAACCGTTCGTTCGATCGTGCCCAAGAACTGGCAACCGAAATGGGCGGCAGCGCGGTGCGTTTCGACGACTGGCAAAAAGTGCTGGAGCGAGTGGATGTCGTCATTTCCTCCACCGGCGCACCCCACGCTATCGTCTTGCGAGCGGACGTAGAAAAAGCCCGCCGTGCACGCAAATACCGGCCACTGTTTTTTATCGATATCGCCGTGCCGCGCGACATCGACCCCACAGTCGGTGAAATCGAAGAAGTCTATCTTTACGACATCGACACACTCGAACAATTGGCCGAGGAGGCGCGCGGGCGCCGACAACTCCAAATCGAGCAATGCGAACGAATCATCGAACTAGAATTGGATAAACTGCGATTGCCAGGGACTTGAGGTAGAAAACAAGTGTTAGCTCAGGACGTCTGCAAATACATAAATTTGTAACACTTTCCAACTTTAGACAGCCACCTCCAGCTCGACCCTCGAGCTGCCCAGTTACCAGCTGGCGAGCAACGATCCTCCAGGTTAAATTCATCGCCTAAATTTGAT
>JANMYL010000104.1:0-11610 GCA_031382045.1 Akkermansiaceae bacterium | reverse complement strand
TAGGCGTTCGATGATTTCCAGGCCAGAAGGCGGACCTTGGACGACGATGGAGTTGGTGATGTTGTCGGCGACGAGCAGGGTGCGGCCGACGAGGACGGATTCTGGGGCTGAGCTGACATCGGGCTCGCCGAGGCCGCCGCTGCCACCGCCGCCGCTGGATCCACCGCTGCCGAAGCCGCCGCTGCCGCCGGATGAGGAGCCTCCAAAGTTGGCTCCAGAGCTGTTGTTGCGGCTGTTGCGGCTGTTGCCGCTGCTGCGGCTTGAGTTGGAGGTTTGGCCGCTGTTAGCTTGTGCACGGTTTCCGCCACCTTGGGCACCGCCGGCAGCTCCGCCTTGGGCGCTGCCCCCGCTGTCGCCGGTGCCGCTGAAGGCGCGGGTGAGGGCGTCGCCGGCGATGGGCAGAAACTCTGAAACGGTGAGGAAGCGGAGTTTACGGCGAAGGAAGTTTTTCTCGCTGGTCTCGACGTCGAACTCGCGGACGAGGCCCTCTACAAAAAGGAGGTCCACGGGGCGACCCATGACGAAGATGCGGTTGGTGCGGGGATCGGGGATGATTTGGACGGGAGTGTCTTCACCTGCGCCGCCGGTGGGCGCAGCGCCAGTTATTTGGGGAATGTTTCCCGCAGGTGCTGCCTGCGCGGCGTCGGCACGCTGGATGCCAGCGGTTTTCTGGGTGGACTGCTGGGCGGTGAGGAGGGTGGTGAGGGTGGCGGCGATCTCAGTGACGTCAGCGAATTGAACTTTGATGAAGCGGGTGCCTTGAACGGAGCCGGGCTTATCGATTTCTTTTTTAAGGTCGATGAGCTTGCGGATGAGCGAGGTGTTCTCGGTGATGACGATGGCGGAGGCGTTGGCTACGGCGGCGATGGAGCCGTAGGCGCCGAATTGGCCGATGATCTGGGTGAAGGTATTGACGGCCTCGGCAGGCTTGATGTAGCTGAACGTCATGACATAGGAAATGACGGCATCGCCACTGGGCAGGGTGTCGTTTTCGTTGTAAACCGAGATGCCACGGGCGGTGGGGCGGATGCCGCTGGTGTGGGTGAGGATGTCCAGGTTGGGAGACTCTGCGTCGGGGACGAAGACGAAGCCTTCGATGGTGGCGGCTTTTTTGAGGAGTTCGGCGGCCTCGGCGAAGGTGAGTGGGTCTTGGGGCGTGGCTTCTTGGACGAAGGAGAACTCTGCGACGGCGGCTGCGGCGGAGACGATGACGCGGCGGCCGGTGTAGGTCCGGTAGAGTCCTGAAAGTGCGTTGCCGGTGAGCTTAGGCTCGTTGATGTCGGTTATGATTTTGGTGTCTCCCAGAGGCACGCTGGATTGCGCGTCGGGAGCGCCGGCCGGGGCGGGCGGGACTAAGCCGGGAACGGGGACTCCGGGAGGAGCATCCGGAGCGGGTTCTTGGCCAAATGCGGCGGCGAAACCAAGGAGTAGAAAGGCGATAGAGCGTGTGACGGACATGACGAAAAATGAGAGTTTTAGATTGAAAAATTAATTGCCACGGCGGGCCGGGCGCTGGGCGTTGGTTTGGGGCACGGGCACAGGCTGGGCAGGTTGACCGGGCTGAGCTGGGACACCGGTTTGGGGGGCGGGCCCCGGGACGACGCGGGGGCGGGGTTGGCGCGCTGGCACTTGGCCGGCTGCGGTGACTGGTGCCAGTTGGCCGGGCACCAGCGGAGGAGCGATTTGTGGCGGCTTCGCGGCGGCGATGGTGAGTAGTTTCTCGTCGAATCCCACGGTGCCGGTCATGGAGCCAGATGACATGCGGACGACTGTGCTCAAGGGATTGCCGGGCTTGCGGGTGACGCCTAGGATTTTGAAGCCTGTGGCGGTTTTATTGGATTCTACGGTGATGCGCTCGTCGGGTTTTTTCTTGTTGATGAGCGTGACGCGGTAGCTGTCGTTCCCGCTGATGGGGGAAACGCCGATGAGCGCGTAGTCATCGAGCGGGTTATTGAGAGGGCCGGCCTCGGGCGGCGGTGGCTTCGAGGTGAAAGGGGAGTTAGTCCACAGGCTGGTGTAGCGGCTGATGGGGGCTTTATTGGGTAAATCCGCTGCGGCCAAGCCGCTGAAGGCGAGGAGAAGGAGGATGTGGATTGAGGCCGGAGATTTCAAAATATGCACGGGATTCAGGTGGTGGACGGGACGAACCACTGCTCGATGGTGGCGGTGCAGTCGATCTTGGTGTCGTCTTGTTGGTTCGGCGTGAGCCGGATTTGCGAGGCGATGCGGAGCTGGTCGGGCAGGTTGAGCTTGTCGAACCATTGATAGAGGGCCTGCTCGGTGCCGGTGACGGTGATTTGGATTTTGGCGCGGTGGTAGTGGCGGCCCTCGGCAGAATCGGTGGAAAGGGGTTTTTGGTTTTTGATGGTGAGGCCGGCGGTCTTGGCCTCGCTCTCGGCGAGTTGTTGGAGCTTAGTTTGGACGTCTTGATTGGCGGCGGGCTGTGGCTCGCGCTCAGCGAGCCAGGCGATTTGGTCGGTCACTTGGGCGCTGCTCTCGCGGAACATCTCGGCGGTGGCGAGCTTTTGCTGCGCTTGGTTACGCTGGATATTGACTTGTTGACGCTGAGTGGTTGCGAAGTTGAAAGCGAGAAGATTGAGAATCGCAAATCCTGCGATGGCGAAGAAGATGAGCAGTTTTTTTTCGCGGTCAGACATGGAGAAGAGGTGGGAAATGAATGGGTTGTTAAGCTTTTAATGCCGTGCCGGGAGAATCTTGTCGGTGAAATCAGGGCTGCGCGGAGGGAACATCGGCGCTGAAGACAAATTCCCAACCGCGAGTGGATTGATTGGGTTCTGGGGTCTGCCACTTGAAGTTGGCGAGGTCGGTGTTTTTGCCGAGGTTGAGGCTGAAGGAGCTGACGGCTTGGAATTGGGGGGCCTCGCCGATGAGCTTGATTTCGGTGGCGCTGATTTCGGCAGTTTTGAGGCGGAGGCCGCTGTTGGGCGGGATGCAGGCGGAGATGCGGCTGAGGATATCTACCGGGGCATTTTCTAATTCGACGACATGAGCGAGTTCGTCCCATTTAGCGACATGCGCGGCGTAGGCCTCGCCCTCGGGAGCGGCGGCGGCGGCTTGCTGGAGGAGGTTTTGGGTTTCTGAATGGTCTTTCCAAAGGCCGTAGCCGAACCAGCCAATGATGCCGAGGTAGATGAGAGCGACGGCGGCAGCTCCGAGCATGACTCTCTGGCGGCGCTGGGCAGCGCGGCGGGCAGCGCGGACATCGGCCGGGAGCAGCTTGCTGAGTGGTGCCGGCAGGACGGGGGCCGGGCGTGGGGAAATTTCGACGGGGACCTTGAAGGCGGCGGTGAGGGCGGCGGAATCGGGATTTTCCGAGCTCGTCCAGAAGACGACGCGGGCGGGCTCGATCTCAAGGCCTTGCATGGAAAGCTGGATAAGCGCGAGGCGGACTTCTCGGGCGAGTGCTTCGTCGGGCTGGGCGGAGGTGCCGGAAGTGGCCTGGCAATAAACGAGATTTCCCTGATTTGAGAGGGCGAATACCCAGCGGCCAAATTCTTTCCAGACGGCCAGCGTATCTCCGGTGAGCGGATAGGCGCGGGCGGAAATATCAAAGCTTTTAGGGCCGCGTGGCGGCATTTCACCTTCGCCAGGAGCGCGGAGCTGGATGGAGACGAGCGCGGTGTTTTCCGCCTCGCGGGCGATGACGAAGAGGTCGGTGAGCTGACCGGCCATCGGGTCCGGGCGGAGGCCGAGGCGCTCGGCATGGAGGGCGGCAAGATCGGGGAAAAGGGCGTCGTCATCGCTGGAGACGCGCATCGGGATAGCCGTGAGCGACTTCACCGGGAAAAACAGGAGGAGATCGCCGGCTGGGAGGTCGGTGAGATCGGCCGCACGCTCAATGGCGGTGGCGGCGTGGAGAGTGAAGGCGGCGGTGGATGGGCCGGTCCAGATTTCCCAGCCGGATTCGCCGGGGACGAGAAGCACGTTGTCGGTGGTTTTGCTCACGGGATGATTTCTTCGGTGCGTTCGAGGAGAGCCGGTTTCCCGGTGCGGTTGCGAATGATAGCGGTGATTTTGCGTTTGGCACCTTCGGCGAAGCCGATGCTCTCGATGCGGGTGGTGGTGTCCTTCACGGTGAAGCGTTTGGCAATGTCTGGGCGACCCTTTGCGTCTATTCCCAAAAGATCAAGCGCGGCGGCGGCATTTTCGTAGGGCACGTCGTCGAGCGTGTCGCGCACGCCATCGGAGCCGCGGACGGTTTCGGGGATCACGTCGGCTTCCTCTACGGAAATCTCGGCGGCGGCGGCGATTAGCTCGGCGGATGCTTCATTGAGATCGAGCGGGCCGCTGCTCCAGATGGTGAACCAGTTCCGCCAATCCGGGCGGACGGCTTCGACGAGGTCCATGCCGCGGACGAGGCTGACTTCATCGACATCGTAAAACGGTCGGTTGAAGGGCTGATTGATGCGGCCCTCGGCTTCGTAGTATTTTTTTTCTGCGCCGTTGAGTTGCTCGTCGTCATCGGCGTCCACCCAGTCGGCGAGTGCATCGGTGATTTCTTGGGCGTCATCGAGTTCGAGTCCCCAGTCCATAAACATGGATTTTAGGAGTGCTTTGTCTCCTTGGAGGATGAGGGCGTTGATATTGAAGCGGCCGCCTTCGGTGGTGATTCGGACTTCGTAGCTCTCGCCGGTTTCGCCGTTGTTGTAGCGGAGGAGTGGATCCGAGCGTTTGACGGCGGGATTGGAGCCGACCGCGATGCCCATTTCTGCGACTTGGCGGGCGCGTGAGCCGTGGACTTTGGCGGAGGCGAGCTCCATGTCGAAGGAGATGACGCGCAGCGTAGCCATGCAGGCCATCGAGAGAATCGCGATGAGCCAGAGCACTGCCATGAGCGCGGCGCCGCGAGATTTCCGGGTGTTGACGGATGAGGAAATCATTGCGCTGGAGTTTCAACCCCGGGAGGTAGCAGAACGCCGCCGGGATCGACTTGGATAGGTGGGACTCCGCCGTTTTCGCCGCTGTTCGGAGTGCCGCCTTGCTGCATTTGGCGCATCAGGACTTCTGGGTTTTGCTTTGGCGGGACCCAGAAAATCTGGCGGATTTCCTCGCCTGTGGCCCCGATGGCCATGGTGAGTTCGATTTGTAAAGGCAGACGGCCTTGCGCTTCCCAGTCGAATTGCCACTCCATCGAGCGGCCGTCGAGGGTGCGCCATTCAAAGTAGCGGACATCGGAGAGAAGGACAATTTCCGCGAAGGGCTTTGCATCGCCGGCAGTGGATTTGGCAGCGGCGGTAGAATCCTGGAGAATTTCGTTTTCGTAGTATTTTAGGACGATGTCGAGAAAGCCGCTACGGCGTTTCACGGTGCTGAGCTGAACGGCCTTGGCGATGCGGGTCTGGCCGCCCCACGAGAAACTGAGCGGGACATTTTGGAGAGTGAGATCGGAGATATAGTGGGCTCCAGAATCTTGCACTTGAAGGTCGAAGCGGGCATTTCCGGGTAGGGAGGTGAAGCGCCGGTTAAGAAGCTCGAAAAACGCTTGATGGAGCATTTCCTCATTTTGGGTTTGCACGATGGTATTTCCCAAGGCCAGCGAGGTGCGGGCGGTGGTGAAAACCATGCCGACCAGCAGCGCCAGCAAGCCCATGGCGATGACGAGCTCGAGCAGCGTGAAGCCGCGAGGCCGGGATTTGAGGGAGGTCGTGATCATGGCTGATACATGCGGCCGTAGCGCCAAGTGTCCACGCTGCGGGTTTGCCACTCGCCGTTGGCAAACCACTTGGCCTCGACTTTGATGAGGTACATTTCCTGAAGGAGCTGGCCGTCCTCGTTTTCTAGGTTCTCCATTAGCTCGACGGTGGTATCGAGCTCGATGCCAGTATCGCCGACGCTGGTATTGGTGGTGCCCACTTCGAGAACTGGCAGGGAAAGCGTCTCATCGAGCGCACTTTCCAAAATCCGAGTGATCCGCAATTCGCTCTGGGCTAGCCCGGCGACGGCGGCCATGCGATGCAGCGCGACGGCGAAGCCAGTGGCAGCGATACCAAAAACGGAGAGCGCCAGAATCATCTCAAGGAGAAGAAATCCGCGTTTACCGGAGTGAAGAGAGCTGTTCATTGGGCTTCGAGCTGGCTTTCACGGATGGTGCCGGTGAGCGGGTGATAGATGTCCTCGGCCCAGCTTTTATCGAGCGCGAGTCGGACGGAGATTGGCTCACAAAGCCCGTCGGGATCGAAGCGCCAGACGTGGACGGCTTGTTTGACGGTGGGCAGCCATTCCGCGGAATTCCAACGGCGGATGAGGATGGCCATCCCATTTTCAAGATTGAGCTGGCGGGTCTCGTCGGCACTTCCGGCGTCCGTTTCGGGTTTGTTGCGGCGGTTTTTCTTTTCGCTCAATCCAGCCTGCGCCAGTGGCAGGAGGCGGACCACGCCTTCGCGAAATTCTAGCGCGTAAGGGGTCTGGTTGAGAATCGCGATGGTGCGGGCGCGCTTGGCCATGAGTTCAATTTCGCCGGAAGTTTTACGCAAAATTCGCTCGTCGGATGAGTGAATCATCAGCCCAAACGCGCCGCCTATGACCAAACCAATGATGGCCAATACCACGACGATCTCAATGAGTGAAAAACCCTTGAGCTGCTTATTCGACTTGGCTGCTGAGATCATCTGGAGTGCTGTCGATGCCATCGGGGCCACTACTTATCAGCTCAAATTCGGTGGCATCATTCTTACCAGGGAATTTATAGCCGTAGGCTTTGCCCCATGGATCTGTGGGAACTGCCTTGGAAAGGGAGGTCCAGCGACGTGGCTGAGGAGTGCTACTTGGCTTGGTGACCAGGGCTTGGAGGCCTTGCTGGGTCGTCGGATAACTTCCAGCATTGAGTTTGTAAGTCATTAATGCTGCGCTGACTGCGTTGAAGTCGGCATCGACACGCTGGAGTTTTGCGCCGTCTTTGACTTTACCGATGAGAGCTATCGATCCTCCAAGGAGGACTGCGATGATGCCGAGCACGATGACCATTTCAAGCAAAGTGAAACCGGAGCGGCGGTAAGAATTAAGAGCAGGATGGTGGATTTTCATGAAGAGTGCGATGTTCTACGTCTGGCGCTAGCCTTTCAGGGATGAAAACGCCGCGCGATTCAAAAGTTGTCGGAACTTATTCCAAGAATGAACCTCACTGAATGGTGCACGCCATTTTCCTTTCAGTAAGAGGGCTCAATGCACCGCCGCAATGGAGATTTGGGTGGCGGCGGCGAGGAAAGTCATGACTATCCGCTCGCAGTCTGTGCTGAAGGCTCCGGTGTAATCGCAGAGCACTGATAGACCGGCGTCGTCACAGCATGTCTGGACCAGGTTTACGGCTTTTGAGTGTGAGGCGGTGGCTTCAGGGATTTGGGCGAGCCACGCTTAGAGGAAGACGACGTTGGGTTTTGCCTCATTCTTCGGAATACGGAGAGCCGGTGAATAAAATCCGGCGATTGGGATGCGCGAGAACTCCACCATATAGTAAGTGGCGATGATTGACTCGACGACATCGTAAAGTCTGGCTGCAATATTATCTTGAAGCCGACTCTCGTTTTCTACCCAGATGGGGCTCAAAAACAGTGCGATTCAGGAATGGGTTTACCTGTCCTGATGGTTGCCAGAGCTTTGACTAGTTGCGGAAGGTCGCTTGCTGGATCACAGGAGGATTTAAACTGGTGGACTGGATAGAAGCTCACAAAGCAGCACGGCCAACGTCCGTGCTGCATGAGTGGCTCAGTTGAAGTAGAATTTCAAACCGAGATTGACCTGTTTCTCGAAGTCGGAATCTCCGCTGGTAGTCCATCCCCCGCCGATAGACGCCGAAATGGCGAGATTCGAGCGAAAGAAATATTTGACACCTGCGTCGAGATCGAGCAGCCCGCCATCATCACCTGTGCTCGGGTGCACGTAGCCAGCAGTTGCACGAACAAACGGAACCCACGGTGTGTTTGTGAGAAAGTTGTATTCAGCAAATAGGCCGGCGCGGTAGTCTTGTTCACCATCAATACCACTGATTCCTGCTTCTCCGCCGAGGAGCCAGTTGGGTGTAAAGAATCGCCCGTAGCTAATATCAAAGCTATAGACTGTATCTTCTTCCCAGTTAAGTTTTCCGCTCAAGCCGAGTTCTTTAACGCCTGTATCGAGCATTGGCAGGCCATCCGACCTGTGGTTAGTATCGGCAGTTGTTTGTATATTACCGTCTTTTGATGATATCGCCGCTCCGGATGCTGAACCGATTCCAGTGAAGCACAAAAGTGAGAATAATTGTGCCAATCTAATTTTTTTAATATTATTTTTCATTTTGTAGTTAGTTGTATTTATCCCGACCAAAAATGATTAACGTATTTGGTGGAAGCCCAGAGCATCAACTCTAACGATGATATAATCGATAGGGTGAAACCCTACTTTCTTCGACCTATTAATATAGGTTGCGAATTTTTTAAGAAGCGTGTCACAGAAAGAATTCTTCAATTACCCCACCGGCACCGATTTTTAACGCGATGGAGAGAAGTGCGATTCGGCTCGTGGTTTCCCAGCCTTTTCGATAGAGGTGTTTGTTTCCAGCGAGTATCCACTTCGGATGTGATTCGGCAATGGATGAACAAATCATGGGCGATCAACCTTGCGGAAAGTCGTGCGTGACCGCCGGTGCTGGTGTCTGTGGCGCCACCATTCCCCTCGTTGGGTAAGAAAATGACCTGGATTCTTGACAATTTTTTTCCTCTTGTGTGGGTGCAGGACCAGCCTTACTTACCATTCGCTTTGAGAATTATGAAAAACAAAACTCATTTACGATTCATTCCATTTAGCATCGCATCAAGCTTTTTCCTTCTGGCGACCATGTCGCACGCCGTGACCACGCTTGTCAGCACAAGTAAATACTCGGTAACCGAGGGAGTCGCCTTCACCCTTGGAAATAATGGCGCGTCGGATTTTCTTTTTAATTGGACCGATCCGTCGGGTGCGCCTCCGCTCAGCTCTTCGAACATCGCTGATCCAACACTGATCCTAACGCTCGGGCAGACTTACACCTTCCAGCGAACCACTGCGGCGCATCCTTTCGTCATTATGAACAACACCGCTGCTGTTTTTATGAGCGGAACAGATGGAACTTATTCTAGGACTACTACTGACTCAACTGCCATAAACAACGCCACTCTGACCCCGATCGCTAATTTTACAGCTAACCCAGGAAGTCCCGGTAACACTATCAGTTGGACTCCGAGTCAAGTCGGCGATTTCTGGTACACTTGCACGGTGACAAGTCATCCGGGTATGGCTGGAAAATTCACCGTTATACCAGAACCAACGACTTTTGGTTTGATTGCGGGAGGGTTTGCGTTCGCCGCTCTTCGTCGTCGCCGTAGTTTTGGCCGATAGGGTGGAAACTGACCTGATTGGACGGTGAGCTGATTTCAGACGCAAATTTGAGGCAGCGCTCAGTGTCTCCGGTGAGTTGCCATCGAAGACAGCTTCTTAACAGTTGATGACATCGCCGCAAGCAAGGCCGAATGACTTGAGTGATAAGGAAATTCGCAGAAAAAGTGATTAACTTCCGCTTCCACTGTTGGGAGTTCAGAATGCAGACAAAGCAACAAAAGAGCTTAACCGCCTACTTGCTTCGAGGACGTAATGCAAGGCAACCTGCTGTTGCTGGAAACCGCCATCTGCGGCCAGAATTAGCGCCATGCAGCGCAGGCCTTTGTAACATTGTAGTTTTCCACCAATCCCGAGGTAATTGATGGTGACGGCGCATGACTGTTGGAGTGGACGTCTAAAATGCCATTCCGTGTCTTTGCATGTTTGTAGTTTATCGCATGTGAGAAGAATGAGTGGATGCTCAGTTTTTTCTGATAATTCGATAGATGATAAGCGTCACAATAGCTCCGATTGTTGCGATTAAAACCCCGCCGAGATCGAACGACTGGACTTTACCAAAACCGATGAGGCTTCCGAGAAAACCGCCGACAAGTCCGCCGATAATTCCGATGAGGATGGTGGCAAAGATGCCACCAGGGTCTTTACCAGGCATAATGAATTTAGCAAGTGCTCCGGCAATGAGGCCGAGAAATATCCAAGATAGAATGCCCATGATGTGTGAGGAGGTTAGGATTTGGTTTGTGTTATGATAGCCATTGACCATCTACCTTTAACCGGAGGAATCAAGACAGAGAAAGGATAATCTCAGGAATTTCTGGATGGCCGCCAGTGCACCGAACCTCTTAGATTCTCACTGGTGATATTCAGCGGTCCATTGAACGCGTTGGGCACTTCTCATCGGAGTGCTGTGAGCAAGAACGGGGCGGTGCGCGAGGTCTTGGACCTGGCGATTTTCTCCGGCGGGCCTGAAGCGATGATTTGGCCGCCGGCGTCGTCGGCTTCGGGGCCGACGCCGAGGATCCAGTCGGCCTCGGCGGCGACGGTCATGTGGTGCTCGATAAAAATTCCCGCCTATTTATGGGCTAGCAGTTTTGTAAAGATCGGCATACTTCGACCAAAGACAGAATGCCTGTCGAGAAAAGTCCGTCTCCGAGGTCGTAGCAACCCTCTCCTCGCCTTACTTGATGCAAAGCTGTTAAGTTGAGAATTTTCAAAAGCTCCCGATCCCCAGCAGTGGGACGGCTGTTCTCCGACGTTTTGATTTCAAAACCATATCGCCCATCAGGACGGTCCAGAATGAGATCAATTTCTGAGCCGCTCTGTACGGAGAAAGTGAAACAATACTCAGGACGGGTTTGTGTGAGCCGGATGATCTGATCCACACAAAAGCTCTCCCAAGACTGACCCATGCGCGGGTGAATTTCCAAGCGCTCTCGACTTTGCACGCCCAATAAGGCATGGCCGATCCCGCTGTCCCGAAGATGGATGGTCGGCGCTTTTCGCAAGCGCTTGCGAACGTTCGCCTCTAGCGGAGGTAGAAGGCGGATGAGGTAGGCCGCCTCCAGAACATCCACATAGCGCTGGATGGTTTTCACATCCACACCCAGCAACGTGGCGGCAGCCGTGTGATTCCATGCCCTGCCGGTACAATCCGCGATCAAAGTCATCAACTTCCTAGTCTGCGAGGGATGCAGGCTGAGGTTTGACCAAATCCGCAGATCCCGCCCGAAAAGACGCTCCATGTAGTTTGCCCGCCACTCCATGGAACCTTCATCGGTATCGTCCAGAAACGAAGGTGGATGACCTCCGCGCAACCAAAGCCGGTTCCAGTTTTCCGCACCGGTCTCCTCCAGATCGAAGCCGCCTATTTCTAGTGTGGCGACGCGACCAGCTAAGCTCTCGCTGATTCCTTGGATGATCCGGGGAGACACGCTTCCGGAAATGACGAATCGCGCAACCGTTGGTTCCCGGTCTGCCAAAACCCTCAACGCCGGAAAGATCGATGGCAGTTCTTGGATTTCATCAATCACCACCGTACCTTCCAAACTTCCCAGAATCGTCAACGCATTGTCTTCCAAGGCCTGGGCTTGGTAGCTGTTCTCTAGATCAAAATGATGTGCTGGACTGCTTGCAAACCGTTTGGCCATATAGGTTTTCCCCGTTTGCCGAGCCCCTAGAACCGCCACGACAGGGTACTTCGCTAGGCGACTTCCGATAAGATTTTCCAAGCGTGGGCGTGGG
>JANMYL010000079.1:0-15848 GCA_031382045.1 Akkermansiaceae bacterium | reverse complement strand
ACCTTGGATGCCCGGGAAAACCTGCGAGTCGATTTTTTTCGCGAATTCTTCCTTGCAGAGAATGATGCCGCCGCGTGGGCCGCGCAGCGACTTGTGAGTGGTGGATGTCACAAAATCTGCGTGCGGGAAGGGACTCGGGTGTAGCCCGGCAGCGACGAGGCCTGCGATGTGGGCCATGTCCACAAATAGATACGCGCCGACCTCGCGGGCGAGCTTGCCCATGCGCTCGAAGTCGATGATCCGCGAGTAAGCGGATGCTCCCACGGTGATCAACGCGGGCTTGAGCTCGCGAGCGGTTTTTTCGAGTTCGTCGTAGTTGATGCGTTCGTCGTCTGGTGAGACTCCGTAGTGGGTGACATCGTAAAATCGGCCGGAAAAGTTCGCCTTATGGCCGTGGGTGAGGTGACCGCCGTGGGCGAGGTCCATCGTGAAGATCTTGTCGCCCGGCTTGAGGACGGAGAAGTAAACGGCGGTGTTCGCCTGTGAGCCGGAGTGCGGCTGGACGTTCGCGTGCTCGGCACCGAAGAGCTGCTTGGCGCGGTCGATAGCGAGTTGCTCGACCACGTCCACATTTTCACAGCCGCCATACCAGCGCTTGCCGGGGTATCCCTCTGCATACTTGTTGGTGAGGAGTGAGCCTTGCGCTTCCATCACGGCAGGCGAGGCGAAATTTTCCGATGCGATCAACACGATGTTGTTCCGCTGGCGGTGTTCCTCTGCGGTGATAGCAGCATAAATCGCGGGATCTGTCTCGGCGATACGGCTGCCGGAGGCTTTGCAAACGCGTGCTTCGTGACGGCCGCCAGCGAAGTGGGTGGCGAGGAATGCATCTGCCATGGCGATGCCCGTCGCTTCATCTGTGAATTTTCCGCTGAGGCAGAGCACGTTTGAGTCGTTGTGCTCGCGCGTGGTCACAGTTTCCTCGACCGAGCGCACATTTGCCGCGCGCACGTGGCGGTGCCGGTTCGCGGTGATGCACATGCCCACGCCGGACGTGCAGGCGAGGATTCCAAAATCGTAGGTGCCGTCCGCGACATTACGCGCGACGAGGTTTGCGTAATCCGAATAATCCACGGATTCGTGGGTCTGTGTGCCGAAGTCTGTGACCTCGTGGCCGACAGCTTTTAAGTGCTTGATAACAGCGTTTTTCAAATCGACGGCGCCGTGGTCGGCTCCGATGGCAATGCGGAAGGTGGGATGGCTCATGGACAGGCTGGAATTCAAGGCCGGGATGGCCAACTTGCAAACCGCAAATTTCGGGGAAATTTCCCTTCATTTGGTAATCTCGCTGAGTCAGGGAGAAATCCGCGCCCGTTTCTCGGCCTTGAGCATCCCGCAGCCAGCCGCCACATCGATGCCGCGACGCTGGCGGAAGGTGCAGGGGAAGCCGCCGGCGATTAGGATTTTCTGAAACTCATGGCCAGACTCGCTCTGCGTCCCAGCGAAGCCGCCGGTCGGGTTAAGCGGGATTAAATTGATGTGTGCGTCGATCCCGCGCAGCAGCTCCACCAGGCGGTGGGCGGTCTCGCGGGAGTCGTTTTTCCCGCCGATCAAGGTCCACTCGAAGAATATCCGCTTGCCGGTGATTTCCCCATATTTCTGGCAGGCATCTATCAACATCGCCAAGGACCAACGTTTGCTGGCAGGCACCAACGCGGCGCGTTCCTCCTCCGTGGAGCCGTGCAGACTCACGGCCAAGCGGTAAGGCCGTTGTTCTTTTGCCAGGCGCAGGATGCTTGGAACGACTCCCACTGTGCTGATGGATATTTTAGTCGGCCCGATGCCCGCGCCGCGCACGTCGGAAATGGTTTCCAGCGCGAGCATCACTGAGTCGTAATTATGCAGCGGCTCCCATGCCCATGAGCACCATGTTACGCAGCCGTTTTTTCGGATCGATGGATTTTAAGATCCGCCGGGCGTGTAGGACTTGCGCAACAATTTCACCCGGCCGCAGGTGGCGGACGAAGCCCATTTGTCCGGTCGCGCAGAAGACGCAACCCATCGCACAGCCTGCTTGCGTGCTCACGCAAACGGTCTGGCGACCGGCGTAACCCATGAGCACGGTCTCGATCGTTTGGCCGTCTCGTAGCCGCAGGAGAAACTTCCGGGTCAGTCCGTCCGAGCTATGGATTTCATCGACGACTTCTGGAGCGTCCAGGAAATACGGCTTTCCTTCACCCACGGATCTAGCCACCCAGCGCTTGAGCGGCGGCAAGAATGCACGTGCTGTCAGGTCCAGCTCGCCCTCGCCGTGGAGGGTGCGCCAGAGCACTTTAGCGTGGTGCAGGATCACGCCATCCGCAGCGAGCACGGTCACGAGCTCGGAAAATCCGAGGTCGTGCAATGATCTTGTGGGCTGTGAATTCACAGGCGGAATGCAACCCCGCAGGCGGTGACGTTCAAGCGCGATTTTCAGCCTGGGATTACCAATCGGTGATCTTGGTGGTCGTCCCGGCGGCGGGTTTGATTTCGCGGGATTTACCGCCATAGGTGAGGATGGCAGATTGGCCGGCGAGGCTACGGAGCGTGAGTTCCACGGGTTTACCGTTTTTCCATGCGAGGTCGAGCTCGAATCCGCCGCGGGCGCGCAGGCCTTTAATGCTGCCGTCGGGCCAGTTGGAGGGCAGGGCTGGGAGGAGGTGGAGGACGAAATTGTTTTTTTCGTCGCGAAGGTGGGATTGGAGAAGCATCTCGGTGATGCCTGCGACTGCGCCGAAGTTGCCGTCGATCTGGAAGGGGGGATGGGCGTCGAAAAGATTTGGATACAGACCGCCACCGTCGAAGTTTCCTTTTCCACTCACGGGCTGTAGTAGGTTGCGAAGGATGAGATAGGCGTGATCGCCGTCGAGGAAGCGGGCCCAAAGGTTGATTTTCCAGCCCATGCTCCAGCCAGTGGCGGCGTCGCCACGGTGGGTGAGAGATTGGCGTGCGGCCTTGAAGAAGTCGGTGTCGCGGGAAGTGATATCGGTGCCTGGATAGACGGCCCAGAGGTGGGAGACGTGGCGGTGCTTATTGTTAGGATCATCGAGGTCAGTCATCCATTCCTGGAGTTGGCCGTGCTTGCCGATGCTGCTGGGTGAGATGCGTGGAATCATTTTGCGGAGCTTGGCAACGAGTTGGGGGTCTGTCTTGAGGGTTTGGGCAGCTGTGATGGTGAGTTTAAAAAGGGAGCGAATGATTTGATGGTCCATGCTGGGTCCCATCACGAGACCGCCTTGCTCGGGCGAGTTCGAGGGGCCACTAATGAGGGTTTGGGTGACGGGATCTTTGATCAGGTAAGCGGCAAAAAATTCTGCGGAACCTTTGATGATTGGATAGGCTTTTTCTTTTAGAAATTTCTGATCACCGGAGAAGAGGTAGTGTTCCCACAGCTGGTGACAGAGCCATGCACCACCCGTGGGCCAGATTCCGTGGTCGGAATGATTGATGGGAGCGGTGCCGCGCCAGAGGTCGAAGTTGTGGTGGAGAACCCAGCCGGGGGCTTCATAGTGCTCCTTGGCGGTCTCTTTGCCGGAGATCATGAGTTCATCAAGTGCATCGTAGAGTGGCTCAGCGCATTCCGCGAGATTCGTGGGTTCAGCAGGCCAGTAGTTCATCTGGGTGTTAATGTTGCAGGTGTATTTGCTGTCCCATTCAGGTTTGAGAGAGTCATTCCAAATCCCTTGCAGGGTGGACGGCTGACCGCCGGCTCGGCTCGAGCCGATGAGTAGATAGCGGCCGTATTGAAAGATGAGTGAGGCCAGTTGTGGGTCTTTGCCTTTGAGGTAATCCACGATGCGCTCGCCAGTGGGACGCAAGGCCTCGGGGCTGGTTCCGAGGTTGATGTCCATGCGGCGGAAGAGTTTTTGGTGATCGGCGAGATGGGCGGCATGAAGTTGTTCCCAGGATTTACCAGAGGAGTTTGCAAGGAGCTTGGCGGCGCGGGCAGTGGGATCGCCAGAAATGTCGCGGAAGTTGATGAAGTTGGTGGCGGCGACGAGACGGACGACAATGGAATCTGCGTTGGTGACTTGGAGGGTGGCGGAGTCTTCTGTCAGTTTGCCGCCGCTAGTTTCGACCTTGGCAATGCTTTCGAAGCGGATGCCGCCCGTCTGAACTTCACCGTGGAGAGTGACGCAGTTGTTCTCCGCGGTTGTGTTGGAGCTTGAATGCGGACTGGTGAGACGGATGCGGGCGGTGAGCTTGCCGGGCTGATCTGCGGTGATGCGGAGGAAGATGGCGCGGTCCGGGTGGGAGGCGATTACCTCGCGGCGGTATTTTACACCGTCGGCTTCGTATTCGGTGGTCTGGGTGGCGGTGTCGAGATCGAGCCAGCGGCGGTAGTTTGAAGCAGTGGCGTGGCCGGAAAAGTCTATCCAGAGATCTCCGCAAGGTTGATAGGCCATTTGACCGAGGGGCTGGCTCATAAATTCCTTCATGGCGAGGTTCTCCGCGTCTTTTTGTTTGCCATCAAAGAGGAGTTTACGGATTTCGGGGAGGTGTTTTGAAGCTCCCGGATGGGCATAGGAGCGGGGACTGCCGGTCCATACGGTGTATTCGTTGAATTGAATGCGCTCAGTGGCGGTGGAGCCGAAGACCATTGCGCCGAGGTGGCCATTACCGAGTGGAAGGGCTTCGCTCCAGTCTTTTGCGGGCTGGGGATACCAGAGGATCCATTTCCCGGCGGGAGTTGCGGAGTTTTCGGTGATTTTCACAGGCTCTTCAGCATGCAGTGGGCAAAGTGCGAGGAGGAGAGCAGTTAGGTTTCTGAGCTTCATAGGTAAAATGAGTGATATTGACGAGTCGTGTCCCCGCACATTGATGTAGCTTCGTGACCGATGCAGAGAGGGTGACCTCAGTTGAGCCATCTGGAATACGGTTTTTTTTGCCAAATTAGAGTAAGCTTTCAAAGCCGGAAATACTGCTGGCTTGCCGCACCAGCTATAGGAAAACAGCAGCTCATTGCTTCACGTAGCCGAAATTAAATGTAAGAAAAAATACTAATTAAACGAGCTATGGAAAGGCTGTGTAAATATTTTCTAATCTTGGTTTCAGAGAGTTCAAAAAGCCACTTATTTTATTGGGGCAGTAGCGCGACCAATTCGTCATGTGGGCGTGCGATGACATGAGCTGCGATCAGCTTGCCGAGTGAGCCGATAGCCTGTTTCCCTGCTTCGATGGCAGCGGCAACAGCGGCAACATCTCCGGTGACGATGACTGTCACGTAGGCTGCTCCGATTTTTTCTTTGCCGACGATTTTAACGTCGGCCGCCTTGAGCATAGCGTCGGTGGCTTCAAGGATGGCAGTGAGTCCTTGGGTTTCGAGAATGCCAATGGCTTGTGGTTTCATGTTTTTGGATATATCGGATTTGAACGTATAGTCAGTAGGTAGGAGTTGGTCGCGTCCGCCGTAGAGCGGATTGTTAGCGTTAGGGAAGTGGATCATCGGCTCAAATCCTAGAGCGGGGCGTGGGATAGTGCCGGTGATGATGGAGACGCCTAGCTGCGGGGCGAGTTTCTCTGCGGCATCGAGTGCGGCGCGGACTTGAGATACATCACCGGTTAGACGGATCATCAGACATTCATTTCCGGTGCTTTCAAAGCCAAGGATGTGGACATCCGCAGCAGTAGCCGCCTCTTGTGCGAGCATGGCGGTGATACTTAGAAACGGGGCTTCAATGAATCCGAGAGCTTGCATTATAATTTTAATGGGAGTGGGCGGCTTGGATGTTTTTAAGCACGGCCTGGACGATGGCATCGACATCCATGGATGAAGTTAGATTTTGTGGGGAGGAAATTCGGCACTCGCCTGCAGCTTCTGAAAACCCGCAACCGGCGAGCACACAGGCGAGTTTGGAACGCATCTCGGCGATGAGTCCTTGTTCGGCGGGGGAAAGCGGGAAGCGCGCGTTTCCTGCCTTGAAGCCGCGCAGTTCGTAGCCGGTGCGGAAGCCTTCGGGGAAGTTTGGTGCGCCGACCATCAGAGAGAACAGATCGAGCAATTCGAATTGGATTCGTTTCGCCTCGTCCCACTTACCGGCGCGAGCGGCATGATAGAGGCTCATTACTACCTCTGGCACGACACCAGCGCTAGAAAGCGTGCCGCCGTCTGCGCCCATGAAGAGACCCGTGCAAAGTAGTTCCTCCCAGCCGATAAGCACGGAGAAGTCTGGGCGCTGGCGCTTAATCGTGTGAAGCGTCTGTTGGAAGCGGCCCATATCCTTGGATGTATCCTTGGTGCCCACGATGCGCGGGCAGTCCATCGCGAGGCGCTCGAGCACGGGTAGAGAAATCTCATTAGCAAAGACAGGAATATTATACACCACGATGTCGATAGGCGACTTGGCGGCGAGCTCGCGGAAATAGGCCTCGATGCTCTCTTGGGTAAGCTTATAGTAATAGGGACCAGTGATAGAAACTGCGCGACAGCCCAGATCTGCACAGTAGTTACACATTTCAAGAACGAGTTCGATGTTAGCTTCTGCGGCTCCAGCGAGAATCGGGCGGCCGTTAGCTTCCTCGCTGACGATCCTTACGACTGTGCGACGCTCCTCGTAACTGAGGCGGATGAACTCGCCCATGCTGCCGTTCGGATAGAATCCGGTGACACCCTTGTCCCCCACCCAGCGGATGATACGACGGAGCTCGTCCTCATCGATGCGCCCCTTGGCGTCGTAAGGAACAATGTTGGGGACGAAAATGCCGTTGATAGTGGATTGAGGTAATGACATTAGAATCGGGATTGGTTAATGGAAGGCTGACAAGCAAGCCGCTTTAGTCGCTTAATTTTATGAAATTACGGTGTGTTCTAAATGGTGCTGAGTTTTTCAGTCCGTGTGGTTGCAGCGGATGGAAGAAGATTCGAAGCGGTCGTGAGTTATCATAGTAAATCACACGACGCGCCGATTTCGTTTGGTGTCCGATAGACGCCACCCTCGACGCAGACAGGGTTCACGAAGTGCTCGCGGAGATGCGGAATGTGTTCGAGAAAAATCGCTGGATGATCTAGGCCGATGTGATTAAAGAGCACGAGATGCTGGTGGAGTTGGCCCATGTCACCGACGTGTGGAACGACGGGAACACCGAGTTTTTTGCACATGATGCTGACGGCAAGAAACTCGCTAACACCAGCGACTCGGACGGCGTCCACTTGAATAAATCCAGCACACTTTGCCTGGAGATAGTTCTTGAAGATGATCCGGTTAGGCACATGTTCGCCGAGGGCGAGTTTCACCGGGGCGATGGCGTCGGCGAGGGTTTTGTGACCTATAATATCGTCTGGATGAGTGGGTTCTTCGATCCAGAATGGGTTGATTTCTTTGAGACGTTCGCAGATGTCGAGTGCTTGGGGAAGCGACCATTGTTGATTGGCATCGACCATGATGCGCGCTTCGGCTCCAGCGACTTCGCGGACGATGCGGGCGCGACGGAGGTCCCGTTCCGGGTCTTTGGAGCCCACCTTGAGTTTCATAGCGGTGAAGCCGGCGTCCATGGCGCGCTTGCAGTTTTCGCGGACTTGTTCGTCGCTGTAGTTGAACCAGCCGACGGAGGTATCGTAGCCAGGATAACCGTTGGTGAGTATGCCTTCGCGGGAGGCACGGGAGGCGGTGGGAAGGGTTAGCAGCTCAATGGCCTGCTCGCGGGTAAGAACGTCTTCGAGGTAGGAAAGATCGAGCGTGGCGGCAACTTGTGAGGGTGTAAGTTCTAATAATAACTTCCACAAAGGTAGACCGCGGGTTTTCGCCCAGAGGTCCCAGCAAGCGTTGGTCACGGAACCGAGCGCGAGTTGGACGACACCCTTGTGCGGACCGAGCCAGCGGAACTGTTGTTCATCGGCCATTTCTTTCTGTAGCGCACCGAAGTTAGACATGATTTCCTCGATGTCGCGGCCTTGCAGGCGGGCTGCATAAAACTCGGCTGCGCGGCATACTAGGTCGTTGCCTTCGCCGAGCGTGAAGGCGAGCCCAGTGCCGGTAATGCCTTTATCATCGGTTATGAGCGTGACAGCATACGAATAAATTGGATCCTTGTGGATGGCGTCCGAGCCATGGCCGGAGCCGATGGGATAACGGGCGTCGCGGGTGGAGATGCGCGTGATCATGGAGTTTGAATAAGGATTTCTGAAATGGTCGGGCCTTCGGATGCATCGAGGATATTGAGACGGAAGGCGGTGGTGGTGACGGGATCGAAAGAGGCTTTGAAATGCGCGCCGAGCGCATTGCCGCTGTGGAATGTGGTCCATGAGGAGCCGTCTTTTTTCTGAAGTTCGAACTTTGTCACGCGGCTGGAATGTCCGGCGAGGGCTTCTTCAATACTGATGCCGTTGAAAGTGGTTTCCTTGGCAAGGTCGATTTGCAACCACGCTTGTCTTGTGCCCTCAACGGTGGCCCAGCGGGATTCGGGATCGCCATCAAGGACCAAGTCCGCGCCGTATTCCGGGTTGTTCAGATAGATCGCTGATGCGGAGGCCTTCGCGCCGGGGATGCTGGATCGCTTCGAGGGCATAATCGGGGCGATGTCCATGGAATCACCGTCGAGGGTCAGCTCGATGATGGTGTCAATTTCATCCCACGAGTTGTTTGGGATGACGAATGAGAGAGACCCATCGGAGATGGAGATTTTGAGGGGCGGGCCGTTGAGTAATTTCGCGGATTTTATGGCGACTGGTGGGGCAGTGATGGTAATGGGGCCTTCGATTTTTTTAAGTAGATGGAGATAGATTTTGTTGCCTTTGCGGGTACTGACGATCTGGGCTGAGGGCTTCCACGGGCCGCCGCGCGTGCTGTAAATGGCCACTGAATTTTTTTTAATCCATGCGCCCATTTCCTTGAGGCGTTCGACTTGGCGACCTTCGATCAAGCCGTCTGGTTGTGGGCCGACGTTGAAAAGCAAGTTGCCATCGCCGCCGTTGGTGCGGATGAGGGTGTGAATGCATTCTTCAATCGACTTCATAGTATCATTGGGTTTCCAGGCCCATTGTTGGCAAAGGGTCATGCAGGTTTCCCAAGGGCGGTCCATGTTGAAACCACCGATGGATTGTTCTGGGGTGTCGTAGTCACCAATGGGAAGTTGGTGGCCGATGCCGCTGCCTGCGCCGCCGACGGAGTAAGCGCGGTTGTTGATCATGAGATTGGGTTGGAGCTTGCGCAACATGTTGACCATGGGGATGCCGTAGGTTTGGTCGTATGCTTGGGGGACATCGAACCAAAGGGTCAAAAGTGGACCATAGTTTTTTACCAATTCAGTGACCTGTCCTTGGAGATATGCATCGTAGGCTTTTAAGTCTGGGTTGGGATTATGAGAGGTTCCGGCAGGTGATCCAAGCGGGTAGGCCGGGTGATGCCAGTCACAGGCGGAGTAGTATGTGCCAAAGGCAATGCCACCTTTTTTACAAGCTGCGGCGAGTTCCTTGACGACGTCTCGCTTGAAGGGCGTTTTCATGATATTGTAGTCAGTCTGCTTGGTGTCCCAGAGGCAGAAGCCGTCATGGTGTTTGGTCGTTAATACTATATATTTCATCCCGGATGCCTTGGCGATGGCGACCCATTCATCTGCGTTGAACTTGGTGGGATTGAATTGTTTGTAGAGATTGTCATATTCCTCGATTGGGATCTGACCGCCACGCGACCAGCCGATCTCAGTGCCTTTCAGGCTGACGGGCCCCCAATGGATGAACATGCCGAAGCGGGCGTCTTGCCAGTTTTTGATGGTTGTGGCTGATGCGGGCGTGATGTTCTGGGCCAGCAGAGTGCTGGCGCTGAGGAGCGTGGTGAGAAGAATATATGGAATTTTCATTTTAGGAATTGATTGGAGAATTCAACGGCGATAGCCGATTTCAGCACCGCCGGAGACGTGCATGATGTGGCCGGTGATGAAGCGGGCCTTGGAGGAAATGAGGAAGACGCAGGCATCCGCGATGACGTCGCCCTCGGGGCAATATCCGAGCGGGTGGATGTCATCGAGGTATTTGGAAACTCCGGTGGGGTCGAGTTGTTCAGAGGCCCAAGTGCGGAGCATGGGTGTCCAAGTGCCTGCGGGACAGACTGCGTTTACTCGGATGCCTTCTTTCGCGTAATCAAGTGCCATGGATTTCGTGAGGGTGTTCATGCCACCTTTGGTGGCGGTGTATGCAGCGTGGATTTCTTGGCCGATGACGCCGACGAGTGAAGAGGTGTTAAGGATACAGCCTTTGGATGTGCGGAGTGCCGCGATACCATGGCGGGTCGTGTGGAGTATGCTTTTTAAATTGATGCCGAATAAGGCATCCCACTCGTCATCGGAGGTTTCGTGAAGCGGCTTGCTGGGGGTGGCGATGCCGGCATTGTTATGAATGACATCGATTTTTCCGTAGTGGCTAAGCACCATGGCAATGGCAGATTTCACCTCGGAATCTTTTGAAACATCGCAGGCGAAACCGAGATGTCCTGGCCCGAGCTCGGCGGCAGCTTGGGCGGATAGATCTCCGTTGCGGGCGATGAGCGCAACCTTGGCGCCTTCGGCGGCATACGCCTTAGCGCAGTCGAGGCCGATGCCGGTTGAGCCTCCGGTGAGAAAGATCACTTGGTCCTGAAGAAGCATTTGAGAAGCTAAAATTTGAGATTTGAGATTACTCACTCAATCGAGGTGATAGAGCTCCTTGGTGTCCGACCAAGTTTTACCGGCTTTGAGAGCGTCGGGGAGTGGGGATTGGCAAGGGTCGGTTTCCTTCCACCAGCGCTGGGTTTCGGGATCATCTCCCATCTTTTTCATGTCGGCTGTGAAGTCTCTTCCGGTGTATTCTAGATAAGCAAAAAGATAGATTTTCCCAGCGATTTCACGTTCGTAGATCGAGAAGTTACGGATGTTGCATGCTTTCAAATTGGCGTTGACGGATGGCCAAGGGGTGATGTGAAGCTGGCGATAGTATTCAGCCTTTTGCGGCTTGAGGCCGGTCACCCATGCGTGGCGCTGGACTTGTGTAGGAGTACAGCTGGCTGCGATCGCGGCGAGAAGGATGTATAGGATTGATGTTTTCATGAACGGAATTTTAGGAATTAATGGAATAATATATAGAGAACAGTCATGGAGCTAACTACGATGCCAGCGAGGATCTTGTAATTCAGAATACCGGGCCAACCGGGGGCTTTTAGGGCATCGAGAGGATGCTCCCAGTAGAGGGCTTGCATGTCTTCCCCAGCGAGTTTTGGCTGGACCTTGGTGAAGGTGATCTGGAGAATAAGGCAGGCAACAAACATGTAGAACGCCATCATCATAAAGGGTGTGGTGATGAAGAAGGAAGGCACCCAAGCGAATGTTATGGGGAAGCTTTCGTTGAGAGCCTTGAGCGCGTAAATTACCACTCCCAGCACTGAGCCTAGCCACATCGTCCACTTCGCGCTGCGGGCGGAGGCACCGGGCCAAAATACACCTAGCAGGAAAACGCAGGTGATGGGCGGTGCCATGTGCGCGATGATTTCATTAAACGCATTAAAGATACTGGCCTTGCGGTCGAGAAGTGGGACGAGGGCAATACCGAACACGATGGATGCAATGGTAGCGACACGGCCGATAAAGACGAGCTGTTTGTCACTGGTCGCGGGACGGAAACGTTTGACGATGTCGTAACTGACCATGGTGGCAATTGAATTGGAAGCACTGGATAGATTTCCCATGAGAGCTGCCATGAGGGCGGCGGCAAGAAGGCCAAGCACGCCGACGGGCAGCAGCTTCTTGATCATGACGGCATACACTTCCTTCGATTTATATGGACGGATACCGGAAGGAGTGGGGATGGTTTCGCCAGCGTCGGTTGTCACGGTTTTCACCGGTACTCCCGGGCCGATGATAAGGGAGGAGTCCTTGGCGGTGGGCTTGATGGCGAGCTGGGAGAGGTCGATAGTTTCGCCGTCTTTGAGGCGAATGGGCTCAATTTTGGCGTCGCCGAAGTCACCGGTAATTGAGATAATTTTTTCCTTAACGCCTTCTGGGCTGGTTATGGTTTGCATGAGGCGGACTTGGGTGACGCCTTGGAGGTTCCCTTGCTTGACAGCGGTGTAGAGCATTAGGCCGGGGATGATGAAGATGAAGACGGGCAGGATCTTGATGAGGCCACAGAAAATGGCACCGACGCGTGCGTCGTTCTCGGTTTTCGCTCCAAAAACTCGCTGAACAATGGTTTGATCCGCACACCAATACCAGATGCCGAGTACCGGGTAGCCTAGCAGAATAGAATACCATGGCATACCACTGTCATCGCCGTGGGGGCGAAGCATACTCATGAGTTTACCATCGGTGATGCCTTTTGCTGCGGCATTTGCGGTGTCGAGCGTGGTAGTCATGCCCTCCCAGCCCCCAGTTTTATGCCAAGCGAACCAAGTAATGACGAACGCTCCAAGTAGAAGGACGATGGTCTGAATTGTCTCCGTGATGGCCACTGCTGCGAGACCACCGACCACGGTATAAACTCCGGTGAGTCCGCACATCAGAAAAATACAGGTCCACTTTTCGATACCAAAAATATCATGTAGAATCAACCAGCCAGTCGCGAGCGGAAAAGCGATGTGAAAGATGATCGCGGCGACAATGGACACGACGGCGAGCAGGTCACGACACTCTCGGCAGTAGCGTTTCTCGAGGAAATCTGGTAGAGTGGCGACCTTGGACTTCAGATAGAATGGAGCGAAAAAGAAACCCAGTAGAATCAAGATAAAGGCAGCCATCCACTCGAAGTTTCCATTGAGCAGACCGGTGTCATAGCCGGATTGGGCGAGGGAAACAAGGTGGACGCATGAAATATTGGTGGCGAAGAGCGCCAGTCCAATAACCGGCCATTTAAGCGTGTGCGCCGCCATGAAATAATCACCGGCAACTGACTCACCATGCTGCTGACTTTTTTTCTTAGTGTTCATTCCTGCCCAGCAGCCGAGTCCGACGACTCCGGCGAGATAGACGATGACGATAGTCCAGTCGAGAAAGGTAATTTGCATAGCGTGGATCTTCAACGATGAGTTTAGGACGAATCCTTAACATATCCTGCGGGATTGCCCAGTCTCAGTCTTGCAATATCCTGCGGCGAATAATATTGAACAACTCATAAAGAAGGCATTTTTGTTTTTCGACTTATCAAAGCGCTGGAAATCGCTTTTAGATTGATGATTTTATGTGTGAATCTAAGGTGGCACGATAGGTAATAACAAACTATTATCGTGATTACAAAAATATTACTTAAAAAAGCGAATGAAATCGAACATTTTTTAAGGTTTGGCCAATATCGGTTCCTAGAATTGCCGGAACGTTTAGAACTAGAGATAAATACTTAGTGTAACGAGGGCAGAAAATTATTTCCGTTGGAATAAGGAGATGGGCATAGAGGTGGACCAGATCAGTATTACACACTGCACGGAAAATTTACTAATAAAAAACGTTAGTTATGTAAATATTCTCGAACTGACAGCTGCACTTATTCAAATGACTTAAAACTATTTCGATACCCCATTACATCTGTTAAAGTTCTAAAGTCTTCGTGCGATGGTGTCCATAGCTGGTGACTTGCACGCAAGGATCTCACCTGTTGCGGATACGCGTTGCGGCGAGATTGACCTAATCGCCGAGGACCGCGTGGAGTTCTGTTACGTATTATTTCATCGGTTCCGCTCACACAACCTCTCAACGTTAGCCCCATTGATCCACGAATTGTCTTCACCCGCAATACACAGAACCAGCGATTTGGAAAACTAATTTAAATCTTTTGCGGTGGTGTTTCTCTTTGTCGTCTTACCCACTCCTAACAATGCAACATAGCCATAGGTGTATTGAATTCAAAATCTAGCTACAGAGTCAAAATATCACATGCCGTAGGCGCTCAATTTTGTTTGATCGTCATCAAAACCCAACAAAGAATTATGAATCCTGCGAAAATCGTTCCTTTCACCTTTGCAATATTCTTTGCCATAACATCACTTTCCAATCGAATGGATGCAGCCGCAATTATCAAAGTCACTGAGTCCGGAGGTGACGTCATCATTTCTGCGGCAGACAGCATTAATATTTCGAGTCTAACCTTATTGTAAACTTTAAAAACGGCCCAAGGTATCAACTCATGGGTCTCGTTTTTGGAAGTTTCCAGTGGCCTGGTCGATTTGTATCAGTCCATCTCAGGACCATCATCTTTTGAGAGCGGAGGTTTAACGTCTCCAAGCGCCGGAAGTGGTGATCGCTTTGGCATTCGATTCGGTATTTCTAGCCTTGCCGTCCCCACTGGGTATGTTTCCGGAACATCACTTGCGGGAACTTCCACTTTTACAGGCAAGAGTTTCTCCCAACTTGGCCTCGTGCCGGGTTTTTACACTTGGACGTGGGGCAACGGTGTCAACGCCGACTCTATCATCATTAAAGTCGTGGATATGCCACCTCCGATTCAAGCGAACCTCGGTATTAATGTGAACCAAAATCCGGTTCTCCATTGGAAAGCCGAGTTGGGGTATTATTATTCAATTTCGTATTCTACCGATCTGAAAAACTATTTTTCGCAAATCGATTCGGTCCAAGGCACAAGGATGGCACTCGAAAACTAAATGGTCAGGCAGCTGTCTCCGATGTAATGCTTTGGAGCTTAAAGGACTTACGAAAGGAAATCGTTTGTATCGGCACTACTTTCTTCACGATGCCTGAATGAGACAAGTTATTGGACATTGATGTTAGTATTTTCTTATTTTGATTTCCAAGGCTTAATCTTGGGTGGGAACATGCTTAAAAAGTAAGTCGCCCCACCTGAAAGGTTTGGTTCCTTGTCATTATTAAATAATGATAGAAATTTGCGGATATCTTTATATTTTATCGGGAAAACAGTCATGATTACTCCTGAATTTAAAAAACTCCTCGGTAGTTTCAAAGAATGTGATGTTCATTACTTGCTCGCGGATGGCTTCACTTACAGCCCAAATACCGTCTTAAAGCTCAGTAAGAATATTGATTTTTGGTTAAAACCTTCTTTTGACAATGCACGCCGCATCATTCGTGCTCTGAAAATTTTCGGCACTCCCATGCACGGTATTCAACCAGAGAAACTTGCTACTTCTGAGACTCAGTTCACCCTCAGTTGTCGCCCTCATCAACTCGAATTTTACACCCATATTCCCAATCTCGATTTTGATAAATCCTTTCAACTCCGTGACGTTTACCGAGAAGGCCACTCATCCGTAAATCTTCTAAGTCGTGCCGATCTCGGATTGGCTAGAGCGAGCCTCAGTCGCCCTCCAGATGATTTAGATCCCGATTTGGCGAAATATAACAAAGGTCAGAAAATACATTTCTGAGGTGAGCTAGATTCCTGGACCAGCGCCAAGGAGAAATAACCGACAGATGGAATCCAAGCCAAGAAAGTGCTACGCCGCCGCCGCCACGGTTACCGCAGAATCCACTCCGAGCTCATGGATCAAGACATCACCTGTGCGCCAGACAGAGTCCGCAGAATCATGACAGAGAGGCACTTAAGAGCCATACAACCCAAGAGCTACACCCCAAAAACCAGCGACGGACGCGCTGACATACCCTCGGACAATCTCTTGTTAGGCCAACCCTATCCAAAGCAATCCAATCAAGTCTGGGCAGGCGATATCACCCACATACCCACCTCAACCGGCGGGCTCTATCTCGCAGTGGTCATTGATCTTTGCTCACGCAAAATTGTCGGTTGGGCACTATCCGATCACATGCGCAGCGAGTTAGTCATGGATGCGCTCCGACAAGCACTAGGCAGCCGAAGGATTGTTCCCGGGTACGTTTTCCAAAGCGACCGAGGCAGCCAGTATGGCAGCATCGCCTGCCGGCAACTCCTCGGCAACTACGGGATGATTCAGAGCATGTCCGCCCGCGCAAATCCCTATTGTAAC
>JANMYL010000073.1:0-6149 GCA_031382045.1 Akkermansiaceae bacterium | reverse complement strand
TCTTCTGCGACGGCGTAGTCGAACCAAGTGACTTTATCTTGAGGATCGGTCGATTGAGTCAGATTGCCGTGAGTGTCGTAGGCAAAAACAACCTTGCGGGTGGGTGTGGTGGAATCTGTGATGCTCGTGATGCGCAGGGTGGTGGCGTCATAGCCGAAGGTGTATCTGCGGCTCACATGGTCCTGCACGTAGTCGATCCGTTCATCGGCAAGGTAGGTGAAGGTCATTTCACGGCCATCCACATCGGCGATTTTTGCGGCCTTGCCCTTGATGTCGAAATGGATGGTGTTGCCGAGACGCTGCTTGAGTTGATAAAGACCGGACACCTTGGCGAGTGTCATGGTGGATCCGGCAGGCGCGGTGTAAGTGCCGTCTGGCTGGGCGATGAACTGATGGATGTCGCGCCCTACGCGCAGCGAAACGCCGCTATTACGCATCTGATCCACCATCCACGCAATGACCAGCGAGGTGGTCGCCCATTCCTTGGGCGTGGCGTCAATGCGATAGAGGTCGCTGGTGGCGGCGATGGCGGCGAGGAGGACTGCGGCCTGCTTGGGGCTGCCCATACCGAGCATTTCCGCTCCGGCGGTGCGAGCGTCTGCGCGGATGTGAAGGTTGTGGGACCAGCCGTAGCCGAGGTTCTGGTCGTCACGGGTGGCCGTGTTGGAGGAATAGTCCCGTGTGAAGCCCAAGCCGCGCGGGGACTCTTCCAAGCCCGTCATGAGATCCTCGACGGCATGAACGAAGCCGCCCGTGGCCATGTCCACCGGATCACTGCCGAAGAAACGCTGCGTGAAGGATGGTGCGGAGTTGAGAGATCGAATGATGGCAGGAATGGACGGCGGTTGATAATAAGTGGCCGGATTGAACTTGTAGGAATTGGTCACCGGCGGCGAATATACCTGCCCGAAGCTGGTGGAGTAGCCACCCGCGTAACCGCCGCTGATGATCATGCCGGCGATGGTGGGACTGCGGATGACCCAGCCGCTGCCGTTCCAGATGTCTTGGGTCACGCTGGCGCTCTTCGGCAGCAGGATCTGCGCGGATTTATTGAGAACCAACCATTCGAGGTTTTGTTTGATGGTTTGATCCGCCCAGGATTCGCCGGGATCGTAGCTGTCATTGCTATTCGCATCGGTGTATTCACCAGGGTCGGGCACGCCGTTATAGGTATCGTAGCCGGTGAGTGTGGGTTTGATCGTGTTCCAGTTGGAGGCGCGTCCCAGCACGATTTTTTGTGTGCCGCCCGCCTGGTTGGCCGCGCGTAGGATGTTGACCGTCGAAACTGCATTGTAGGGAGATCCGTCGGGCTTGGCCTGCATTTGTTGGATGACCCCATGCTCCATCGCGCTCCAGAAGAGGGAGCCAAGGTTGAAGACGCGGTCGAGACGCCCGTCGTCTCTGAGTCCGTCGTCGGTGATGTAGTCCGAATACTGCAAACCTACATCCACATAGAATCCTTCTTCTTGAGCCACGCGCCCGAAGCGATGGCGAGCGAGCGACACCACCCGGTTTTTTGCCGCCAGAACGTTGATGAGTGTCGTAGTCTGGCTTAGCCAAGTCAGCCCCATGATATTGAGTAGTTCCGTGCGCACCTCTCGCGAATCCTCCGCCTTGCCCGCGTCCTTGTAAGTTTTGAGCTGCTCGTGGCGCTTTTGCAGCAGGCGCTCGGAGGTGTTGAAGCCGTAAATGATGGCATACGAGCACGGAGCCGCACTTGAGGTGGTCTTCTTGTAGGTCTTCTTTTCACTGGAGCTTCCCAATGTCGGGTGGTTCACCGTGATGGTCAGGTCCATGGTGTTTCCGCTGACTGTTCCGGTGGGGTCACGGCCGGCCTCGCTTGTGGGCAGGGCGTCGTCGAGCCGCAGCTCGGCGGTGTTGCCGGTGAAGGTTAGGGAAATTTTGCGCCCTTTGAGTTCGGCGGTGGGAATGGTGAAGTCGAGCGGATCGCTCCCTGTGTATTGAAAACGGACGGTGGATTTGAGAGCAGAAAATGCCGGGTCGTCAAATCCAGTGAAGAGTTTGGAGGTTCCGCCAAATTCCGACGGCAGAGTCAAGTTGAGGATTCGAGCTTGCGACAAATCTCCCACCGAGTTGTCCGCCAGCTTCCTCCCGCCAACGACTTCCTTCATCGACGCTGTCCCCACAGCCCCATGCAATGCCGTCGCGCGAGCCGTCATGTAGGTGCCCACCGCAGCTTGGATCAAACCGCTGGCCGTGTTGCTATCTGCCGTTCCTCCTGCTTGTGTTAGCAATGTGGAGCGCTGATAGCCCGAGATCGCAGCCAGATCGATACCGTTTCCTTGTGAAACGTAAACCTTATACGAAGGATCAAGTTGGTAGGTCGTTCCTTCAACAGTAAGATTCACGACCATGCGGTCGAATATCAACATCGCAGAACCCGGCAACGACTGGGTGAAGATGTAAGCCGACCCGGAATTACTCGCCACCCCGCAGCCGCGTGAGATGAGGAAACTTCGGCCCCACAAGGCTCGTTTAGCGACATCCTCGGGTGCTGCAACACCGAGAATCTGCTCCACGGTGCCGCCGGCCACCTGTTGGAAAGTCTGGCCTGGATAGGCATCCGCAGCCAGACCCATCCATGAGCGTAACGTGTCGTAGTCCACGGCGGCGCTCTGAAGGTGGAGTTGCAGGTCCAGTGCTGGATAACCCGCACTCTTGAGTAACTTGATCAGCAGCGCGCACTGGTCCATGTCATTGCCGGATCCTTCCAGTAAAGTGAGTTCCGCGCCCTTGCGTAGACCGTGATAACAATCGTATTCCACGTTGTTCCGCACCCAGTTGAAAATCCGCAGAGCTCTTGCTGTTGGGCCTTCGCCCGGAGTTGCCTGACCTTCGCCCAGTGCTTTCGCCAGTGCTGTCACCTCCGCGTCCATGGACTCGGAAACCTGCATGGCCATGGCAGCCATGGCCCCGCCACTTTGCGGGACCACAGTTGTATTTGTTACTGGCGCGTTTTTTTGCAGGGCTGAGGGCTTGATACCCTTCAAGGAGACAATACCGCCTGATACCGCCCCACCGTTGCGCCAATAAGAAGGATCCTGTGCCTCCGAGACGTCCGCCAGAAGGCAAGCCGCCGCCATGCCCCAGAGCGCAAAACGGGTCTGATTTTTTCTGCCGTGCCACGTCGATGAATGCTGTCTTTTCATACAATCCTGCCGTTTTTTGATTTTTTTCGTCGTCATCGGCTCAGGGTATTCCGGCGGCCATGCCGTTTATTTGTTCCACGTTGCCCACCGCATCGGTGACGAACGCCTGCACTCCCGCAGCTCCGCCTTTCATCGAATCCAAACGCCCGACCCGGTCGTATTCGAGCTCCTGCCGCAGGATGCCGTCCGCTGCGCCGTCTCTATCGGTGTCTGCTAAAAGGGGATTGCTCCCAAACTCCCATTCCTGTGCGTCGCTCAAGCCGTCTCCATCGGAATCCATCGCGCCAGTGTGCGTCAAATTCGCAAAAAACTCGCGTTCCCAGCCGTCCGGTAGCCCATCAGCGTCGCTGTCTCCGCCGTGGCTCGCCGCGTTCAATGGATTGCTCATTTCCACTTCCACCTCATACCGATTACTCACCCCGTCACCATCATAGTCCGCGGCCTTAGCCTCGGCCAAATTCGCGATTCCCTTGGCGTCCACGTAATGTAGACGCATAAAGAATTTCCGCTCGCCTTGAGTGTTGATGCCCACGCTTTTTGAGCCGTCGCTGAATTCCATCAGGGGAGCGTAGTTCCAGTTGACCAGATCCAGGCTCCATTGAAGGAAATAAGTCCGCAATGTGACGCCGGACCAGTCCGCGTTCCATGTGCTGTTGGCCCCCTCGGTGAATGATAACTGCTGCTGCGGTGCTGGGTTTGCTTCCAACTTGCCTGACACGGCGAGAAGAAGAATGCCGCAATGGAAAAGTGACCGTTTCATGGGTGGGCCCCTCCTTTGAGCGCTTGCACGCCTCTGGGTGAGGGATTGTTTCTCGTCCAAAACTGGATTTTCACATCATCCGGCTTGGGTGGGTTAGCCAGCAAGTAGGCTTTGCGTTCGGCGCGGGCTTTCTCACGGACATGGTAAGCTTTCTCCATTTTAGCACCTTCCTTCCGATAGAGGTCGTGGATCTGCTCCAAAGTATCCATCGCCGGACTTTTGGCGTCGCCTTCGACCACGATGAAGGCCGGACCACCGTCGGCGAGGTCGGACATGATCGGGATTTCAGGGATTTCCAGCTCTTTATTTTTCACTCCCCGCGCTTCAGCGATTTCCTTCCAGCGGCGGGTGTCCATGCTACTGATTCCCATCAACAGCCCAAAGTCATAAAGCGTGCCGTCCGCAGCATCCTTCACTCGATAGGTTGAGAAACCGCTGAAATGATTGAAATTCAAATTGCTCCACGCAGTGACAGAATCGCCAACTTTCCCGTTCGGGTAAATCTGGAGAAAAGTGCGGTTATGGTCATAGACCGTCGCCGATAAAAATAGGAATTCAGTGCCACGATATTTCTCTCTGAGTTTCGTCAATCTGGCAATCACGGCTGGATCTCCGGGTGGCAGTGCTGGCAATGGTGGCGGCGGATCGGTTAGGCCTGGGTCTTTGACCAGTTGCACAGTGACATTTATCGTCCCAGTAATGGGGGGGAGATCGTGCATTTCTGGTGCCTTCGTGACATCCATGCGAGTTGTGCGGGAACCTAGGACTTTGAAGTTGATAGGTTTGGGCTTTGAAAGCGGCGGGGAGGGAATCCCGTCGGCGATAGGTGCAGGAATTTCGACATCCCATTTCGTGGCGACCTCCTGTGCGTTTAGGTTCGAAAACCAGAGGCTGACGAGCAACACTGAGATTATACTAAATGATGATTTCATTGGAAGGTTACCTTAGTTCCATCCTGGTGGACGGGGAGTTCAAAAGTCGCACTACGACGACTGCGATGGCCTTTAGCCGAACTCCCCGAAGGCAGGCGGCTTGGACATGCGCCACCGCCTCCCCGGCCGTTTGGTCGGTTTGGCGGCATCGTTGCGGTCGATGCCGACCGCGTAGTGAGAGGTTTTGAAATCCCCATCCACCAAATTGAACGCGAGTACTCCACGTCACGAGATCTGGAACGGCAAGGCAATTATGCAGTAAATGCATCACCCTGCTGTGCATCAAACCTGACCCCACATGGGGATGCAGTGGCAGAGCTTCCATCGGCCGCGGGCGGCAGCTGGACTTGTCACCATTTTTCGGAGTGTTTTATGAAGCGTTTTAGTATGTTTTTTAGGCGGCTATTTCAGCAGCTAAAGGGGTAAGGTAGTTGAGCGATGAGTGCATTCTCTGCGTGTGGTAGTAGCCTTCTATATATTCAAAGATTGCCTGTTTGGCGGCTTCTTTGCTTTCGAAGACTCCGGAGTCGGGAAAAGCCTCTGTCTTGAGCGTTGAACAGAAGCTTTCCATGGCGGCGTTGTCGTAGCAGTTGCCTTTGGCGCTCATGGAGGGTTGGAGGCCGTTGTCGGCGAGTTGCTGGAGATATTCCTGACTGGTGTATTGGCTGCCTCGGTCACTGTGATGAACTGCACCTGTCAGGCCGGGATGGTGTTTCATGGCTTTTTCCAAGACTTTGCTTATCAGGCTGGTGTGCATGGTTTATTGGATTTCATAGCCTTTGATTTTCTTGCTGTGCAAGTCCATGACGGCCGCCAGATAAAGCCAGTTTTCTTTGGTGGCTACGTAGGTGATGTCTGTGCGATCACTTCGTTGGGCGCGTCGGGAGCGGCTCGATCTTTGAGCAGTTTTGGCGCGTATTTTGGCCTGGCGACATTCTGGGTGGTTCGTGGCGGGAAGCTGCGTTTTTTCAGCGCTACCAAGCTTTCGGAGCGCATGAGAGGCAGCCTACCATTTTCTCGGAAACAGGTTCTCCTTTGACCCTAAGTTGACGGAAAATTCGCGGCCTTCCATAACGGCTTTTGTGCTGGTTGAAAATGATTCTGATCTTGGTAGCGAGCTTTTCGCGGTGATTTTTGCGAGGTGAACACGGGGTTTTGAGTGAGGAGTAATAGCTGCTTAAAGAGGTTTCAAAGAGTTTGCAGAGCATGGGGATGGAATGATTTTTTCTTTCAAATGGGTGATGGCTTGATGCTTTTGCTTGGTATTCATTGCCCCAAGATGGCTGC
>JANMYL010000043.1:0-3801 GCA_031382045.1 Akkermansiaceae bacterium | reverse complement strand
GGGGATTGAGAAGAGGGTGACGAGTCATGCACTGAGGCACTCGTTTGCGACGCACTTGCTAGAAAACGGAACGGACTTACGGACGATTCAGGATTTACTGGGGCACGAGGACATCACCACGACGGAGATTTATCTGCACGTAGCGACGGGTGTGAATGGCTTGGGCGTGGTGAGTCCACTGGACTGCACGGCGGCGTAAATAGGGTCAGGTAAATAAGGTCAGGTGACGCATTTCAACAATTTTATCGGGAGTGTAAGATTTTTTGTATAAGTGCTTTTTGCTGATGTACGCCATCTCTAGGACCAAACATCAAAATGAAACCACTCATTTCCAACGTGCTCCTTGATGAGTTTCTCAAGAATTACACCCAGCCAGGCGACCTAATCGGCCCCGTCGGTCTGCTTACAGAACTCAAAAAACGCCTCATCAATCCCATTCTCGATTCCGAGCTCACCACCCACCTCATCCACCGCCCTCATCACTAACGCCACCGATGCCGTCATCGAGGAAGTCAAAGCCTGGCAAACCCGCTCGCTCGATGCCGTCCACCCCATCGTCTATTTCGATACCATCGTCGTCAAAATCCGCCAAGAAAGCAAAGTTACCAACCACGCAATTTACCCCGCCCCCGCCATCAACTTCGAAGGCAAAAAAGGAAGTGCTCGGCATGTGGTCGAGTGAAAACGAAGGAGCCCGCTTCTGGTTGACCATCGCCACTGAGCTCAAAAACTGCAGACTCCAAGACATCTTCATCTGCTGCGTGGACCGCCTCAGCCGCCTCGCCCAAACCCTTGAGTCGGGTCTATCCCAAATGCCGCGTGCAGCGTTGCAGCGTCCACCAGCTACGTAACTGCCTCAAATAGGAGGTGTATTTGCCGGGGGCTTATGAGACGAAGAATCCGGCGGCGGGGGTGAGCTGGCCTTGGTTCTGGTTGTTTCCATCCAAGAATTTATCCGCAGATCCGCGGGCGGGCGGGCAGGAGCGGCGGCATCACGTGCATGAGGCGCGGGTGAGCAGGGCGCTGGCGGGGGGAGATCACGAGTCCGCTGGATGATTTGTGAAGAGGAGACTCACCGGACTTGCGCTATGGCGCGGGGCTTTCGCCGGATGGCGTCGTCGGCTTGCGGTATTCGTGCCGGATGTCGCGGGCCTCGCCGAGGAAGACGGCGTCCTCGCCGATATTGACGGCGAGGTCGCCGATGCGCTCGATTGAGCGGGCGACGAAGATAAGGTGCAGCAGGTTTTCTGCCCGCCCGGCGGAGTTTTCTAGGCGGCTACTGAGCGAGGCAATCATCTGCTTGTGGAGGCGGTCGAGCTCTTTATCCCTGGCTTTGAGACTTTCTCCGAGTTCGGCGTTTGCATCGGTGTAAGCCGCCATCGCGTCGCGCAGGAGCTTGTCCGCTAAGGTGTAGAGCGGCTCGGTGAGGGCGGCTTCTTCGAGCTGGGCAGCCTTGCAAATTTTCTTGGCACGCTTGGCGATGTTCACGGCGTGGTCGGAAATCCGTTCGAGGTTGTGAGCCATTTTCATCGAGGTGATGACGAGCCGGAGGTCGGAGGCTACTGGATGGAAGCGCACGAGGATGTCCATGCCGGCTTGGTCGATCTTGCGCTCTAGGTCATCGACATCCGAGTCGTCGGCGATGACGGAGCGGGCGAGGTCGATGTCGCGCTCGAGCAAGGCACGCATGGCGCGTTCCAGATTCTGGCGGGTCAGACTGGCCATGAGAAGGACGTCTGCTTTGAGGGATTCCATTCCTTTATCGAATTCGCGAAATATGTGCTGGCTGCTCATGGAAGTGTATTAAGTGGTCTGTGAATGGAATCAGCCGAAACGGCCGCTGATGTATTCTTCGGTTTTTTTGATGCTTGGGTTGCTGAATATTTTCGAGGTGTCGGAGCACTCGATGAGTTCGCCCATGTAGAAGAAGGCGGTCTTGTCGGAAACGCGCGCAGCTTGCTGCATGTTATGGGTGACGATGACGAAGGTATAGTCACTTTTTAAGTCCCAGATGAGGTTCTCGACTTTGGCGGTGGCGATGGGGTCGAGGGCACTGCACGGTTCGTCCATGAGGACGACCACCGGCTTTACGGCGATGGTGCGGGCGATGCATAGGCGCTGTTGTTGGCCGCCGGAGAGGCCGAGAGCAGATTCTTGGAGGCGGTCTTTGACCTCGTCCCACAAGGCGGATGCTTGAAGGGCGTCTTGGACGGCGTGGTCGAGCACTGACTTGTCGCGCTCGCCCCGAAGGCGCAGGCCGTAGGCGACGTTTTCGTAGATGCTGCGGGGAAATGGGTTGGATTTCTGGAATACCATGCCGACGTCGCGGCGGAGTTTGACGACGTCCACGGAGGAGTCGTAAATATCGATGCCGCTGATTTGAATGCCGCCGCGTGTGATGCGGGCTGCGGGGATTTCGTCATTCATCCGGTTGATGCAGCGGAGCAAGGTGGACTTGCCACAGCCGGAGGGCCCGATGAAGGCGGTGACGCCGTTCGCGGGGATTTCCAGGTTGATGCCCTTGAGCGCTTGAGACGCGCCATAGCAGAAATCAAGGTCTCGGACGTTGATGGAGGTGCCTGTTTCTGGGAGGCTTGCCGGCGGGTGGTGCATGGTGTCTGGCATAGCTTTTGATAGGTCAGCCAAAGGCGCCAGTGATGTAGGCCTCGGTTTGGGAGTCTTTCGGTTTTTCGAAAATCTGCATGGTGGGGCCGAACTCGATGAGCTTGCCCAGATACATGAAGGCGGTCTGGTCTGAGCAGCGTGTGGCCTGCGCCATGTTATGGGTGACGATGACGATGGTGTATTGTTTTTTCAACTCGCGGATGAGTTCCTCGATTTTCAAGGTGGCGAGTGGATCGAGGGCGGCGCACGGCTCGTCCATGAGGAGGATTTCAGGTTGGTTCGCGATGGCACGGGCGATGCAAAGCCGTTGCTGCTGGCCGCCGGAGAGGCCGAAGGCGCTGGCGTGGAGGCGGTCTTTTACCTCGTCCCAGAGTGCTGCGCTTTTTAATGCGTTTTCGACGATGTCATCGAGTTCTCCGCGTTTGGTGCGGCCGGCGACGCGAAGGCTGAAGGCGACGTTCTCATAAATCGACTTTGCGAATGGGTTATACTTTTGGAAGACCATGCCGATGCGGCGGCGGAGTTCTTGGAGGTCGATGTCGCGGCGGTTGATGTCGATGTCATGGACGAGGATCGAGCCGTCGGTGAGGTGGGCACCGTTGATGCGGTCGTTGATACGGTTGAAACAGCGGAGGAGCGTGGATTTACCGCAACCGGAGGGGCCGATGAAGGCGGTGACCTGGCGGGCAGGAATGTCCATGGTCACATCATGGAGGACCTGTTTGCTATGATAAGCAAACGAGAGGTTCTGGATTTGAATGGCGGTGTGCATGCTTACCATTTGAGTTTGGCGCGGAGTTTGGCGCGTAGGATCATCGAGCCAAGCGAGAGGACGGCGACGAGCACGAGGAAGACGAAGACCGAGCCGTATTGGGCGCGCTGGGTGAATTCCGAGCTCGGGATGCGCGCTGCGAGGGTGTAGATGTGATACGGCAATGCTTGGACTTGGGAGGAGAGGATATCGAAGGGGCTTTTCAGTCCCTGCCAGGGCAGGTCGTCCTTGGCGGCGACGGCGGCGGTGAACATAATAGGTGCCGTTTCTCCGGCCACGCGAGTGATGGCGAGCAGGGATGAGGTAAGAATTCCGGGCAGGGAAAAAGGCAGGACGCACTTTCGGATCGTCTGCCAGCGGGTGGCTCCCATGGCCAGCGAGGCGTCGCGGAATCCTTGGGGGAC
>JANMYL010000042.1:0-3878 GCA_031382045.1 Akkermansiaceae bacterium | reverse complement strand
GGGGATTGAGAAGAGGGTGACGAGTCATGCACTGAGGCACTCGTTTGCGACGCACTTGCTAGAAAACGGAACGGACTTACGGACGATTCAGGATTTACTGGGGCACGAGGACATCACCACGACGGAGATTTATCTGCACGTGGCGACGGGTGTGAATGGCTTGGGCGTGGTGAGTCCGCTGGATGAAATAGCGGAAAGAGTTTGATAGACGATTGGGGAAATTTTCAGAA
This sequence comes from Akkermansiaceae bacterium, assembly GCA_031382045.1. GTDB lineage: Bacteria > Verrucomicrobiota > Verrucomicrobiia > Verrucomicrobiales > Akkermansiaceae > Luteolibacter. The sequence goes on along the minus strand of JANMYL010000042.1, from coordinate 3,648 downwards.
CGGGAACTTGCCGCCGCCGAGGCCTTTCATCATGTCCTTCATGCCACCCGCGCCGCCCATTTGCTTCATCATGGCGTTCATTTTGTTGGGCGATTTCATCATCTTGCGCATCTCGCCGAATTGTTTGATGAGTTGATTCACCTCCATGATTGAGGTGCCGGAACCGGCGGCGATACGCTGGCGGCGCGAGCCTTTGATGATCTCGGGGCGTGTGCGCTCGACGAGGGTCATTGAGAGCACGATGGCTTCGGTGCGCTTGAGCTTCTTGGTGTCGAACGCGCCTGCGGGGAGCTGTTTCTTAATTTTGCTGAAGCCGGGCATCAAGCCAAGCAGACCTTCGAGCGGGCCGAGGTTCTGGATCATTTTCATCTGGTCGAGGAAGTCGGTGAAATCGAATTTACCTTCCTTCAACCGCTTCATGGAGCGCATGGCGTCGGCCTCGTTCACCTTGCCGGCGACTTGCTCGACCATGCCGACGATGTCGCCCATGCCGAGGATGCGATCGGCCATGCGGCTGGGGTGAAATTCAAAGAGCTGGTCGAGTTTTTCTCCCTCGCCAGCATATTTGATGGGTTTGCCGGTGACGGCGCGCATCGAGAGAGCTGCGCCGCCGCGGGCGTCGCCGTCGAGCTTGGTGAGGATGATGCCAGTGATGCCGACGGCTTTATCAAAGTGCTCGGCGACGGATACGGCTTGCTGGCCAGTGGCGGAGTCGGCGACTAGCAGGGTTTCCTTGGGATTGAGGAAGGAGTGCAGGCGCTGGAGCTCGGCGATGAGGCGCTCGTCGATTTCTTGGCGGCCGGCGGTGTCGAAGATGAGCACGGTGCCTTGTTGTTTCTCGGCCCAAGCCAGCGCGTCCTTGGCGACCTTGACGACGTCTGTCTCGCTGGCATCTGGCGTGTAGCAGGGGACGTCGATCTGCTTCGCGAGCATGGCGAGCTGGTCGATGGCGGCGGGTCGGTAGAGGTCGCAGGCGATCAGAAGTGGGCGGCGGCCTTCCTTTTTGAGTCGGTTGGCGAGTTTGGCGGAGGTGGTGGTTTTTCCGGCACCATTGAGGCCACAAATGAGGATGCGGGCGGGTGGATTGAGATCGAGAGGCGCTTGGTCGCCGCCGAGCAGGGCTTCGAGCTCGTCATGGAAAATCTTAATGATTTGCTCGCCGGGCTTGATCGACTTCAGCACGTCCTCGCCGAGGGCTTTTTCCTTCACCTTGGCGATGAAATCCTTGGCGACGCCGAATTCCACGTCGGCCTCAAGCAAGGCGATACGAATTTCGCGTAGTGCATCGGCGATGTTTTTTTCCGAGATACGGCCCACGCCACGGAGGTTGCGGAACGTCTTGTCAAGGCTGTCGGAGAGGCTGGAAAACATGGTTGGTAAATGCTGAAAGGAAGAGTTGATTTCCCTGCAGGGACATCGATCACGTAGAAATGGCTGACACGGTTTAACCGATGATGCAAGAGCCATGGACTGCACAAAAGGAGGGCGTTGCGGCCAACTCGTTAATTTAAGGCGGGAATCGCGATTTTTCTCAATTTCATGCTGTTTTGGGAAGCTCTGTATTATTAGGAGAAGTGTATCAGGCGATTGGGGCTTGGAAGTTTTTCCCGGGCGGATTGTTGTAGGCGCGTGGACGCGATCCGAATCCGTGGGGCACGGCAGCATAATTTGAAGAACATCGACGTGGATATCCCACGCGGGAAGCTTGTGGTGATCACGGGGCCAAGTGGATCTGGGAAGTCGTCGCTGGCATTTCATACGCTGTATGCGGAGGGGCAGCGGCGGTATGTGGAATCGCTGTCGGTGTATGCGCGGCAGTTTCTGGATCAGTTGGAGAAGCCGGACGTGGATTCGATCGAGGGGCTGAGCCCGGCGATCGCGATCGAGCAGCGGGGAGGCGGCCTGAACCCGCGCTCGACGGTGGCGACGGCGACGGAGATTTATGACTACCTACGGGTGCTGTGGGCGGCGGCGGGGATTCCGCACGATCCGGTGACGGGTGAGCGGCTGGAGCGGATGAGCGCGGCGGACATCGTGAATGTGCTGGCGGGGATGGCGGAGGGGACGAAGGTGATTTTACTGGCACCGGTGCCGAATGAGGAGTTGGGGGATTCGGGACGGTTACTGGGAGATTTGCAGCGGCAGGGATATATAAGGGTGCGGGTGGATGGGGAGGTTTTGGAAATCGAGGAGGCGGCGGCGAAATGGCCAGAATTTCCCGTGGCGGTGGAGATTGTGGTGGATCGATTTGTGATCCGGGCAGGGGTGGAGTCGCGGTTGGCGGACTCGGTGGAAACGGCGTTGCGGTTGTGCGGGGCAGAGGCGCGGGCGGCGGTGCAGGAGCCGGGTGGGGATGCGTGGCGGGATGTGGCGTTTCAGACGAGTTATCGGAATCCGCGGACGGGTTTTGTGTTGGAAGAGCTCTCGCCGAAGCATTTTTCGTTCAATTCTCATCTAGGGGCTTGTGAGGCGTGCGAGGGTCTGGGAACGGAGGTTTTTTGCGATCCGGCGCTGTTGGGGGAGGGCGAGGATGCTGAGAAGACATTTCTGAGGTATCGGGAGGCGAAGTCGGAGATCACGCGGCGGAAGCTGGCTAAGTTCATGGCGCACCGGGCATGCGGGGTTTGTGGGGGGAAGCGGCTGAAGCCGGAGTGGCTGGCGGTGAAGATTCGGGGGGGAAAAGAGTTCACCGCAGAGGCGCAGAGGTCGCAAAGGGGCGCGGAGAAAGAGGGGCAGAACATAGGGCACCGGACATCGAAGGTTGAACGTCGAAGTGAAGAATCCAGAATCCAGAATCCAGAGACAAGAAAAGAGGCTGATCGCTCTGCGTCTTCCTCTTTCTATCAACCATCAACTCTCAACTCTCAACAAGGTGGCGAGTGGCTTGGGATTCAGGATTTTTGTGAGTTGAGCGTGGCGGATGCGATGAGTTGGATGGAGGGAATTGAGTTTGAAGCGGGGAAGGCGGAGGTTTGCAAGCGGTTGGCGGCGGATGTGCGGACGCGCTTGGCGTTTCTCGTGGAGGTGGGGCTGGATTATTTGACGTTGCAGCGGACGAGCGGAACGCTTTCCGGTGGTGAGGCGCAGCGGATTCGGCTGGCGACGCAACTTGGCGCGGGGCTTTCTGGCGTGATTTACGTTCTGGATGAGCCGAGTATCGGGCTGCATGCGGCGGATACGGCGCGGTTGATCGGGGCGCTGACGCGGTTGCGGGATTTGGGAAATACGGTGGTGGTGGTGGAGCACGATGAGGAAATCATCCGTGCGGCGGATTGGTTGATCGATGTGGGGCCGGGTGCGGGCGCTGCGGGCGGGGAGTTGTTGGCGGCGGGGGTGCCGGGGAAGATTGATTCGCCCACGGGGGAGTGGTTGCGGGGGAGAAAGCAGAGGCAAGAATCCAGATTCAAGAAGGAGAAGAGCGGGGAGCTGGTGATTCGCGGAGCTCGTGAGCACAATTTGCGGAATTTGGAGGTGAAAATTCCGCTGGGACGGCTGGTTTGTCTGAGCGGGCCGAGCGGGAGCGGGAAATCGACGCTGGCGGATGACATTTTGCGACGGGCGTTGGCGCGGCATTTCAATGGTTCGGGGGAAGCGCCGGGTGAGCATGATGGGATCGATGGGTTGGACTTGATCGAGAAATTTGTGGTC
>JANMYL010000007.1:0-15594 GCA_031382045.1 Akkermansiaceae bacterium | reverse complement strand
GGCGGCGGCGGCGGTGGCGGCGGTCGCTGGTAATCCAGTCCCTCCCCAATTATAACTTCAAAAACACCCGCTCCTCTTCGCAGAGGGGCGGGTGTTTCTTTTTGTGACCGGGTGATAGCTCACTCGCTGATTTGCTCGAGGACACTGTAGTAGTCGCCATAAAACCCCAAAATTTTCCATCCTGCAAAAGCAAGAATGATAAAATACAGCAGCTTGGGAACCATCACAGACACCACCTTCGCGCTAGACTCTGCTTCGTCCTGATACAACTTGGACCAGCGGGCAAGATCCTTGTCCAAGGTGCCCGCCTCCTCACCGGTCGAATAAGATCTCGCAAATGCCTTGGGAAACGCATCATCCGCCATGAATTGCGGGCCGAGCGCGTTGCCTGCTTTCGCGACCTTGACCAGCTTGAGACCCGCCTCCCGAATCACCCCACTTTGGGAGGCCTCTGCCGCCAATTGCGCGGTTTCATTCATCGAGATTCCGGCCAACACGCACGAGTGATAGACTTTGCAAAATCTCGCCATCGCCAAGTTACGGCGCGCTTTACCAATCCATGGAATGCGGTTCAAAAGCCTGTCGATGTCCGCATTTTTAGGTGCTTTCTTAAGCCATCCCTGAATTCCTATACCGATTAAAAAAACCGCAAGGTAAGTGACGAATAGGGTGAGAAGAAGATTACCCAAGATTTCGGCGGCACTCATATCGCCTTTCATCAGTGCAGTCGGCACGATGCCGATGAGAACCCCCAAATGCAATACGATGACGGGATAAATCATGCCCTTCACCCCCTCCCTGCGGGCCGTCGCTAGCATACCAAAATAGTCGGCCAGATGCTGAAAGGCTGTTGCAAGCTTCCCGCTGCGCTCTCCAGCGCCGATGATGGAGCGCTCGATGTCGGTGAGGGCTGTGCCGAAAGCCTCCACTATAGATTCGCCCGCTTCCAAACCTTGATTTAAAGCCGCTAGAAGGGCAACTTGCTGCGGAGGAAGCTGCGTATCCAGCAACACCGCCGCCGCCTTTCTAATATCGAAACCCGCTTCCAGCAGTTTCGCCATTTCCGAGTAAAATAGATGCTTGTGGGCGGCGCTTGCGGTCATAGCTTTTTAGTAAAAACCACACCGCTGCGCGAGGGGCTATAAATTTTCATCATGCCGTCCTCGGTCACAGGATAGTCGGAGGCGTGATCCACTCGACCGTGGCCGCCTGTATTAGCTTGGTCAGTGTCCAGCACAAGCTCGCGAGTTTCGTGGCCGGGCACTTGGATCGAGTAGTCGAACAACGAATTTCCGACTGAGAAGTTGAATACAAAAATCAAATTCGCCCGCTCGGCGACGAGAATTTTCTGCCCTTGATCGAGGTGCAGCAATTGCGCAGGCGGCGTGGACAATAGCCCGGTGTTTTTTGCAAAATCCATCAGCTGCCGGTCGAACTCCCCCAGCCAGCCGTATTTCAGCTCCGGATTATCCACCAGCGACCACTGGCGGCGGCAGTAGTGATAAGACCAGCCATTGCCTTCGCGTGGAAAATCCAGCCACTCAGGATGACCGAATTCGTTGCCCATGAAATTGAGCCACCCCTCGCCGCCAAGCACCAACGTGACGAGCCGGATCAGCTTATGCAGCGCTATCCCCCGCTCTATGGCCGGATGCGTATCCGTCTTGGCCATGTGCCAATACATCTCCTTGTCCATCAGCCAAAAAGCCAGCGTCTTATCGCCCACGAGCGCCTGGTCGTGGCTCTCCGCGTAGGAAATAGTGGATTCCCCGAAACGACGGTTCACCAGGATTCCCCATAACTCGCCGATGTCCCAATCCTCGTCGCGGCTATGCTTAAGTAGCTTAATCCAGTAGTCCGGAATACCCATGGCGAGGCGATAGGAAAATCCGATTCCGCCGTCCTCGAGCGGCCGGCAAAGGCCTGGCATGCCAGACATATCCTCGGCAATGGCGATGGCTCCAGGCTTGAGGTCTTGAATGAGTTTGGAAGCCAATTTCAAATAAAGAATCGCCATATCATCGGCATCGGAGCCGAAATAGTCGTCGTAATTTCCGAAAGATTTGTTCCCGCGGGAATGGTAGAGCATCGAGGTCACGCCATCAAAGCGAAAGCCGTCGAAGCGGAATTCCTCCAACCAGTAGCGGACGTTGGATAGAAGGAACTGCCGGACTTCCGGGCGACCGTAGTCGAAGCATTTCGAGTCCCAAGCGGGGTGGTCACCCAGCGGGCCATCGTGGAAATACTGGTGGCCGGAACCATCGAAATCGTTGAGTCCCTCCGCGAGGTTTTTCACCGCGTGCGAGTGGACGACATCGAGCAATACCCCCAGCCCGAGGCCGTGCGCAGTGTCGATGAGATATTTCAAATCCTCCGGCGTGCCGAAGCGCGAGCATGGCGCGAAGAACGAGGATACATGATAACCGAAGGAACCATAATACGGATGCTCCTGCACGGCCATCAGTTGCACCGTGTTATAACCGCCCTTGACGACACGCGGTAAAACCGAATCCGCGAACTCTCGGTATGTGTGGACGCGAGGATCCTCGCCCGCCATGCCGACGTGGGATTCATAAATCAGCGGCGATTTAATGGACGCAGGATCAAATTCGTTTTTCCAAACATACGGCTGCGGCGTATTCCAGATTTGTCCGGAATAATCATGCGTCGTCGGATCCTGCACCGCGCGTCGAATACACGCCGGAATGCGGTCACGCCGCGAGCCGTCGGCACCGAGGATGTGAAGCTTCACCTTCTGCCCGTGGGCCAGCGCGTCTGCCGGTAGATCCAGCGACCAAACGCCGCTGTCCGACGGCGCGAGCGGATGACTTCCCCGATCCCAATTGTTAAAATCTCCCAGCAAAGACACAGCTTGTGCCGCCGGCGCCCACTCACGAATCTTCCATTGATTCGCAGCCGGGTGGAAATGAATACCCACATATTTATGTCCGGTGGCATAGGCAGCAAGCGTCTTCGAACCCTGCTCAATTTCCGCAAGCACCGCAGAAAACTGGTTCATCCGCCGCTCGATCGCACCTTGGTGGGGTTCGAGCCACGGATCATCTTGAACAAGCTTAGGTTTCTCCCTCATTGCGCTTGAAGATGCAGACTCTCGAAGGCAGGGAAAAGCCAAATCCCACGCTACACGCTCAGAATTTGTCACTTTCATCCTGTGCTTGATTCTGGCTTCCATCGCAGGAATTATGATGGTCAGCTGACACAATTTCCCATGAATTCTCCCAAGACCACACCTCACAAGGCCGACATCGCCGAGCTTGAACCCTTCGCCGGACTTGAAATGGAACACGTTTTCTTGGTGACCAATGAGCGCCAAGCCGGACTCGCTCAGGAAGAGCTCATGCAAGCGCAAACCGTCGGCTTTGACACCGAGTCCAAGCCTACCTTCCTAAAAGGCCAGAAATCTGAAGGTCCGCACGTATTGCAGTTCGCCACCACTGCGAAGGCGTTCATTTTTCAGTCGCATTTCACCGAGAGCCACCCGGTCATCATCGAGCTGCTGAAATCAACCGAACTCACCAAGATCGGATTCGGTCTCGGCGGCGACCTCGACCAGATTTCAAATCGTTTCGGCCTCCGGCCCCGCGCCATCGTGGACCTCGACCGCTCGTTCAAGCAGCTTGGCTACCGCAATGCCGTAGGTGCTAAATCGGCCATCGCCATGCTTTTTAACCGCAAGCTCTCGAAATCCAAATCCATCACCACCTCGAACTGGGCAGCCCGCGAGCTGACCGAGCGCCAACTGCTCTACGCCGCAAACGACGCCTACGCAGCAATCCGTGTCTATCACGCACTTCAGCAGGCCGAAAACGCCAGCTGATTGATCAGGCCAATGAGAAGAGTGGATATTTTCCCCACTGCCAGGTACGCCGGGAAAGCGGCAGTGCGAAGCTCAGCACTTTGTCTTACCATCAGCCGTATACAGGTAAAATCACACCCGTAACATCAGCCTCGTAGGACGCAAAATCCGCCCATAGATTCGCCCGCTTTCATGATTCATCTCCTCCAAAACGCAGTCGCCAAGCGCGCTCATTTGCTCACACCGGAAACCAACGCAGTCCGCCTCATCGACGGCAGTGGCGACGGCTTGCCCGGCCTCACCTTGGAATCCTACGCCGGGCGCTGGCTCGTCTCGACCACCGGCAGCGACCTCGCGCCGCAAGTTCGGGAATGGATTCGCGACCAAGGAGTTTCCTGCTATTGGAAACGGCTCGACCAGCACCAGAAGGAATCCCCTACCCTCCTCGCAGGCCCGGAGGTCACCGAGCCATTCCTCATTCTTGAAAACTCTGTCGCCTCAGAAATCTCGTTCCAATCCGGATACTCGCAGGGCATCTTCCTCGACCAACGCGACAACCGGGCCGAGGTCCGCCACCTGATGGCTCCCGGCCTCCGACTACTCAACACCTTCGCCTACACGGGCGTCTTCTCAGTCGCAGCCGCTATGGCCGGCGCGGAGACGACCACGCTCGATCTATCACAACCCTACCTCGACTGGGCAAAACGCAATTTCTCCCACAACTCGCTCGATCCCTCTGCCCACCACTTCTGCAAGGGCGACACCTTCCACTGGCTACGCCGCTTCGCCAGACAAGGGCGCACCTTTCACGGCATCGTGCTCGATCCACCGACTTTCTCGCGCGACGAAAAAGGTAAAGTCTTCCGTGTGGAGGAAAATTTCGGCGAGCTCGCTGCCCTCGCTACTGACATCTTAACTCCCGGCGGCTGGCTCCTCTGCTCCACCAACTGCCGAAATCTCGGCCTCAACGATTTTCAAAAACAACTCCGCAACGCCACCCCTCATCCGCTCGCCGCCCGCCACTCGCCCATGCCGGAGGATTTCTCCCAAGAACCCTATTTAAAATCCGTCTGGCTCAAATCCTGACTGCGAGATCTCAAGCACTCCGAACCGCTGTGTCATTTAGCCGAACTGCCCCATGACTGACGAAACCACCCGGAGCCGACGAGTCATGGTTTCGGGTGTTGGCAGATTTGAAGGATGAAATATCGTCCAAAGCCTGACTTGAAAAATACCAAGGCGGCGAATATTGAACATTGCATGAAAGCCGCTGCTCTCACCCCAATTTATCAAAGCTCTGAACATAACTTGGAAATCGACGACTGCGGCCCGCAATTCAGAGCTATTCGAGAAGGGAAAATCGAGCTGCACGCGCTTTCCAAAGGCCACTATCCGGGAAAGCGGATGAATTCAAACATCCTCCCCGGGCTGACGAGCGTCGGTTTCTGGAGCTGCCGTGGCTCCCAAGACTGGGGCTTAAACTCCCACCGCAACGAAGGGCTCGAAATTTCATTTCTCGAAACCGGCGGCATGGGCTTCGAGGTGGATGGCGAGATTCACTCCTTGCAAGCCAGTAATTTAACGGTCACGCGCCCTTGGCAATTGCACAAGCTGGGCGATCCTAACATCGGACGCGGCAAGCTATACTGGCTGATTCTGGACGTGGGCGTCAGGAGGCCGAACCAGGATTGGATGTGGCCTTCGTGGGTCGTTCTGTCACCTAAGGATTTGGCCGAGTTGACCAGGAAACTCCGGCAAGGCGAGCAGGCCGTATGGGTAGCGAACCCGCAAATACGGCAGGTGTTCCGAGACATAGCAGATTGTGTTCTGCGCTGGAGCCAACCCCGCGTGAGCTCGCGGCTAGCAGTCGCCATTAACCGCTTGCTCGTGGAACTCCTCGATGTGCTCGCCGAACAACAGCATGAAGAATCTCCCTCACTCGTGACCCGGCGACGGACGGTGGAATTATTTTTGAACGACCTCGTTGAAAACCCATTGAGCTGCGCGGAACCGTGGACACTTGAGGAAATGGCGGCGCAGTGCGGCATGGGAATCACCGCGATGGCCAAGTATTGCAAAGAACTCGTCAACATCGGCCCTGTAGCATTCCTGAATCAATGTCGTATCGATCATGCTGCCCAGGCACTTTGCAAAACACCGGGAATTTCCGTGACACAAATCGCGATGCACCTCGGCTTCAACTCCAGTCAGTACTTCGCCACCCTATTCCGCAAACGCCATCAAATGACGCCAGTGCAATACCGGTCACGGAGAGTCGCTGGTTGAAAATTGCCTCACCTCTCTTGGAGAGACCGCTCAGCATCGAGCCGCCGATATTGCTCCGGGGTCATTTGATGACGGTGCCTGAACGCCCGCGTCAGATAATTGCCGCTGGAAAATCCGGTGGCGGCCGCGATTTCCTTGATAGATTTCGCGCTATTACGCAGCAGTTCACAAACCCTCTCATGACGTAGCACAGAAATTTCCTCCTGCATGGTACGGCCTACGTGCCGAGTGAATGCCTTTAGCATCCCCCGCTCACCCAGCCCCGCATGGGCTGCCACAGCCGCGACTGAAAGATTCGGATCCGTCAGATGACTAGTGATGAACATGCAAGCCTTAGCCACATGCAAGTTATCCATCGCAAAAATATCAGAACTCAGACGGACCTCGATCCCAGAACCAGCGGGGACTACCCGGTATCGCTCATGGGATCGACCGTCGAGAATTTCATCCAAAAAAGCTGCTCCTTGATAGGCCAGTTCTGCTAGGTCGAAGCGGACGCTTGAGAGAGGCACTGGGCTGACCTCGCAGAGCAACTCGTCGTTGTCCACGCCTATCACGGCCACCTGCTCGGGGACCAGCAACCCGATGTCGAGACAGGCTTTGATAATGTCCACTCCCACGGCGTCATTGTAGGCAAACACGGCTATCGGCTTCGGGAGCTCATCGAGCCGGGCGCTGATTTCCCTGACCCGGCTTGTCCAGTCGATGGATTGCGAGTTAATGTCGGTAATCAGTGGCGGTAGGTGAGCCACCGAGTGGCCGGCCAGCGCCAGACGCCCGCTAAATCCCTGCAACCGCTGCGCGTGGAATGAATCGCTGGCCAACGGTGCCACGGCAAAATTCTTGAACCGCCTGTCGAGAAAATACTCAGCCGCCGCCACACCAAACGCGGCATAATTGGTGTCGATTCGCGCCGCGTTGACCCGTCGGTTGAGGTCAGTGATTTCCACGGTGGGCAGCCCCAGTGAATTCACACGCTCGGCAAGCTCGTCGGAAAAGCCGCATTGCGAAATCACTCCATCTCCAGACCAGCATCGTGGTATCTTGCCTGTATAGGCCATGGTCGTGTCGATGTGCCAGCCATGCTGCCGGGCGTATCTTGCTATGCCTCGAAGGAAACCATGGTGAGTCGTACTTAAAGCGATTAAAATATTTCGCGTCATTGGCCAGCCGGAAAGGGGAGGAAATTCCAGGACCGTCATTTCAGGGATAAATCGTCGCTTGGGCCAGTTAATTCCGGACCTTTTCTGGCACTCACCCTCGGACACAGGGAGTTCCGAAATTGAAACTACATGGAGCTGATATTGATACCCAATTTGTTTTGCCCGGTTTGCGAGCCGGGCTGACTCTTGCCATTGTAATTCATTTTGACACGTCTGTCTTGTCCCACTCCGTTGCAGCTGAGTTCAGTGCTTCAGCGGGGAGTTGCCCGACACTGGCTTGTTACTAAAAACCCTTCCAAGAGAGCTCCGCCTCTCCTCAAATAATCACTCCACCCTTGCTGGCATCATGTTGGCACTCAAATAAATTAATCCAGCATTCCTACGTATTATGGGGTCCTTTGCTTTTTGTTTTAAATCTACCGCGATTCATGCACGCGTCGCAGCGGTAGCCGCTATCCTACTAGGTTCCGGCGTTGCCGATGCCTCAGAATTTTACGCCTATTACACGCGGCTCGCCTATCCTGACGCCTCTGAGGTCGCTTTGCCGGGCAGGGCGCTGACCGGGAAATATGCCGACGTGGTGGTGCAATTGGCCACAGGCCGCTTCGTTTTTAGCCGAGAAAAAAGTTATCTGCCGTATTGGGAAGTCGGCGCATCAAAATGGCCGGCACCGGAAATCATCGCCCGCGTCGGCGACGGACCGCCGGCGAGACCGGATAACATCAACCGCGCCTCGTATGTACGAATCGTCGAAAGTAATGCCACCCAAATTGTGGTTCACTGGCACTATGCGCCGGACCTAACAAACAACCATTTTACTAATTTTCAAGCCTCTTATAACGGTTCACCTTCCAGCTATTGTCAGGACTACGTGGAGGAGTATTTCACCATCAGATCAGATGCCACAGTGACGCGTACGGTGCGTAGCAGCCAGGAAAAGATAGACGCCTATGACAGCCCGTCGAACCTCACAGTTCAGACGTTTTCACTTACCGCAGGCGGAATTGCTAACGTGAACACGCAACCTGCAGTCCCGCAAGACACCGCGCCAACCGCTACAAGTGGCGCACCAATCAAGATTCCGCCAGTGGCCTCACCCGCGCTGTGGTGGAAGTTCGATGACGGCATGAGCACTCGCCCGCTGGCGCAAAAATACCTCGCACAGGAAAACGTGACTGCTTCTGACTGCATCATTTCCGGTAACGCGGCAATCTGGCAGCAAGGAGTATCGGGCACTTGCCTCGCATTTGACGGCTACACCTCCGTGGTGACATTGCCCGCTGCTAGGGCACCCGATGTCAGCGGCGGAGTGACCATGGAGGCATGGGTGGCACCGCAAGAGTATGCCAACAGTTCCGCCGCCATCGTGGATCACAGCGGGGGCAATGCGAATGGATACTCCTTGCACATGGACTTTTTGGGGCACCTCGTGTTTCGAGTGCAATCACCGAGCGGCTGGAAAACTCTAACGACCTCCGCGCAGTTGCCTCTGCTGAAGTGGGCGCACGTGGCGGCAGTTTATGACCCAGCTTCCGGTCTCAAGCTCTATATCAATGGCACGTCGGCAGGGACCCTAGCAGCCACTGGCACCCTAGTGGACGCCGCCGCCACCGACATTCGGATCGGGATGTCACATAAGAAGGAAGCTCCCAGCGCAACCGTTAGGGGGTTCGCCCAGAGCTTTCTCTCTAATGTTGTATTCGACGGTTTGATTGACGAGGTCCGGATCTATGGTCGGCCGCTCAGCGGATCGGAAATTGCCTCAAACCGCACGGCACTGATTCCCGCAAACGCGCAGCCGTTGCAATATCGGGTGATGCCTAGCGGAACCCCGGATGGAACGTTCGGCGCCCGTTACGAAAAGCTCGCCTACACTCCTGCATGGGACAACCTCTGGCGGGTGGGTGATCACCCCGATATCGTCGTGGGTTTTGATCAGCATCCAGTGCGGATGGTGTTTTGGCGGGGGACTGGCTACGGACTCTCCACGGTCTCCGAAAACGGGATTTGGGTGAGCGATCAGAGTCCAGAGAACTGGACTGAAGGACCTAGCTACGCGGAACACATGTCTGACAAGCATTGTCGTTTCTCGCATGTGCGCTTGATTGAAAATACGCCTGCCAGAGTCTTGGTGCATTGGCGGGTTGCGAGCAACATGATCGACTACAAATTACTTACCCCCAACGATTCATGGGGCGATTGGACAGATGAATACTATGCCATTTATCCTGACGGAGTGGCCGTGCGATATCAAGAAGTCCGTGGCAACACCCCGGGTCGTCTGGGAGAAGTTATCCAACACGAGATGCTGAATCAACCGGGCACCCGTCCGGAAGATAATGCCAATGACCAAATGATTGTCGTAGCCAACCTAGCCGGGCAGACACGCCGCTACGATTGGTCGGGGGGCACAGGATCGGTCAGCCTCGATCCAGCCATTTCAAACGGCAACATCGAGTATATGAACCTCAAGGCGAACTATAAGCATTACATCATCGGGGAAGTGGGGTCCACCTGGTCACCTTTTGGACTGTGGAATCCAAACTATGCTAAATTCAGTTGCTGGAACCATTGGCCGGTTTCACTCGTTCCTGACGACCACCGCGACACACGTTGGCCGGATCGCCCAAGCTCGGTTTGCGTCGGAAATCTATTTCCTGTTAGGCGCAATGTTGGAACCTATCAGCAACAAGTGATGAATCTTTATGGTTTGACTAACCGCACCGCTGCCGAACTCGCACCGCTGGCCAAGTCGTGGGCACAAGCTCCACCGATTCAAACTCTAGCGGATTGCCAAGGAGCCGCCTACGTTCCTGCGGAGCGCGCCTACCATTTAACCTCCACTGGTGCTGCACCTTCGGTCCGGATCGCAGCCAGTGACGCATCCCCACTCGCCAATCTCTGCTTAGTGGTGAAGGACTGGATTCCCAATGCCGATGCGCCAGCCCGCCTGATGATCGACGGCGTGGCGCAATCGCCAGGACCGAATTTTCGCCAAGGAATCGTCCGGGATACTGCGGGCAAGCAAATGCTCGTGGTATGGGTAGAGCGGTCCGCCACCACACCAGTGACTTTGACTTTACTCACTAAACCAGCGACACCGACGGGATTGATCGCCACACCCGGCCTCGCGGCGGTCGCCTTAAACTGGGCACCGTCCTCTGGCGCTACTGGCTACAAGCTCTGGAGCCGCAACACAATCAGCGGTGCCGAGCAAATTGAGACGCTTGTCGCACCACCCCAGCGGAGTGCAGGTCTCACGATTGGCACTCCCTACGAGTTCAAAGTTGCCGCCACTAGCAGTTCTGGCGACAGCGACTGGTCGGTGACGGTCACCGCCACACCCACTGCCACCCAAGGTAGCCAAGCAATCACCTTTGACCTTGGCTCAGCACTGAGCAAAGAAAGAAGCAGCGCGCCTTTCGCCAACCCAGCGACGGCAAGCTCCGGTCTAGCAGTCACCTACTCAAGCGGCAATCCCACCGTGGCCACAGTGGATTCTGCCACCGGCATGGTCACCATCACCGGAGTCGGCACCGCCAATTTGTTAGCCAATCAGGCGGGTGACGCAGCCTTCGCTGCGGCACCCCAGACGAGCCAGACTCTCACGGTCATCAAAGCCAGCCAAACGATCACCTTCGATCTGGGCCTCACGCTCCGCAAGGCCTTGGTCGATCCACCCTTCGCCAACTCCGCCACCGCAAGCTCTGGATTGGCCGTCACCTACTCGTGCGACAACTCGGCAGTCGCCACTGTGGATTCCGCCACCGGAGTGGTCACCATCAAGGCAATCGGCACTGCCCAAATCTTAGCAAATCAAGCCGGTAACGCCAACTACCAACCAGCCACGCAGGTTTCACAAACGCTCGCAGTAAACGCGATCAATGCAGCAAGCACCTATAGCAACACTCGTATTCCTTTCATCAACACCGACACCTTGATAGGCGCCGCGGTCTTCGGCAATTCTGGCACCTATGACGGAATTCCCTTCGGCCTCTGGAACACGCCCTACTCCACGGCCCGCTCGCTCGGCTCTGGAGTGAGTATCGTAGCCAGTGCTTCCTTGGACTCCACCATCGCACTCGGCGGTACTGAGCAATACGCCACCGTCACCTACTCTTCGAGCAATGCCGCCGCCTCTCTGACTCTCAATGGTCTCGATGCCACTCAAGCTTACCGAATCCAATACGGATTTTGCGACACCCGAATCGGTGCATTTCCCTACAATACCGACGCTATTCTAACCCTCAGCGATGCCAGAAGCACTACAATTCCTTTGGCAATCGGCGCGGTCACTACCGCCGACGACTATGCCCTTCTCACCACCACCATCTCGGGTTCGACAAGTCTCGGGCTTAACCTGCCGCGAGCGGCAAGCGGCACTGGGCCGATCATAGCCGGGTTCGCAGTTCATCGGATTAATGCCGCCATCGTAGCGCCCAACTCGACCGCTGACTCGCTGAGCATTCCCAAAAATTCAACCGCTACACTCTCGCTTGGTGACTTCGGTACCTACTCTGACCCCAGTGGGCTTCCACTCGCGGCGGTGGGAATTTCAACGCTGCCTCTTTCCGGCAGCCTGCAATTCGACACCACCGGCACGGGCAATTGGGCGAATGTCACCCTCAATCAGGAAATCAGCGCCGCCACAATCTCGGCGGGTCGGCTGCGCTTCACCCCAGCGACGAACTCTACCGGCTCACCCTATGCCACCATTGAATTTAAGGTGGGCAACGGAACCCTCTTCAGCGCCCCTTATCTGCTCACAATCACTGTGACAGACACCGCCTCCATCACCGCAGCCACATTCAATGCCAGCACCCGCATTCCCTTCCTCGATAGCGGAACCCTCGTAGGAGCCGCCGTCTTTGGAGGTGCTGCGACTTTCGACAGCATCGCCTTCAGCCTCTGGAATACACCATTCACCACCCCGCTATCTCTGGGCTCGGGTGTTAGTGTGACCTTGGCAGTTACCGGAGGCAGTGGCGGAGGCGGCGTCACCGGGACGGCCTTCGGCACGAGCCAGCAGTATCAATTCGGGGTTTACCCGAATTCTACTCCCCGTGGCATGACTTTAACTTTCACCGGCTTGGACAGCAGACGGGAGTATCGCTTCCAATTCGGCTACGGCGACACCCGGACCATCTACGCCTACAATGAAACCGTTTCCCTAACGACGAGCGACAGCACATCCGCAGCGACACCCTTGGCATTCGGATCTGCGGCGAGTGGAGACGACTATGCCATGCTCACCGCCACGGCGCGCAACACGACGAGCTTGGTGCTGACCTTACCACAAACGGTGTCTGGAAATCATGGCCCTATGCAAGCTGGTTTCTGCATCCACCAGCTCCCCTCCTCCAACTACAACGCCTGGGCTGCCGTCAACACCAGCGGTCAGTCCCCCGACATCGATCACGACAACGACGGCCTACCCAACGGAATCGAATATTTCATGGGCGCTACCGGCTCGACCCACACCGCCACCCCCGCGATCGTCAACACAGGTGGAGTCCTCACCTGGACATGGCCATACGACCCCACTGCCGTGACCACCTATCAACTGCAATTTTCTGACGACCTGATGAATTGGCCGACCGTCGCCCCCAGCGCCAAGCTGGTCCTCGCATCCCCAGACCGAATCGAATTCACTCTTCCAAGTGGCACTAACAAAAAATTCTTCCGATTGGTAGTCACGCCCACCCCTTGATGGCGGCATAGAAATCCACTCCACTCATAACTTCCTCAGTATTTCTCAAGAGCATTCATCACGAGCTCTTCTGAGAATGCCTCAATCATACAATTTGAAATTCTCATTATCGTTCTGATCTTGAAACTTTCCGAGGCCGAAATTGATATATCAAACTCATTGGTAGTGATCCCGCCAAATGATCAAATGATGAATATTGCGTCGTGTCACGTTGAACTAACAACGGCCTACAATCAATATTTGTATTTAACTAAAAACATCAACTAACCATGCAAACAACCCACAACATGATCGCTAAGCCCAGCCGCAGTCTTTGCGGCACCGGAGTCCTAGCTCTTATCCTATCAGCATCTGTCGCGCAGGCCACGGTCAGTATCACTGGCAATTATGTGGGTGCCACTGCACCGATCCTCAACAGCACCTACGGCACTTTGGAATTTGCCTTGAACATGGGCGGTAGTCCGCTTACCCGCGACGGAATCGCGTTCACGACAGCAGGCGCGAGCGATGTAGCCGCGACACGAACGTTCTTATCAAACGGCGGAGTAAGCTCGGCCATCGACGTGGTGGGGACAGTCTCAGCTGCATCTACTTGGGGAACAACTACTCTTGGCGGCGGGTCGGATCCACTCTTTTACACTGTCGCCTACGCAAATGATAGCAAAGGTTACACTATTGACCTCACCGATTTGGATGCGAGCAAATCATACGAGCTGCAATTTCTGTTCGGTGATCCACGCACAACTTTTCCACATAGCCGAACCGTAACCGTGAGCGACAATCTCGGCTCCACGAATACTGCCCTTGTAAGCTATGGCTCGACAGCGGCTGGAGACGAGTTCGCCATGCTGACCACAGTCGTGTCAGGCTCCACCAGCTTCAAGTTCACCTCGCCGGACACGGGGGCGGGCGTAGGCGCCCCGCTGCTCTCCGGCTTGGTAGTTTATAGCGTCCCAGAGCCATCGGTAGCCTTGCTTGGCGGCTTGGGCCTACTCGGCCTGCTGCGCCGTCGCCGCGCATAACCGAACCATCAGGTCCATTTTCTGAAATTAAAAAAAGAGACCGCTGGCTAACACCGGCGGTCTTTTCTATTTATACCCTTCGTCAGAGAGTAATTAGGGCGAGTAGCCATTCGCATCAGCTTAATATGCAAATAATTGATGATCAATGATTTAGATAAAAATAATCACAAAAAATCTTGACAAAGTGAGCGGGCCAGCAAGCTCGGTATGTCTAAAGCCTTACCCGCGGGCCGCTCATGGCCGAGCCTGCCCGACCTTGATCTCATCGCAAGCCAAACTCGGTTGATCATCCGCAATTCGCGCAAATTCACCGCTGCCGCATTCCTCCAATCCCTGCTCAGCTCCGTGGCCACCGGCCTAACGTGGTTGAACCAAATCGCCAGCGACCTCAAGGACAGGGACCATCCAGGCATGGCGCGCCAGTCCCTTCACCAACGTTTCGACATCCGCTCCACTGCCTTCCTCATGACGGTTCTCGGGGATCTCATGGAACAACGCTACAGCACCGCCACCACGGCGATCGGGTAGCAGCGGAATCCAACGCATCCTCATTGAAGACGCTTCCAGCCAGGTCATGCCAAAGTCTAACGCGGACGCATTCCCCGCGCACGGCAACCACTACGGAAAGACCGCCGGAGTGAAGATCGACCTCGCCTACGATCCACTAACCGGCTCTATCATATCTCACGGCCTGCACGCCGCCACCGAGCAGGACAAAACCATCGGCAAGGAGTTCGTCATCGAAGTCCGGCGCGGCGATCTGGTTTCGCGCGACATGGGCTAATTCAGCCTCAACGAGTTCAGCGTCATTGAAGAGTTGGAGGCTTGGCGGCTCACCCGCCTACCACTGACCACCGGCGTCATGTTAGCGGATGGACGCACCCTAGAAAAATTGCTCAAAAGTTCAAAGGGAGACATCATGGACATCGATGCCATCGTCGGGAAACAAGGCAAAAAGTGCCGTCTCGTGGCCATGCGCTCGGACCCGAAAGTCACGGCCGCTCGGCGGGCTGAGCGTCGTAAGAAAGCCCCGGATTGCGGCAAGAAACCCTGCTCGAAAGGTCTGCTCCGCGACGGTTGGCACCTCATGCTGACTAATCCCTCGATCTCGTCAGGGCTCCAGATTCTTCTCAAGCGCTTTGAGCTGTTCGGCCAGCTTCCCGTCATCCCGGAAACGGCGCACCGCCCGCGTGACACCCACTTCATGGCCCATTCCCAGCCGACTCGCCACCCAGCGGTTACGCATCGCGGTTCTCTTCCGGACCAATGCCGCCACCAATTCCGTTTCATCCTTCCACTTTCCCCGGCCCTTCAGTTCGGACGGGTCACCCGGCAATCCAAGCCGGCTCAGCGCCGCCGCCACCAGCCGCTCTGCCGCCGCTTCATCGTGGGCTCTTGCCGCGTCCCCTCCCACGCTGCCCTTTTTCCGCTCCATGCCCAATGGCATCTTGATCGCGTCCAGGACCTTTTCTCCAAAACTCTTCTCTCCCAGATACCACCCGTTCCTCAGTTCAGAAAGCGCGGCGTCCGTGATCACGCCCTGCCGGTCCTTTGCCCGCGCTTCCAGATAGCCCGCATACGCCTTCCCACCCCGGG
>JANMYL010000002.1:0-3060 GCA_031382045.1 Akkermansiaceae bacterium | reverse complement strand
CTCCGCAAACACGTGGAACTCCAACGCGACCGCAAGCGCGTCCGCGAGATGGACTTCGAAGAAGCAGGCGACGTCGTGGGCTAGCCCACTGATCCGGATCGCTACCAGCAATCACACGCTCTGGCACTGGGAGGATAGCTCAGAAATAATTCAAAATATCTATCACCTCGAATCGCCTTCAAAGCACAATGTCTGTTACGTGGGACTGATCCCGCAGCAGTTCTTCACTACGGGTCGAGGGCCCGAGTCTGGTTGAAACCTTTCTGTTCGGAGCCGTCCGCAAAGTGGTCTTGGACTCGGGAGCTAACTGCTTCCGAGGACCAGATTCGACATTCTGAATTGCGTCACGAGCTTGTTTCTTCAGTGAATCATCGATGTCCTTAATTTTTAACACGGTACCGTAGGACTCCTTCGCTTTGGCGTGCTGATTAACCTTCATATAAGCGTCCCCCAAGTTCAATAGGATCAGCGGGTCATCAGGTGCTTTTGAGTGTGCTGTTTTAAGGAGTCCGAGTGCTTCATGTTGCTTTCCAGCGGCTGACGCAAGTGCAGCCGCAATATTGTAAGCAAATGGGTGATCGGGGAATGCCTCAATTGTCGTATCGCACAACCTCGCGCAAAGTATATCGCTCTCTGCTGACGCTGATTGATAAAGTTCCGCAGAGTAACCCTGAATTGCCTCGGGGATAAAATTATTCACCTCCGCAGGCAGCCGATCGTTCTTTTTCCATCGAAGTGATCCTGGATTCTTTCTCGAGAATGCCAAGAGTTTGACGAGCGTTTGGACGCACTCTGATTGCAATCCCATATTTTGTTGAACGTGGGCGAGACCGAGCGCAATATCTGCTCTCTCTGGAAAACGACTCACACCAGAAATCTGTGCCTACTGATTTATCCCAAATCTGATCCTGTGCTTATCACTGGGATTGTGCCACAGTGCCTTCCATGTCTGGAAACTCATTACTGGCTTATGAACGTGTCGAATCGAGAATTGAGTCGCTGATCCACAACGGGACGCTGCGATCCGGCGACCGGTTGCCTTCGATCCGGGAAATCTGCCACAGGGAGGGAGTTAGCAAAATCACTGTGATGCAGGCACTCTCGAATCTAGAAGCAAAGTCGCTGGTTCAGGCCCGGCCTCGTTCCGGATTTTATGTCCAATCCCTTGCGCGGCTGCCGCTCCCACAACTTCCCGAAATTTCCCCCCAGCCCCGAGAGCCTCGGCTTTCCGATGATGTGGCCCGAGTGTTTCGCGATTTCCAGAAGCTTGGAACCATCGCCTTGGGCGCGGGCACGCCCGACGCGGCACTCCTGCCCACCCGCGAGATCGCTCGTTGTGTCTCTCGTGCGGCACGGATACACGCATCCAAGTTTGGCAACTACTCGATGTGCGACAGCGATCTGCCACTGCGACGCGAGATTGCACTGCGGCTGGCCCGCACAGGTGCGGTCGTATCTCCGGATGAGATCGTCATTACCAATGGGTGCATGGATGCGCTCAACCTATCGCTGCGTGCCCTAGCAAAACCCGGAGACACAGTGCTGGTTGAAACTCCAACTTATTTTGGACTACTACAAATGATCGAGAGTCTTGGAATGAAAGCTCTTAGCGTTCCTGCCTCTTGTGGCGAAGGCCTCGATGTAACCGCGTTTGAGAGAGCGCTCAAGAAGCACAACATCGCAGTGTGCTTGCTCATTCCCAGCTTTGGCAATCCGCACGGAGCAAATCTATCGGAGGAGCGCCGTCAGACCGTGGTGGACATCGCACACCAACATGAAGTGCCAATCATTGAGAACGACATTTATGGGGAACTTGGGTTTGAACTACCGCAACCGCGCCCGCTCAAGTCGATGCTAGGTGCGAAGGATGTGATTCTTTGCGGATCTCTCTCCAAATCGTTATCACCTGCGATACGAGTTGGCTGGGCTGTCGCTGGCCGACATGCTGAAAATGTGCGCCGCCTGAAGTGGATCACGTCGATCACCACACCACATGTGACCTCGCTGGCTGCGGCTGATTACTTACGGTCTGGGGGATTCGACCGCCATCTCCGCGCTCTTCGGAAAACCCTCGAAACGCAGATGTGCCGAGTCTCCAACGCCATCGGCAAGTCGTTTCCGCAAGGAACTGCGTTGAGTCGCCCGAGCGGCGGCTATTTCCTGTGGGTGGAGCTTCCCATGCGTATCGACTCCTTGAAACTGCGGGATGCCGCCATGGAGAAAAATATCAGTATCTGCCCGGGCCCGATCTTCTCAGTGGGAGGTGAATTCCGCCATTTCATCCGGCTCAACTGCGCCCTTGCATTGGATGAGAAAGTGCTGCTTGCCATCGAGACTGTCGGCAGCATCGCGGACCTATTGAATACTCCAAACTAAAACAACTCTGCGCCTTTCGGAACCCCATCATTCAGTCAGAAAATTCCGGATGTTATCGCATTTTTTCAGGCCGCTTTTCGTCAATATGTATCAGTTCAAAAACGGTTTCGACTGACGCTTCACCTATCGAGCCACCATAAAATCGTTCGATAGCTATGGCGAGTTCCTTTTCACCAGGCCAGCCTCGTCTGCCGAGGTTGGGAGCCAAGTCATTCCAGCTCTGGACGTTTGCTTCCGTGACCCCGACTTGGGCCAGGAACCATTGTGCCACATCGCTGTCATCGGCTTGATTTGAGATGGCCTCCAGTGCGGATTTTCTGTCCAATCCGAAGTGGCCCAGGAAATAGCCATCAACGCCCCGCGGATGACCCAGCAGAATCAGGTAGTCCGCCGGTAGCTCGCCACGGCGCATCAATCGCGCCTTGTCAGTCAGGCGGGCCAGCCAAGTGCAACCTGCAAGACATTCGAATGGAGCCCTGATGTGGATCGTGTGATTCATAATGTGCCGTGTTCCAGTTGATCAAGATAGAGGAATTCGGGTGCTTTCACCCCGGCTTGTTTTCGGATCTCGATAAGGCGCTTGGACTCAAAAAATACTTTGGCATCGGCGATGGAGGTCCACCCACTAAAATGGACGATCTTGTTCAGGTCAGACTCGTATTTTAAAATTTGATACGAGCGCTC
>JANMYL010000315.1:0-21354 GCA_031382045.1 Akkermansiaceae bacterium | reverse complement strand
GAGATCGACCCCGGCGGATTCGCAGGTGGCGAGGTCGCTGGCCATGGGCCGCGGGTAGGTGGCCAGGTCCGAGGCGCGGTCGAACTGGATGGGATTGACGAAAATGGAAACGATGACGGTGCCATCCGCACCGGCGAGTTCTCGGGCCTTGTGCATCAACGAGATGTGGCCGGGGTGGACGTGGCGTTCACCCCCGCTGCCGATTCGATGTATTTCCCCGACCGCTCCATCACCGTTAGCGAGAACTTGCTTTCCCGCGGTCTGTGCGGAGCCAGCCGTCCCGGTCACTTCGATGGCGTTTGCACGGTCGTCTTAAAACTCTTCCTACTCACCGGCTGCGACGCCGCGATTTTCGGCGAGAAAGATTTCCAACAGCTCGCCGTCATCCGCCGGATGGTCCGCGACCTCGACGTGGCGGTGGAAATCGTCCCCTGCCCCACCGTCCGCGAGGCCGACGGACTCGCCATGTCGTCTCGCAATACCCGGCTCACGCCAGAACAGCGCGCCGACGCTCCGCGCATCCGGCGGGCGTTGTTAGCCGCAGCGACGCTTGCTGTTCCTGCGGAAATCCTTGCTGCCGCCCGCGCCGCTATTGAAATCTCGCCGCTCGCCCGCATCGACTACCTGGCGCTGGTCGATGCTGAGACGCTACAGCCCGTTTCAGAAATCCTCCGCCCCGCCATCCTCGCCACCGCAGTCTTTTATGGCGAGGTGCGGCTCATCGATCACGCGATGATTCATGGTGGGCCCGCAGGGATTTGAACCCTGGACCAAGGGATTATGAGTCCCCTGCTCTAACCGCTGAGCTACAGGCCCGTCTATAAGTGATGAAGAAACTTGAGGGAAATGTATCCCTGAAATCCAGCTTTTATCTGCATAGATTATGACTCCATGAGATATTAAGCGAAATTCAGCAAATCCAAGGTTCCTTATCGTCTCCGATATCGGGGTGGCAGTTGTTACGCCAGTTCGATGGCGGCGGGCAAGGTCATTCGACATGCTACGTGGGTTTCTCGGATTCCCATTTCCTCCGGGCTTGCCCTGCGGGATTTCCTCGTCATGCTCCGCTGCCTTGTGAGTTTCATTCCGGTAGAGCCATCTTTGGAAGTCTTCGCTGAGCTGGCGAAGCGGGGCAATGTCGTGCCCGTTTACACCCAGCTTGCCGCTGACTTCGAGACCCCGTTGTCCGCATATCTTAAATTGCGGGATAGCAAACATTCGTTTCTACTGGAGAGTGCGGAGAGCACGGAGAAGGGCGGACGATGGTCCATTGTAGGCAGTGGTCCGCGGCTGGTTTTCGAGGCACGGGACAAGGAAATCACGATCCGAGAAGGTTCGAAAATCCGCACATTTACGGCAGAGGACGACGTTTTAGCAGCCTTGGAGCGGGAAATGGCACCTTATCAACCGGTCACCCACGGCGCGTTGCCGCAGTTTTCCGGCGGGATGGTCGGCTATCTTTCTTATGATGCGGTGCGGCAGTTCGAGCCGACGCTGGGCCCGCCGCCGCCAGATGTGCTTGGGATTCCCGATGCGATGTTCATGTTGGCGGACACGTTGCTGGTTTTCGACCATCGTTTGCGTCGCCTGCAGGTGATAGCGAATGCGTTCATCGATGAATTCGCCACTCCGAGAGAAGCTTATGACGCAGCCCGAGGGCGGATTGCGGCGATGGTGGAGATTCTCAACCGCCCGCTGCATGTCGAGGCACTCAATGGATTGGTGAATGTCGAGCCTGTCGAGGCACTCAGCAATACGACTCAGGAGGAGTTTGAAGCGATGGTCCGAGAGGGGAAGGAATTCATTGCGGCCGGGGACATTTTCCAATTCGTACCCAGTCAGCGTTTTGAAACGGACTTTGATCGTCCAGCGGTGGATCTCTATCGGTCGCTACGACTGGTGAATCCGTCGCCTTATATGTTCATTTTGGAGCTGGGAGATTTCGCGCTGGTAGGCAGTTCACCGGAAGTCCACGTCCGCTCGATTGCTGGCAGAATCGATATCCGGCCCATCGCCGGCACCCGCTGGAGGGGGAAAACTCCGGAGGAGGACGACGCGCTTGCCGCTGATCTTTTGGCCGACCCTAAGGAGCGCGCTGAGCACTTGATGTTAGTTGATCTCGCCAGAAATGACGTGGGCCGTATCGCGAAGCACGGGAAGGTGAGCGTGGATGATTTTATGATCGTCGAACGCTACAGCCACGTGATGCACATCGTCTCTAACGTCTCTGGCGAGCTCGATCCATCGCACAGTGCCTACGATGTGCTGCGTGCGACTTTCCCGGCGGGCACCGTCAGCGGCGCGCCCAAGATCCGGGCGATGCAGATCATTAACTCGTTGGAGAAAAACAAGCGTTGCGCCTACGCCGGGGCGGTTGGTTATTTCGGTTTTGACGGCTCGCACGATTCCTGCATCACGCTCCGCACCTGCCTGCTCAAAAACGGCAAAGCCTACGTCCAGGCCGGTGCCGGCGTGGTCGCCGATTCCAATCCAACTTACGAATACGAGGAAACCGTCAACAAGGCGAAAGGTATGCTTCGGGCCATCGCCCTGGCTAAGACGATGGGCGTCTGATAATTTTGAAAAGAAAACAAACCGCAGATGGACGCTGATAAATATAGATAGAAGAAGGTATGAAAATGCCAATCCAATTCATTTGCAGATCAACGTCTATCTACGTTCATGTGCGGTTAAAAAATCTTAATCCCTTTTTCCATGCTCCTCATTCTCGATAACTACGATTCCTTCACCTACAACCTCGTCCAATACTTCGGCGAGCTTGGCGCGGAGATGAAAATTTTCCGCAACGATGTACTCACAGTGGCGGACGTCAAAGCGCTCAAGCCGGAGCGAATCTGCATTTCTCCCGGTCCTTGCACGCCCACGGAAGCAGGGATTTCCTGCGCGCTGATCCAAGAAATGGGGGCGACCACACCGATTCTTGGAGTGTGTCTCGGCCATCAATCCATAGGCCAAGTTTACGGCGGCGACGTCGTCCGCGCCGACCGCTTGATGCACGGCAAGACCTCGCCGATCCATCATGCAGGCAAGAGTGTTTTCGGTGGAATGCCGAGTCCGTTCGAGGCAACGCGCTATCACTCGCTGATCGTGAAGCGTGATACTCTGCCTGATTGCCTAGAGATTACCGCTTGGACCGAAGAGGGCGAGATCATGGGACTGCAGCACAAGGAATTTCCAGTGCATGGCGTCCAGTTCCACCCGGAGTCGATCCTCACGCAGGACGGCAAGCGACTGTTGGAGAATTTCCTGAAGTTGTGAAGTGCCGGGTAGTGTGGCCAATGTTGATCCCCGTTTCAAACCCGTGACGGCGGACAGTGGTCCCTCAGATTTCAAATGACGGATGGGAAGGCGGCGAAGCATCCGCGGGGAGCACACGCGCCTCGCGTGTTGTCTTTGGCGCCCTCGCCGAAGACAGGCGTTTCAGGCCATTCCACGCAATTTTCGACGAGGGCGTCGAAAACCACACGCGACGGCGCGTGTGCTCCCCAAGATTTTTGGACACGCGCTGGATTCGCCAAACTCAACTTTACAGAGCACTATGCGGGCGCCCCGATGGCTCCAGGAATCGGGCCTGGGCCTTCTGGACGATCTTCCTCTGCGGCCTTGGCGACGGGCTTTTTCTGAAGTTCTTCCGGGACCGGTGGCGGCTTAGGAGCGGATGGCGGGTTGCGCATTTCGCCGTGGTCGATGATGTCCTTGAGGTGGGTGGCATCGAGGGTTTCAAATTCGAGCAGGGCCTTGGCGATGAGCTCAACTTTGTCGCGGCCTTCGTTGAGGATGCGGGTGGCGATGGCGTAGGCGTTGTCGATGAAGAGTTTGATTTCTTCGTCGATGATTCTTGCGGTGTGCCCGCTGTAGTTGGTGCGACGGCCGCCCATGTCGCCCCGACCGAGGAAGACCGGGCCTTCGCCTTCGCCATATTCGACCATGCCGAGTTTCTCGCTCATGCCCCACTCGCAAACCATGGCGCGGGCGAGGGCTGTGGCTTGGCGGATGTCGCCGGAGGCACCGTTGGAGACGTCGTCGCTGTGGAAACCTTCGGCAATACGACCTCCCATGGTGACGATGAGGTTGGCGAGCGCCTCCTTTTTCTGGGTCGAGTATTTATCGCCGTCTGGCAGATACATCGTAGCGCCGAGGTAAGGGCCGCGCGGGATGATGGTGACTTTGTGGAGTGGGCTGGTGTCCGGCAGCACCATGTTGAGATAGGCGTGTCCGGCTTCGTGCCAAGCGGTGCCGGTTTTTTCCTTATCGGACATGGCGAGGCTGCGGCGCTCACGGCCCCAGCGGACTTTATCACGAGCTTCTTCCATCTCGTCGAGGGTGACGGCGGAAAGCCCTCGGCGGGCGGCGAGTAGGGCGGATTCGTTGATGAGGTTGGCGAGCTCAGCACCGGAGAAGCCGGGAGTACCACGGGCGATTTTCGAGAGATCTACGCCAGCGGCGAGTTTGATTTTCTTGACGTGGACGCGGAGGATTTCTTCGCGACCATTCACATCGGGAAGTGAAATGGTTACTTGGCGGTCAAAGCGGCCGGGACGGAGCAATGCAGGGTCGAGCACGTCCGGGCGGTTGGTGGCAGCGATGATGATGACGCCTTCTTGGGTGTCGAAGCCGTCCATCTCGACGAGGAGCTGGTTGAGAGTTTGCTCGCGTTCATCGTGACCCCCGCCCATGCCATGGCCGCGATGGCGACCGACGGCGTCGATTTCGTCGATGAAAATGAGGCAGGGTGCGTGTTTGCGGCCTTGTTCGAACATGTCGCGGACGCGGGATGCGCCTACGCCGACGAACATTTCAACGAAGTCGGAGCCGGAGATCGAGAAGAATGGGACATCTGCCTCACCGGCGATGGCACGGGCGAGCAGGGTCTTGCCAGTGCCGGGTGAGCCGACCATGAGCACGCCTTTGGGGATAGAGCCGCCGAGTTTTTGGAATTTCCGGGGATCGCGGAGGAAATCGACGATTTCAAAGAGCTCTTCCTTGGCTTCTTGGATACCGGCCACGTCTTTGAAGGTGACTTTGTTCCGGTCCATGGTGAGCAGGCGGGCTTTGCTTTTTCCAAACGACATCGCGCCGCGGCCGGCGGATTTCATTTGCTGGCGGAAAAGGAAAAACAAGACGCCGAAGATGAGTAAAATGGGCAAGAAAGTGAACAGGGCGCTGCTGAGGTAGTCTTTGTTGCGCTCGTAAACGGCTTTGTTGTCCCGGACGAGTTTTTCGAGGTCTCCGCCTTGAATGGCGGTGGAGACTGGAACAGTGAAGGCGACGGCTGGGAGAGGTTTTCCTGCGGCGTCGAGTTGGGGAACAGGAGGGGCAGCGATTTTTCGAGTGCCTACGATCACGGCGTTATCCGTGCCAGCGAAAGTGAGAATCCTGAGGGAGTTACCAGCATCTTTCGGATCGACGAGTTTTAAGGCGATGGACTGCCGGAGTTCTGGGAGCGAGAGGGTTTCCACATCGCTTTCCAGCGGTTGCTCGGTGGCATTGCTCACGGGTTGGATTCGAATGTCGTTGCCGAGCAAGCCGTTGATTTCATCGCGTTGGAGCGCGAAATTGACGGGGACGCGGAAATCTTTCTTGGGTGCGTCCGATTTGGGCGCTTGGAGTTCTGGAGTGACCCAGCCGGTGATGGTGGCGTCATAGGAGGCATCCGTGGTGATGACCTTGAGCGCTTGCTTGGGGTTATCCACGACGATGCGACCTTGATCCCAAGCTTGGCGAAACTGGGAGTAGGTCATGGGGATGGCCGACTTATTGGAGTTGGTCAGGAAGGCCACTCCGAGGATGACCGTTGCTACGCTGAGGAGGCCGAGAAGGCGCCAGTTAAAGCCATTAGGCTCGCCGGGAGTGCGGTTTGAGCTGTTCGATGGCGGAGTTGAGTTCGGTGAGTCGGACATAGGAGTCGTGAAAAAGCCGGGCGCAGGCGGAGCGCTTGAGGTGGGCGCGCTGCCGACTGCCGTCCGGGAGTGAGGAAGAGTAGCTGAAGGGAGTGAAAAGCAAACCCCTTTTTTGCACGAGTCTTGCGGATGGGTATAAGGTCTGCCAAGAAAGTCGGCGTGGAACTACCTGCACCTCAAAAAGACCAGCCCCAGTCGCTCCGCTTGAGGGCGCGTGCACTAGGGTGGTTGCGAGCGATTCCTGGGGTGGGGCGGCTAAGGGCTCTGCGGCCTGGGGCGGACGCGCACGTCGGGGTTTTGGTGGATGCCTTTGCGGCGTTTGCGACCCTGGACGACGAGCTCAGTTCTCTGGAGGCGGATCTTATTTTGGACATGTTGCGCTGTGCATTTCCGGAGGTGGACCACGGCTGGTTGGGGCGGCGCTTGCAACGGGCGGTGCGCAGTCCGCAGCCGCTGCAAGTCCTTGCCGTCCAATTAAAGGACGGTTTCGACGATGCTGGAAAACTGGCACTGGGCTTGCAATTATTCACTTTAGTGGATGCTGCAGGGCGCTCGGAGCGGAACCGGACGAGTTTCGAGATCTTCATGCGGCGGCTTGGGCGGCCGGATTACGGGGTGGCTATTTTGCGGGAAATGCGTGGCGATGGCGGCGAGCCTGTGGATGAGGAGTTGCCATTTGAGCGCTTGGTGTTCGGTCTGGACGGTGCGGATGTTTTATTACCACCGGCGGCGGGCGATCATGAGTTCAGAGTTTACCGGGTGGGTGATTTGATTTTGGTGAGAAACACGGGGATTTCGCCGCTTTGGATTCGTGGACGCTCGGTTGAAACCGGCTCGTTTTTGCGGATGCGCGAGCGCCAGCCGTTGGTGGTGCCGGGCTGGACGCTGAGTTATGAGGATTTGATGTTTTTCCTAGATGTGAAGCGTACGGGGAACTCGCCCACGATCTATCTGGAGTCCGGCGATGCCGGGCTGACTGCGGAGCGGACACGCGGCCGCCAAAGTGCGCTTCGAGTGCGATTTGGGCTCCAAGCGGAGGTGGAGGCACTGCGCGATACCGAGCTTCATGCTGGGAGCCGCGGGCCGCTGAAGAAGGGGGAAATCGTGATTTGCCGAAATCACGAACGGCTGGGTGATGCCACGGGTTTCAGCCTCTCGATCAATGAGCTCCGCCGCAAGGCGACGCAAAAGGGTCGGCGCTTCCGACTGGCCGGCGACCGGCAGGAGTATTTAGTTTCTAACGATGCTGCGGCACTCTCGCCGGGGGATTTGTTATTGGGTTCAAAATTATCGCCCAAGGCCGTGCTTTTTATTCGCTACGATGCGCAGCGGGCTGAGGGTGAGTTAATCATCCGGGAAAGCCACGGGCCGATTTTGGTTGATGGCGTGTCAGTGCGTCAGACTGCGCCGCTGCGGGATGGGTCGTTGATCCGGCTTTCTGGCAGTCAATCGGTGAGATGTCGCTTCAGTGAGGGATTTCTGGACGAGGAGAGGACGCTGATCGAGTCGCTTCAGGTGGAGGATTTGATCCATGACTTCGGGCCAGAAGCGCGGGCGCTTGACCATGTCAATTTCGAGGTGAAGCGGGGAGAAATGCTCTGTATTATCGGCCCAAGTGGCAGTGGCAAGAGCACGCTGCTTTCCGTGCTATCTGGCCAGCGGGAGCCGACGCGCGGTAAGGTGAAACTCAACGGAATTCCATTGTATGAGCGGCGGGAGCATCTCGTGCCATTTATCGCTCACATGCCGCAGGAAGAGGCGCTTAATCCGCAACTGACGGTGCGGGAGCACTTGCGGCACGCCGTCACGATCCGGCGGCCGGCCTTGTCTCTGGCAGAGCACGAGCGGCGGGTGGACAGCATGCTTGCGGAGCTTGGGTTGCAATCAATTGCCCGGCGGAGGGTGGGTTCTCCGGGGGAAAAAACGATATCCGGTGGAGAGCGGAGTCGGCTAAACTTGGGGGTGGATCTGGGCAGTCGGGCGGAGGTTTTCTTGTTCGATGAGCCGATTTCTGGGCTCTCGTCGAAGGATTCTGAGCACGTCGCGGAGACGCTTCGATCACTGGCGCGTGAAAAAATAGTGATCGCTTCGTTGCACCGGCCGGGTGCTCCGGTGTTGCGCTTATTCGACAAGGTTCTGCTACTTGATAGTGGCGGGCGTCTCGCGTATTTCGGCACGCCAGCGGGCATGGTTGGATATTTCCGGGACGCTTGCGAAGAGCTTGGGATTTCCCATCCGTCGGTCACGGCTAAGTCGCCGCTGGGCGCAGACTTTGTGTTTGATGTGTTGGAAACTCCACTGAGTTCTATAGGTGGCGGCTCGAATACGGGCGCAGCGCGGCGCTTTCCGTCGTCGTTCTGGCAGGAACGCTTCGAGAGCGTGGAATTGATGCAGTCGCTGCAACCGGGGAGCGGCCCCGTTTCTAAACTTGGAGAGTCCGGGGAAGGGGAGCGCCTGCCGGTGCCGCCGAAGCCGTCGCGGAGGTTCCGGGCCGTGCTGGCCGTGTTCGCCACGCACTTTTTGCGCTCATTGCTCTCGAAATACCGGACCCGGGGGACGATTTATAGCACCTGTTTAGAATCTCCGCTGCTGGCGGCGTTGGTCGCGATTACCTTGCGATCATCACCAGAGGGGCCATACCAATTTTCCACGGCGCTGCACATTCCGGCCTATCTTTTCTTGAGTGCCACGGTCGCGATGTTCTTGGGGCTGACGAACTCGGCGACGGAAGTGCTGCGCGACCGGCCAATCCTGCGACGCGAGCGGAATTGTCAACCGGGCGCGAGTTCTTACGTGATGGCGAAATTTGCTGCACTTGCGCTGGTCTCGGCGGTCCAGTGCTTGGCGTATCTGGTGGTGGGGAATCACTTTCTGGAGATCGATGGGATGCTGCCTTATTTGTGGCTGTGGATGACTCTCACCGCGTGGACGGGCACTGCGATGGCACTGGTTGTTTCTTCGATCGTGAAGACCGAGCGCGCCGCGCTGACGGCAGTGCCGTTGCTGCTGGTGCCGCAGATGCTACTGGCAGGGGCGCTGGTGCCATACCGGGAGATGAATCGTGGGTTATTTGAGGATGCGTCGAGTATCCGTGACTCTGGCGGGGTGCCAGTGCCGGCTGCGATCATGCCGTTGCGCTATGCTTATGAGGCGATGATTGTAGCCCAAGCCACGCGCAACCCATTCGAAGAGGAACGCCTGCGGTTGCAGCGGCGGATCGATAAGGCGCGAGCCAGCGAAGCACCGATGAGTGCCGCGAAAGTGGAGCGTTTCGAGCTTGTGAAGGAGGGCTTGAGGCGCTTGCTGGCCTCCGGTGCCACTTCGAAGGAGGAGGCGAGAAATTTGATCGAGCGGATCCGGCGGATCGCTACATCGGGGAGTCGCGTGGAGGTGGAGACGATGAAAATTTGGCCTGAAAACGATCCGAAGGCGCGTCCGACGTCTGAGTTTTTCGTGAATGAGCGGATCGATCTGCTAGTGCGGGAGGCAGAGACTTTTCGCAATGATTACCGTGACCAGACACGGCGAATTGTCTTCCATGCGCTCAAGAAACCCATCCCTCTCATGAAGGCGAAAACCGGCAATTCTGCTCGTGAATATGTGGAGCGTGACGATGAAATCGAAACTCAGAAATACTGCGGTCTGGTGCTGGCAGGTATCATCCTTGGTTGTGTGACGGTTTCCATCATCATCATTTCCCGGCAAAATCGCGAGACACGCTGAAGGCTTCGAAACCTCAGAGTTTCGATTCCAAATCCTCTGTCGATGGTGCGGCGACTTGAGCTAGGGCTTCCATCACGGTCTTCACCGATGGCGGCGTGAGCGCTTCAGGAACCACTGCACCGAGGATAAAACGTCCGTGGTAGGTCTCCACTGGGATGAGTTCCAGCGTTGCTCCAGCACTGATTTTCAAATGGACGTTGCCGGCCGAAGCGCCCGATCGGCGCGGGGCGAGTGCGAAGCTGCGGGCGAGGAAATGCAGACGACCGTGGTTGCTTTCGTCGAAAATCACCGTGCCTTCGCGGTCAAGGATGAAAATGTCGGTTGCGGAGAAATCGCGGCGTATCCAGTCACGGAAGCTTGAGATCCGCTCGATAAGCGGAACGCGGGCGGTGGTCTGGATTTCTACAGGCAATCTAGCGGGTGGCGCGGCAGACGCTTGGACCACCTGCACCGGAGCGAATGAATCGCTTTCGTAACCTACGAAGTCCTTGCCGAAAGCCGCGTCAGGCGGCGGTGCGGTGGACTCGCACTTCGGCTTCATCAAGAGATCTGCCTGGCGGCGGACTTCGATGGGATCGAGCCATGTATTGATCGGATTCATGATTCGTGAGCGGCCTGGTGGCCGGTGTTGGGGTTGAGTTTCGCCTCGATTTCTGCCCGCAGCGAATCGAAGACCATCTGCGCTCCCGCGCCATCTTCAAGGACGGCGACGGGCAGGCCGCGGGCGCTTGCACGGACGAAGAGTCCGTCGCGCGGGATTTGAGTTTTGAAGACCATTTCTTGGGGCAATAGCTGGCGCAAGGCGACCGCGGCTTCGGTGCTTTCTGCTAGGTCGTGCTGGACCATCGTGAGGCAGACGCCGAGCACGCTGAGTTTTGGATTCATGATCCGCAGGCGGTTCAGGCCATCGAGTAATTTTGGCACTGAGCGGATTCCTAGAGGTTCAGCTTGTTGCAGAATTAGAATCGCTTCACTCGAGGTGATTACGTCGCCGGTAACACCGAAAAGTCCAGCGGCGGTGTCGATGATGCACAAGTCAAAGCCCAGTGCGGAGACGCCGCGGATGAAAGCTCTGACGCGCGCAAGGTGGGCACCCATCCCGCCACCTCCGGTCTCGTAGTCGCTGCCTTGACCGCTGGCAACGAGGGAAAACGTCTCCAACCGAGTCGGGACAATCAAGCGGTCGAGCGAGATTCCCGGATCGGCTAAGTAGTCATAAAATCCCGTAAGCAGGCGTGATTGGCGGGTGAGAGAAAGCCCGACGGAGCCTTGTGGGTCGGCATCGACCAGCAAGGTTTTGATCCCGGCCCGGGCGAAGGAATGGGCTAAATTGATCGAGACAGTGGTTTTACCCACGCCTCCTTTTTGGCTAGAAACGGCAATACTGATCACATTAAGCAGGGAATTGTGGCGCGACCGTAGCTTCGGCTTGCCACATCGGAAGTCTTTTCTTCAAGATGCAGGTGTCAGGGAGGGAGATTCCTTTTCTGCCGCATCGCCATCTGCCGCACCCCTCATCGATTATGAATTTCCAAATTTTCTCTGGTTCCGCCGCAATCGCCACGGCCTTGTGCGGTCTGGTCCTGGGAACAACTGCTTGCCGGAAGGGCAATGGTGAGGCGCGGAAAGACGCCGCTCTGCAGCAGGCCGTGCCCATCGAGTTGTTGTCTAACGGTGTTGGTTCTTTGCCGGGGGCAGTCTATCAGAGCCAAGCAAGTTCGCCCATCCATTGGCAACCTTGGACCAAGGAATCGATGGCACGAGCGAAGATCGCCAATCGCTTGGTGTTCGGGGTGGTAACGATGCCGCAGCAACCAAAATCTCAAGGTGTTTTAAAATTGCTGGCGAGCAATCCGGCGCTTGTTCATGAGATTAACAAGAATTACGTGCCTATCCTCATCGACGGCGATGCCTCACGGGAAGTGGGCCTGCTGAGTGCAGATCTTTGCGCAGAAATCAAACGTAGTTTGCATTTACCATTGTTTGTCTGGATGACGGCCGAGGGCAACCCGGTCGCTTGGATTCCTATCAGTGATTCCGCCCCGGCCAAGGTGTCAGACCTATTTTATAAATCTCACTCGATGGTAACCCGGATGTGGGCAGATGACTCTGCCTACGTGATGAAGAACAGCGCGCTGGACAACGAAAACCGCCGCAATCGGCTCGCTCAGCGTAAGAATGCCAGGGTGATGAGCACGCAGCCAGCCGAGGACGCTGTCCGTTGTCTCCGTCAGCTCGCTTCGCTTTACGATCCTTACTCCAACAGTTTCGACGAGGCTGGCGCATTGTTTCCGGCAGGGGCTATCGAGTTGCTTTCCTCTGCGGCCATTCAACCAGGCCTGTCTGCTGAGGCGCGCAAACGCTGCTTGGAAACGACTCGCGGCATGCTCAAAGACTTGTTACCCAGCGCCATGTTCGACCCACTCGAGGGCGGGGTTTATTCCTCCCGCAAAGGGATTTCATGGGCTCTACCCTCGTTTTCTCGCGATTGCGTATCGCAGGCCCGCACGGCGGTTGCCTTGATTCAGGCCTACCGGGCGACGGGGGATAAGCTGGCTTTGCAGCGCGCGCTTGAGCTGATTGCCTTTGCGGAAAATGCTTACACGACTCGCGAGGGCTTGTTCGCCGCGGGTGTGATGGAAGAATCTGATCCGGCTGCATGGCTTTGGAAGATAGAGGAAATTCGCAAGCTATTGCCTCCAGAAGACGCCGCTTGGTGGATCCAAGCCACCGCCATGAAAGACTTGGGAAACCTGCCTTCCGAGGTGGATCCGCAGCGCGAGTATTTCCGCTACAACAGCTTGGGAATGAGTCAGTCGATCGCGGAGATCGCAGCCGCGCAGTCGCCGGAGCAGTTTGCCGCTCGCTTTGAAACGGTCAGGAAGACACTGCTCAAGGTCCGAAATACCCGCTTGGGATCGATTGTCCGTGACGATTGTTCGCATGCTGGCTCCACCTTTCGGATGGTTTCGGCATACGCCGCAGCTTTCGGTGCCACAGGTGAAAATAAATTTCGCGAAAAGGCCATCACCTTGCTTGCCAGTGCCCAGGTCGCCTTCAGCGATGGTCCGAAGTTGCGAATTTCCAGTAAAGGCGCTCCCGCCTCTATCGGTGACGGTCGGGCCTTCCTCTATGGCCTCGCGACGCAGGCTGCGCTCGATGTGTCAGTCATCACATCGGACGAGAAATCGCTCGTTTGGTCGGAAGATCTTGTAACCACCGCCACCGAGTTGTTCACCGGTTCGCAGGTTCTTGAGGAATGTCCCGACGCCGCGAAAATCATCGATCTGCCAGTGACCGACCTCGCGATGTTGTTCGACGACTCCACCGTCGGTTTGCTTTCACTTGCCGAGTGTCGTCTCGCCGAACGCACGCGCCCGATGGTGGCAAGCCTTGGCGAATTGGTCACACCCTTGCCGACTTACGCGGTGGACCGGCCGATTCTCTACACCGATCTTTTACAGGCTACGCTTGCCCGCCACTTTCGGGTGACCCTCGTTGCTGGTTCTGGAATTTCATCCGAGATGAAGCTCGCCACCGAGCAGCTTCCGATGCGGATGTTCCAACGCCGCGCCGCTAAATCCGCAGATGAAGTGCCGGCTGGATCGGTATTGGTCATTCTTGCAGGTGGCGAAACTCGGGTGGTTTCCACGCCAGAGGCTCTGCAACTGGCGGTATTGCCTCCTGAAGGAAAATCGTAAATTCTCAGTCGAAAGTAACACCCGATCACCTATCCTTTATGAAAAAAAAACCAACACTTGGCGTATTTTGTTTGCTGGCCGTCGCGCTTCCCTGTGCGGCTGATACTTTCTTATTGAAAGACGGCACTACCCTCAACGCTACGATTGTCAGTGAGGTGGAAGATTCCTACACCCTCGAGGTTCAAGTCACCAAGAGCATCAAGGACGAGCGTAAAATCCTAAAATCCGACGTCGTGAAAATCACTCGCGAACTGCCCGACGAGGTCGCATTCGAGTCCATCGCAAAAATTCTTCCCACTCCGGATATGCTGACTGCTACCCAATATGCGGCGAAGATCCTCATCGTCGAGAAGTTCGTGAAGGAGCACAACAGCAGCAAAAAGCTGCCAGATGCCATGGCGATTCTTGCAACTCTCAAGTCCGAAAACGAAGCTGTCGTAGCAGGTGGGATCAAGTTCAACTCCAAAATCCTCAGTTCGGCCGAATACCAAGCAAATGCCTATGACTTCGATGCTCGCGTCCAAGAAACGAAAATCCGCAGCTTGGTGAATGCAAGCCAGTTTCTCCAAGCATTGCGGGTCTTTGCTGAATTCGAACGCGATTACCGCAATACCATTTCGAACAGTGCCTTGAGGGTGCTGATGCGCCAAGTGATCCAAGCTCACGTTTCAGAAGCAAAACAGGCGCTGCAAACCTTGGACGCACGTACCAAAGAGCGAATCTCGGGAATCCAAAGGATGGCCTTGGGAGATCGGAAAAATACGGAAACTGCTATCAAGGAAGAAGACGCCCAGATCGAAGCTCGCTACAAAGCGGAAAAAGACGCCAAACAGAAATGGGTAACCACCAGTCCCTTCCACAAGGCATCCCTGAGTGATACCGTGAAATTTGGCGAAGAGGAGTTTACTCGCATCAGCAAAGCACAGGCCGTCGGGGGACTCGATGGCGGGCACATCTATCGCGAAGCATGGACCGCCGTTCGCAGTGGAAATTCTGCAGCCGCCCTAGCCGCCTTAGCCGCTGCAAAAACCGCCTCCATACCTACTCGCTACCTCGCTCCACTCGAAGTTACCGCCAAGAGCATTAAGTAAATTCATCACTCTATGTTCACGCCCCGCACCGCCAGTCGAAGCCGCAAGACCGCAGAAACAGCCATCGAACTGTCGATCGACATCGACGGCTCGGGAGTTTCTAAGATCGATACCGGTATTCCGTTCTTTGATCACATGCTCACGCTGTTTTCCAAACACGGCCTATTTGACCTCAACGTTAAAACCATAGGCGATATCGAGGTGGACTATCATCACACCATTGAGGACACCGGCATTGTCATCGGCGACTGCCTGCGCGAGGCGCTCGGCACCAAGGAAGGCATCCGCCGCTACGGCTGTTGTTATCTGCCCATGGATGAGACTCTGGCCCGCGTCGTAGTCGATCTGAGTAACCGCCCACACCTAGAATTCCGTGCGCCCGCCGGGACTCCTTCAGCGCCAAACATGCCCTTCACTCTCGTCGAGGAGTTCTGCCGCGCTGTCGCTTCTAACCTTCGGGCGAATATCCACGTGGAGGTTCTCTATGGCCGAGACGGCCACCACATCGCGGAAGCAATTTTCAAAGGTCTCGCCCGCGCTCTTCGGGACGCTTGCGAGAGAGACTCGCGAGTGAAAGGCATTCCTAGCACCAAGGACGCGTTATGAAAGTGGGTATCATCGACTACGGCGGCGGCAACCTTCGCAGCGTCGCTAACGCTTTACGTTCGCTGGGCGAAGAGCCCGTTATCATTGCCAGTCCGGAAGATGTCGGAGATAGCACCCACTTGCTGCTGCCTGGGCAGGGTGCCTTTGGTGACACCATGGACCGCCTTGAAGAGCGCGGCCTCGCCGTTTTTCTAAAAGACTGGATCGCCGCAGACCGGCCTTACTTCGGCATTTGTGTCGGCTATCAGATTCTTTTCGATACCAGCGAGGAAGCGCCGGAAACCGTCGGCCTGGGCATCATCCCAGGCATCGTTCGCCGCTTCCAAGACGAGCCCGGGTTAAAGATCCCACACATGGGCTGGAATTCTGCCACTGCCACTCGCGGCGATACGCGTGTCTGGGCGGGGCTTGGTGCGGACCCTTATTTTTACTACATTCATTCGTATTTTCCCGAGCCGATAGATTCCGCTTCCGTTGTCGCGGAGACGACCCACGGCAACCAACTTTTTGCTGGTGCCATCGAGCGAGGAAACTTGTTTGCTTGCCAGTTTCACCCGGAAAAAAGCCAGCAAGCTGGTCTCCGCTTGATTCAGAATTTCCTCGGCCTGCAAGGGTAGGGGAGGGGAGGGGATTGAGCGTCGCCGCATCAATTTCCTGATGTGCGTAATTCTTATTTCTGGGAGACGAAAAGCACGGAATACACCGCCTTTATCCATGAGCATTCGGCAGTGATTATCCGGCATCGCCGCTCATGCGGGCGGCGCCGAGTAATCCAGTGAGTTCTTCTGCGGTGAGGCCGAGTTCGTCCAGCCGGGTTTCGCAAATTTCCCTGACGGTGCGGCCGCTGGCGACCGACTCCTTGGCGATAGCAGCGGCGGAGTCGTAGCCGATCCGTGGGGCCAGTGCGGTGACCATCGAGAGCGAAAGTTCAATGAGTGCGTTGCAGCGGTTTTCGTTCGCTTGAATCCCCAGAACGCAACGCTCGCCGAACGCCTTTGCTACGTTTCCTAGCAGACTGATAGATTCTAGCAAGCAGGTTGCGAGCAGAGGCATTGAGACGTTGAGTTCGAGAAATCCACCGATGCCGCACCAAGCCATGGTCGTCTGGTTGCCCGCGACACGAGCTGCGACCATCGTTACAGACTCGGCCATCACCGGGTTAACCTTGCCGGGCATGATCGATGAGCCGGGCTGCACAGCGGGTAGCTGGATTTCCCCAAGCCCGCAGCGCGGACCGGATGCTAGCAGACGGATATCGCAAGCAATCTTGTGCAGCGAGACGGCGATGGTCGCGAGCTGGCCATGCACCTCGACACAAGCATCCTTGGCTGATTGTGCCTCGAAATGATTTTCCGCCTCGCGGAAAGGAATCCCGGTCGCCTCGGCCAGTCGGGCGATAGCCTTGCAGGCGAAATCCGGATGCGTGTTGAGCCCGGTGCCGACCGCAGTGCCACCGAGTGGCAGTTCCGCCAGTGCGTCCAGCGCCTTGAGGGCGCGGGTGATGGCCAGTCTAACCTGCCTTGCCCAGCCGCCGAATTCCTGCCCAAGCCTAACGGGAGTCGCGTCCATCAGATGCGTTCTGCCGATTTTAAATATGCCGTGAAACGCTTGTGATTTGGCTTCAAGCGCGGTGGCTAGACTTTCCAGCGCGGGCACCAAGCAGTTGCAAATTTCTTGCGCTGCAGCCACGTGAATTGCGGTGGGAAATGTATCATTCGATGATTGACCGAGGTTGACGTGATCATTCGGGTGGACGGAAACTGCTAGCTGGTAGCACCGGCTTGCGATCACCTCGTTGACGTTCATGTTGGTGGAGGTGCCAGAGCCAGTTTGATAGACATCCACGGGAAACTGCGTGTCGTGAAGTCCGGCAGCGATTTCTCCTGCGGCTTCTGCGATGGAGGTTGCTAGCGCGGGGTCGAGTAGGCCGAGTTCTGCATTCGTTTGGGCGGCGGCTTTTTTGATTAAGCCAAACGCGTGGATCAGAGGCGGCGGCAGGCGCGTGCCGGAGATCGGGAAATTTAGCACCGCACGCTGGGTGGAGGCACCGTATAGCGCGGCCGCGGGCACTTTCATTTCACCCATCGAGTCGTGAGCGGTTCTGCAGTCGTTTGCTGGTGTATTCATATTTTCAGAAACTAGATTAACTTATTCACTGAGAGTTCGTCCAGCATTGTGGACTTGTCACCATTTTTTGGAGTGTTTTTTAGCTGGATCGGGATGATTTTCAGGCGGTTCAATCGACAGCTATCTCAACGGCTGGAGGAGTGAGATAATTGAGCGATGAGTGCATTCTCTGCGTATAGATGTAGCCTTCGATATAATCTAAGATCGCACGTTTCTCAGTTTATTTGCATTCGAAGACTCCCGATTCTGGAAATGCTTCGGTCTTGAGGGTGGACCAGAAGCTCTTCATCGCTGCGT
Organism: Akkermansiaceae bacterium; assembly: GCA_031382045.1. Classification (GTDB taxonomy): domain Bacteria; phylum Verrucomicrobiota; class Verrucomicrobiia; order Verrucomicrobiales; family Akkermansiaceae; genus Luteolibacter. The sequence continues at coordinate 3,888 of JANMYL010000315.1, read as the reverse complement.
TGTCGTAGGAGTTGCCGGTGGCGCTCATGGAGGATTGGAGGCAGTAGTCGGCGAGTTGTTGGAGATATGAATGGTTGGTGTATTGGCTGCCTTGATCACTACGATGAATGCTGCCTGTGAGTGCCGGATGACACTCCATGGCTTTATTCAAGGCTTTGCCTATCAGATCTGTGTGCATGGTTTCTTGGATCTCATAACCTTTGATTTTATTGCCGTGTAGATCCATCAAGGTGGCAAGGTAAAGCCAGCTTTCTTTCGAGGCCACGTAGGCGATATCCGTGACGATCACTTCGTTGGGTGCCGTGGCTGCAGCTCGTTGTTTGAGGAGATCAGTAGCATATTTTGACTTAGCGATTTTTGTGTTGGCTAAACGCGGTTTTAATTTCTTTGGTGAGTTTTTCACCACGGTTTTTGCGCGGTAAATCCGAAGGTTTCAGTGAAGCCAAATAGCCACTTGAGAAGATTTCAAAGAGCTTGCAGAGCATCGGGATGGAGTTGTTTTAGGGGTGTTTTCGCGTTTGCGTTCAGCAGGGGTGAGTTCGTCGGAATCAAGATAGTTTTGGAGATGATCTTCGTATCTGCGTTTTCAGTCGCGCAGGGAGTCAGTGGAGCTGCCGAGTTCGCGGGCGATCTGAACGGCGGGCTTGCTGGAATTTCGCAGCATTTCGACGGCGAGTTTCTTGAATTCTTCTTGGTATGGTTTGGTGGATTTTATCGGGGTGCGTTATATATGTTTTTTCCCACTCCGTCAGCACTCCGAACAAAGTTACAGGCTCACACCAACTTCGAGAACCAAGCTACCTGCGGATACTCTGCCACCCATGGTCGTCTCGTTCCCACAGACTTTTACTTATGGCTACCTTCCGAATTCGAATCTTATTGAAACAGTCACCAGCCCCATCCACACAGTCATCAATGACTGGGAACCCACCCGGGACGTCCTCGCCACCAGCAAAACAAAGTTGGCACGAGCGTCATTTTCACATACGACTGCGCGGTGAATGCCATCGGCCAACGCACGGGAGTCGCCATCAGCGACCGCGCCCACCAATACGACGCCATCGGCAACCACCAAAAAACGGCTAATAGTCTCACTCTGCCCGTAGCAGACAACTACACTGCGAACGCCCTCAACCAATACACATCATTCTCATCCGTCGCATCCTACGACCTTTTCGGGAACATCACCCGCAAAGCACTTCCCAACGGAACCGCCACCCAATCCACCTTCGATGCCCTCAGCCGCAAGCTGACAGAAACCACCCGCACGGCGGGCGGAGGACTCATTTCCAGCTTCGATTATTCCCAGGCAACAGCGGGCTATCCAAGCAGCTATGACAAGGGCGGCAGCCTCCTGAAAATCGTCGAGTTCTACGGTCGCGCCGACGTCAAAGCCCGCACCGTCACGAACACTTACGACCACACCTACCGCCTCGCCACCGAGACCGCGGCCGAAGTCGGAGGAACCACCGTTACCAGCACTTACGGTTACGACAAAAACAACAACCGCACTTCGAAGATCGTCACCGGCGGAAGCAATCCAGGAACCTGGACATCCGTTTATGGAACCACTGCGGACGGCTACAACAGCAACCAACTCAAAACCGTCACCAAGGGCGGTGTGCTCACCACCTTCCAATACGACGCGAACGGGAACCGCAGCACCAAGCAGGTAGGCGGAGCAATGGTTCAGGGCTACGTGTTCGACTTCGAGAACCGCCTCATCACGCTAGCCGACCTCACCAAAGGCAGCTTCGGCTACACCTACGACCACCGAACCCGCCGCGTGGGCCGCGACGAGCTAGGAGGCACGGGCGTCCCAGCCGCATCTGTCAAAATCTCCTTCTCCGGCGGACTCAGCGTGCAGGAATACACCGCAGGCACCGGCACACCAAACGTCGAAACCATCCGTGGCAGCGACTACGGCGGCGGCATCGGCGGCGTGCTCTACACCATCCGTAGCGGAGCCCGCAGTTACAATGCCTACAACAGCCGTGGCGACGTCGTCAGCAAGACCGACGGCGGCGCCTCTATCACCTGGCAATCCAGCTACGAAGCCTTCGGCACCCGCACCCAGGAACAAGGCACCACAGCCGACCGCCAAAAAGCCAACACCAAAGACGAAGACCCCACCGGCCTGCTCAACGAAGGCTTCCGCTACCGCGACCTCGAAACCGGTGTTTTCATCACCCGCGATCCCATGGGCTTCGTGGATGGTCCGAATCTCTATACCTACGTAAGACAGAACCCTTGGACAAAGTTTGATCCGGAAGGGCTAAATGAGGTGGTTGTCAGTGGGGGCATCAATGATAGGAAAAAAGAAAAGATCCATGACAATAATCCGCGTAACTTTATAACGGCCGCGAAGGTCGATATTTCGCAGCGGAAACAATACGGGAAACAGAAGGAGGAAATTGAATGGCTCGTTGAACGTTCCACTTATGAAGCAAGGGGCGGTCAGAAACTTTTGGATGAAATTAATGAAACTTCAATAGAACTTGGAGTAAAACTAAGATGGTATTCTAATACTAAAGAACTTGGTGAGGCTATCAATTTTGAAGGCGCAAACGGCAAGAAACGTTCCGGTGCTACATTAATAACTGATTTCACATATTTCGGCCATGGGTATCCAGGGAAAATGGCAACAAAATTCGAAGAGCCGGATGGAATTGTTACAAATGAAATGCTACGTAACGGGTGGGTAGACAGATCCGCATTCGCTCCTGGAGCTCGCGCTGTGAGTTGTGCGTGTAATTCAACGACACCAACATATACAAATCAAAGTAAATTAAGTCTTCCAAACGGACCAAGCTTCGCAAAGACTTGGAAGGACTCCACTGGAGTTCCAATGGTTGGTCTTGTCGGGAGATCTGATTATGGCCCTACAGCTGTTTCCAAAATGGATTCTTTTCAAGGAAAAATCCAAAAACTTCCAATTTCGGGCTATCAGAATTGGGGACCGGGAGGAGCTGACGGAAGAGGAAAAGATGGAGGGGCCGATCATTCATATTTGGATACATCGCCTCGCTGAGGAAGGTCAGCATAGTTCACGTTATTTGATTTTAATTATGAAATATAAAGCCATCACAGTAATCACAATTCTGCTGGCAATTGCGGCGTTAATATTTGCCGCGTCTAATATCAATTTCCCATTGGTGAAATTTGACAAGTGGATTGCATCAATTTCCAATAATCCCCAAAAGTGGATAAATGAAGAACGATATATTTCAACGCATCCTTATGATCAGCCTCTGTTTCATCATGTCAACTCCAAAGATGTGAGCGAACATGTAACGAAAGCATACAATGTTTTGGCATCCAAATTGAAACCTAAAGATGCTACATATTTTTATCTGACCGTTGACATGCCGACACAGGAGACTATTTGGCAATATCCAGATTTCTTTGTGCGTTTATCCGCTACATCTTCCATAGATTCGGATATTGGCAGGATTGAAGTTGTTCCTGGTAACTACAAAAAGCTTAGAAATATTAATCATATTCGCAATGAAGATGGCGACCACAATGAATTTCTCAATTCAATTGATTTTCTGCCACCGATTCGGTTTTTTCAAAATCGTTAAACCACGTTGCTTCGGGGCCAGTAGTTAAATGGGGTCAGCGCATTTTAAGTGACAGAAAAATTGATAACGGCTTCGTCTTGATCCGGGACACATGGATAAAAAAACTGGCTTGCCATACAATGATCCGAAAGCGGCCGCCCCTCACCACCACGGGTACGGGCCTGATGCTTGTAAGCGTAGTCCGAGGCGCCATGCGTATGGGTTTGCTACGGTCATTGCGTAGCAGTCATATTGGCGGAATCTATGACCGCTATGATGTCAAGCTGCGGCGTGGGTGCTTTTTCCGCTGCGAGCTTTCTTTGCC
>JANMYL010000036.1:0-1764 GCA_031382045.1 Akkermansiaceae bacterium | reverse complement strand
AACGCGTCCATGGCCGCATCCACTTCCGCAGCGCGAGCGGTGAGGTAGGTTTTAAGATCCATGAAATTCACAGAATTTCCGCGATCTGCACCGCGTTGAGCGCGGCGCCTTTACGGACTTGGTCGCCCACGACCCAGAGGTCGAGCGCGTTGTCGAAGACGAGGTTCTTGCGAATGCGGCCCACCAAACAATCATCCTTGCCAGTGGTGTCGAGTGGGACTGGGAAAATCTTGTTTGCTGGATCATCGACCACTTGGATACCGGGCTTGCCTGCGTAAGCGGCGCGGGCTGGAGCCAGATCCACCGGCCGTTCGAACTGCGCGGTGATGGAAACTGAGTGGGACCGATAGACTGGCACCCGCACGCAGGTGCACGAAACCCGTAGCTCTGGCAGATTCATGATTTTCCGGCCTTCATGGAGCATTTTGAGCTCCTCCTTGGTGTAGCCGTTTTCGGTGAAGGCATCCACCTGCGGGATCACGTTGAAGGCGATCTGGCGCGGATAGACTTTGGGGGAAAATGGCTGGCCGTTAGCGATGGCCTGCATTTGCTCTTCTAGCTCGATGATGCCTTGCGCGCCGGACCCTGAGACTGCCTGATAGGTAGAGGCGATCACTGAGCGCAGGCCAAACGCTTGGTGCAGTGGCGCGAGCGCCATCAGTGAGATGATGGTTGTGCAGTTCGGGTTGGCAATGATGTTGCGCGGGCGGTTTTTCGCGGCTTCGGGATTGATTTCCGGCACCACGAGCGGCACGTCGCTTTCCATCCGAAAGGCGGAAGAATTGTCGATCACGACCGCGCCGGCTGCTGCGGCGGAGGGGCCGAATTCAAGGGAAATCCCGCCGCCTGCGCTGAAGAGTGCGATGTCGATGCCGTTGAAGGAATCGTGGGTGAGTTCCTGCACCGTGATTTCCTCGTCGCGGAAGAGCATCTTTTTCCCGGCGGAGCGCGCCGAAGCGAGTAGCGTCAACTTACTGAGCGGGAAATTCCGCTGTTCGAGGCAAAGGAGCATTTCGACGCCGACGGCACCAGTCGCACCAACGATCGCTACATGGGGATGATTCATGGGATAAAAGCCGACATTTTCGTCGGAGGGCGGAGCATACCGAGATCCGTCGCGCTGGCAATCGATTCGTTTTTGGAAGCATTTTGCTTCATTTCTATTTCAAAAACAGGCGGCTGATGATTTTTGCTGCTAGGGTGTGGCCGCGGAGGTTGGGGTGGTTCGGCTGACTGAGAAGCTCGGTCTGTGGAGTGCCTTTTGCGACCTCGGCCTGCCAAGCGGCGAAGACGTCGGCGAGAATTACGTTTTCCTCCTTAGCGACGCGGCGGATGATTTCGGCACGCTGGCAGAGCGGGTCTTGGGGATCGGCTAGGTTTGCGCTGGAGTCGCCGGTGGGGGTGATGAGCACGACGGGGATGTGGTGCTTTTTCGCCGAGACTGTCATGGACCGCCAGGCGGCCTCGACTTCTGCGGGTGGTTTTGCGCGGTCGTTGAGCGCGTAGTCGATGAAGATGCAATCCGGCCGGTGGCAGAGCACGTCGCGCTCGAAGCGGGCAGCTCCGGTGATACTGTTTTCGCCGCCGATGGAGGTGAGAATTACGTTGATAACGGCATGAGGGTAGCGGTGTTTTAATTCCTGATAGACGAGCTGTGGATAGGACTCGAAGGGCTTCACCTCCGGGGTCTTGTGGTAGCCGGAAGGCACGCTGTGCCCATGGAAGACGAAGTTGATCGTCTGGTTTTGGGGCCACTTTTTCTGA
>JANMYL010000299.1:0-1815 GCA_031382045.1 Akkermansiaceae bacterium | reverse complement strand
TGACGCGCTTCTGTTTGGATCGGTAATCAGTCAACTTGGGGGCGGAAGACAGGAGGCATGACGCCTCTCGGGCGGCCTGCGGCGGGACGCCACAGCCACTTTTCGGAGGATACGCCGGACTGACGCGGCGGATTTCGAGTGCGTCAGTCATGAGCTTCTCCTTGTTTTGGGGATTCGGGTGGAAGGTCGCCAGCCAGTTCGGCTTCGATTTCCTCGATGGTGGGCAGACTGCCGCGCAGTTCCTCGGGGAGGGATTCGGTGAATAGGGTCTGCCAGGCGGCGACAGCGATGGATTGATCCAAGCCTCGCAGGGCATACTCGGCGACGAGTCGGTTCTTTTTGCGACAGAGCGTAGTGGGTGCTTGGCGCATGGATCTCACGCGATTCATGGGCGGCGCGACAGGAATGTCGCGACTCCTTATTGCGGTCATTTTGCCGGGAATTTTGCGGCTTTGCGGCGGGTGGTATTTGTTGAATCCGGAGCTTGGCGATTGTCGCGGGCGAGGTTCACTACTTCATGACCGCTTTCCCACTGGCTTTGTTTCATGGCGTTCATCATGGCGTGATAGTCGCCTTGATAGGAGTCGAGGATTTCGGCCCGCTTTTTGCGGATTTCGGTGACGAGTGGGTTGTGAGTCATGGTTTTAGCCGTTTGGCTTCGAAGTCGCGGATTTCGGCGCAGAGATCTTCCATGGTTCCTTCATTCGGTTGGTTTTGGCGGGCAGCGGTGTAGTCGCCGGATCCTTGGTCGAGCAGCCGGAGAAAGCGAATGGAGTCCACCGGGCCGAGCTTGTCCGTTAGAACAGCCACTCCCTGGCGGTAGAGGTCGATGGGGCTGGTGTAAGTCGTGGCATTCATGAGATTTCAGATGGTGGAGAATTGGACTGGATTGAGAACGGAGATGGTCAAGTGAGCGGAATGCTGGGCGGCGCGGCGCAGGAGTTGATCGTCGGTGGTGAGCAGGACATCCGCCTTCATGGCTTCGGCCGTGGCGAGATGCAGCGCGTCGAGGCGTTTGAAGCCGAATGGGTTTAATTCCAGGCCACGTTGCTCGATGGCGGGCGTAAGAGGTTGGAAAGATGATGAGTAGCTGAGAAAATGGAGAATGCCATTTCGCCGGGTCTGGTCAGTGATGTGATGGATCTTGAACTGAAGCACGCTGCTGTTAGCCAGCTGGACATCACCCGAAGTGACCCGCTGCAAAATGGTGAGCACTGCGCTGGCTTCCAATTGGATGCGGGGCTGGGATTGGTCGTCGTAAGGACGATTCAAGCAGCAGGTGTCGAGATAGATGAACATGGGGGCTTTGTTTTAGCGAGTGGCGTCATGGAGGAAACTATTCTGAGAGCATGGGTTGTGCAATTCGCCATTTTACGGATTGGATGATTCAGCGGATGGCGGCGAGCAGTTTCCCGGCGTCGGGGAAGCGTTCTTTAGGATTGCGGACGAGGGCTTTGTCGATGACGGCGGCGAGATTTTTCTCCAGTGCGGGCATGCGGTCGCGGATGGGGACGGGATTTTCGTTGAGGATGATGTCGATGGGGTCGCGCTTGGGATCGAAGCGGTAGGGGAATTTCCCGGTGAGGAGTTGGTAGAGGGAGGCGGCGAAGCTCCAGACGTCGGAGACGGGTTTCTAAAAGTTGATGTGCGTGCCATTCATGCTGCCGAGATCGCGCAGGGAAGCCATGGGCGGGAATTTCTTGCAGACGAGCTTCTGGCGTGGTGCTGGTGATGCCGCACTTGGCGTTCATAGAGATCGCGCAAGGTATTGCGCATAGCGCGGGCAGCGTAGGCGGTGAAGTCGCCTTTCGCCGC
>JANMYL010000259.1:0-7997 GCA_031382045.1 Akkermansiaceae bacterium | reverse complement strand
ACGCCAGACGGGCGGAGGTAGCGTTCTTGGCCATCATTTCCTTGGGTATTCGTGTCGCACAAACAATAACCACGCAGCGAGCGGCCGCTGCCAGAACCGGCGGCGGCTTTGTTGAAGCGACTGAGCGATTCGCCCAGCATCACGAACTGGATCAAGTCCAGCAGCACGCTTTTTCCTGAGCCATTCGCCCCGGTGATGAGCGAGAGGCCGGAGACATCGATGAAGCGGCGGTAGCCATACCAATTGATGGCGAGGATGCGACTGAGGTGGACGCGGGTTTTCATTTCAGGCTTCGGCGGCAGGTTGATAGAGGGCGGCACGGGCGAGGCAGGATTCGAGGCTGTCAAATGGGATCACGCGCGGCAGGCTGGGCAGGATTTCGATGAGTGTCTCGCCGAGCTGGAGCGCGCCGTCCGGCTTGTGGGTGCGGATCAGGCGGTGGCGTTTTAGGCGGCCGAGTAGCGAGTCGAGGTGGGTTTTTTCCGGCGGCTCGATTTTGTCGAAAGTATTGCGGAAGCGCGTCCACAAGTCATCGACGGTGAGGATGACGGCGCTGCTGGCTTCATTCGTCCGATGGTCGTCCCAGACGCGCCAGAGGACTAACAAAAGCAATGTTTCGTCCTTGGTGAACTGCGCGAGCAAGTGGCACGCCTCGGGCCGTGGGCGAGCTTGGAGGATGAAGAAATCGTCGTCGATGATGAGCTCCAACCCGAGCGGCGCGAGGTAGTCCTTGAGGTGTTCCTGATAGTGATCGCGAGCGAGCAGGAAATGATCGCGCCCCGCGCCGCTGCTACCGAGCAAGGTGCCGCGGCCGATGAGCTCGGCAAGAATTTCGCGAAGCGCAGGGCGGTCGTCCTCGGGGACATCAGACCAGAAGCGGGGCCAGTGGGGATCGGACATAGGAAGAGATTTGAAATTTTAGATCCTTTGAATCTGGAAGCGCTCGACGTTCCAGCCGGCGTGGGGGTCGGCTGGGATTTTTTCGGGGGTGAGGCCGGTGGTTTTACCTGGGCCGTCGATGGCCCATTTCACGCGCTGGCCGTTGGCGGTGACGGCGTGCTCGTAGGCGGCGATGGCGAGGAGATCCAGCATTTCATCGAGATCAGCGGCGGTGAAATCCGAGGTCATGACGACGCTGGATTTCTCCGGCAGTAGGCGGGCGACGAGGCGGGCGGCGCGTTGGGGAGTGAGGGCGAGGCGCTGGCGTTCGCGGAGGGCAGCGAGCGTTTCCTCGGCGGTTTCGTCGCGGCCGCTGGAGTCACTGCCGAAGGTGAGGTCGGCGGGTGCTTTCACGCGGCGGGTGCGAGCGAGCGACTCGCTGCCGAAGAAGAATTTCACCTCGGGAACGAGCGGTGCGAAGTCCGGCAAGGCATCGCGCATGGCGGCGAGGCGGGTGCCCTCGTGGGCGGCGTTGATGGCGTCGCAATAGGATTTCACGATTTCTGGACGGCGGCCGCGGAGCTCGGTTTGGTAGCGGTAGCGTTGCTGGGAAAGCTGGTTGAAGGAGGCCATCCGGGCGTCGATGGCATCGGCGACGAGGCGGATGGCGGAGAGCCGGTGTTCGAGCTCGCGCAGGGCTTTTTCGGCGCGGTGATAGGACTCGTTTTCGTCCCAGTGGTAGTGCGCGGCCAGACCTTCTGCGAGCCGCTGCTTGACGAGCGGATCATCGCGGCGGTCTGCGATGGAGGAGCGCAGGACTTGGAGCCGCGGCAGCAGGCCGTTTCTACGAAGCGCGTCGTAGCAAACCATGTGCTGGCCTGCGCCGAACTCGGCGTAAAGCAGCCGCAGGGTCTCCCCCGGGGAGTCGCTGAGGCGCTGGCGGCGGTCGAAGAGCGAGATGAGCTTTTCTACGCCATGAAGCTGGATGATCGCGCTTTCGAGGCGGGCGTTGCAGTCGGTGACGGTGCTGCGGATTTCGTCCGGTTCTTGCAGACGTGGGTCGAGGATGCCTGGTCGTTCGAGCGTTTCGCAGACGCCGCGGACGGTGTCGGCGAAGGTTTTGAGTTCGGCAATTTCATCCTCGGCAAGTTCGCGCAGCAGCCGCAGCAGCGGGCGGAGGCCGGGAGAAACGAGCGCCCAGCGTTCATGCAGGCCGAGTTGCTGGTCCTCCAGCCAGCGCGAATCGCAGAGGCGGTTGAAAAATTGGCCAGCGCGTTGGCGGGCGTCGCGGAGACACGCGCCTTCATCGTCCCCGAGCACGATGTCTGGGTGCGCCGCAAGGATTTCCCGGATCAGTGCGATGGCCTCGCCGTGCGGAATTCGCCCCGCTTCGCCCGCGACGTCCGCCAAACGTTCTGCACAGTCGACGTAAATCGCTGCCGATGGCCGGGTCAGCGGGCGGAAGAAATCCCGCGAGACTGAGGCGAGAAGTTTTTCACTGAGATTCGGCAGGGACATGCAACGAGGAGCTTTTATGACTGCGAGACGCGCAACCCAAGCAAGAACTGTAGGACTCAATCCGAATTTCCGGAAAAATCGAGTTGCATCCGAAGCCCACCGAGGTCATCCAAGAGCTTCTTAATCCTTACAATTCCTATGGCTGACCGCGAAGACAAGAATGTAGAAAACATAACTGGTAAGTTCTATGTGGACAGCCAGTGCATCGATTGTGACCTCTGCCGCGAGACGGCACCGAACAATTTCACCCGAGCCGAAGACGAGGGCTATTCCTACGTTTTCAAACAGCCAGTGAACGACGAGGAAATCGCTCAATCCCGTGAGGCCATGGAAGGTTGCCCGGTGGAGGCGATCGGCGAAGATGGCGACGCCTAAGCGCCACGCCGCGATGAAAAAGCCGCCGCGCGCCAGTAAAATCCGTGAGGAAATCCTGCAGGAATGGCGCGGTGCCGAGGAGCCGGCAGACCTAAACGCCGGCGTCCATCTGGCCCAAAAATTTGTAACCGCCATCCTGCGCGCTGCCGGAGCAGAAGATGGCCTGGATGAGGATCTAGTCCGTGCGACGTGGAAGGAGCTCGCCGGGGACTTTATCGCCCGCCACACCGAGCCGATTTCGGTAAAAAGCGGCCATCTCGTCCTGCGCGTGACCCAGCCAGCCTTGCGCTTCCAATTGGAGCAAATGAAACCCATGCTCCTAACCCGCATCCGCAAGCAGCTCGGCGAAGGGCGGATCAAGTCCATCAAGTTCCAACTCGGATAAAACCACGCTCCCATGTTTAAAAACCTCATCTTCGACTGGTCCGGCACGCTTGTGGACGATCTCGGCCCGGTCATCGAGGCGACCAATGCCGTGCTCGGGAAATACGAAATTGCCCCTCTCGACCGCGAAAGTTTCCGCCGCGCCTTCCGTCTGCCTTACCGAGAATTCTACGCAGAGCTGCTGCCGGAAGTCTCACTTGAGGAACTTGAAGCCCAATTCCGACCTGCCTTCGATGCCGCCATCACTCCTGTCACCGTCCTGCCCCACGCCCGCGAAAAACTCGAATGGTGCAGCGCTCTCGGCATCCGCGCCTTCGTCCTCACCTCCATGGACACGCTCGCCTTCGAGCACCAGATGGACGACTTCGGCCTCCGCCACCATTTTGAAGCCACCTATTCCAGCGTCTTAGACAAGCGGGAAATCATTCACCAAATCCTCGAAACCCACGGACTCGACCCCTCTGAGACCGCCTTCGTTGGCGACATGACCCACGATGTCGAGACCGCACGGCACGGCGGCATTTCCTCCATCGCCGTCCTCACTGGCTACAACCACGCGGAAATCCTCGCCGCCGTCCGCCCAGATCTCACCGTGCCAGACCTCGGTGTCCTCCGTAATCTGCTCGACCGACGCCGCAGCAGCATTGCGCGGCCCATCGCCACCGTCGGCGCCCTCATTCACGATGGAAACGGCCACGTCCTGATGGTCCGCACTCACAAATGGGGTAACCGCTGGGGCATCCCAGGCGGCAAAATCGAGCAAGGTGAATCCTCCACCGCCGCCCTCCGCCGCGAGATCCTCGAGGAAACTGGCCTCGAACTCCGCGACATCAAGTTTGCGCTCGTCCAAGACTGCATCCACTCACCCGAATTCCAGCGCCCCGAGCATTTCCTCCTGCTCAACTACGTCGGTCGCGCCACCACCACCGCCGTCACCCTCAACGACGAAGCCGAGGAATTCCGCTGGCTCGTCCCGGCGGAAGCCCTCGCCCTCAATCTCAACCAGCCCACCCGCTTCCTCCTCACAGAAGTCCTCGAAATGGGCCTCTTGATATAGGCATTCCTGCCTGTTTTTCCTCACCACCATGGACACCATCGAGATCCGCTGCCTGCGCGTCACCACCCTCATCGGGGTGCCGGATGAAGAACGCGCCACCTCACAAACCCTCCTTGTCACTGTCCGCATGACCCCGGCCCATGGCTTCGACGAGCTGGCGGATGAAATTTCCCGCACCGTGGACTATTACGCCGTCTCATTAGAAATCGAAGCGCTCGCCGCCGCCCGCCCGCGCCACCTCATCGAGACGCTTGCCGTGGAAATCGCCGATCACCTGCTCGGAAATCACCCACTCACCCACGTCGCCATTTCCATCGAGAAACACATCCTCCCGAACACCGAGTGCGTCGCAGTGCACCTCGAGCGCAGCCGGTAAAAGCTCCTCATCCAAGTCCGCGCCAGCGGCAGATTCTTACCAAGTATGTTTCGTTTCCCAGTTTCCAGAGTCACTTTGTCGCAGTGTCGGAGGGTGCGTGCAGCAGTTCTTGTCTGCACTCTGCTGGGGCTCGTGGTCGCACGGGCGCAGACTCCGGGGTCGCTGGATGCTCTCAATGTTGCGGTAGGCATTGGCGAAGCCGGTGAAGCCATGCGAGTGGTGGCCACGCAGCCTGATGGGAAAATTTTGATCGCGGGGAATTTCCGTTCGGTCAATTCCATCGTGCGTCAGAGAATCGCGCGGCTGAATACCGACGGCACCGTGGATTCGAGCTTCAATCCTTGGTTTGACGGTCAAATTTTCAGTCTGGCAGTGCAAAAGGACGGGAAAATTTTAATCGGTGGCCAGTTCATCACCTTTTACCCAAACGGGAACACAGCGACTCCCACCACGCGGTGGAACATCGCGCGGCTCAATCCCGATGGCTCCCTGGATGCGAGCTTCAATCCCCGGGCGAATGACCTCGTGAGCGGTCTGCTGGTGCAACTAGACGGTAAAATCGTGATTTCGGGTGCTTTTTCTGGCCTTCAGCCGAATGGCGCTGCGGTCAGCACACCGCGCAACAAAATCGCTCTCATCCATGCAAACGGCACGCTCGACACCGGATTTGATCCCAAACCCAACGGCGATGTTGCGGGGATCGCCCTGCAGCCAGATGGGAAAATTCTCCTCGGCGGAATCTTCAGCAGCCTTCAACCCAACGGCGCCACCACCGCGACCGCCCGCAGGGGCATCGCGCGGGTGCATGCCGATGGCACACTCGACACTAGCTTCAATCCGAATCCTAGCGGTAACCAAGTGAGTTGTATTCTCGTCCAGCCAGACGGGAAAATCCTCGTCGGTGGGGATTTCTATAACTTCCTACCTATGCCGGGCACCACGACCACCCCGCGCTTAAATATCGCACGACTCAATGCCGACGGCACTTTGGACCCAGCCTTCAATCCCACGGCGAACGCGCCTGTCGATAGCCTCGCCTTGCAAGCAGACGGGAAAGTGATCCTCGGTGGAGAATTCACCACCTTGCAGCCGAACGGAGCGGCTACCGCCACCGCCCGCCAATTCATCGCCCGCGTGCATGCTAACGGTTCGCTAGATGCTAGCTTCGAGTCCAAGCCCAGTGGCCGCATACTCAGCGTCGGCTTACAGGCAGACGGCAAGGTTCTCGTCGGCGGTAACTTCAATTCCTTCAATTTAGGCCTACCTAATGCAACATCACGCAGGCTCCTCGCCCGCTTACACAATGACAACGCGACGCAGACGCTCACAGCACCGGGCGGCACGCAGTTACTATGGAATCGCGCCGGGGCTGCCCCCGAACTCTCACAGGTAATCTTTGAACAAAGCACCGATGGCGGGACTGTCTGGACCGCACTGGGCAACGGCGCCCGGGTGGGGACCACCGCAAATTGGCAACTCGCCGGCCTCGCACTGCCGACCGCCGGCAAAGTCCGCGCCCGTGGGCGCACATACGGCGGTTATTTTAATAACAGCTCATGGTGGGTGGAATCGGGAATTACGCTGACCGCCCCGAGCAGCATCGCGATGTGGCGGACAACCTATTTCGGTGCGGCCACTGCGAACATTGGAAACCTGGATGACTTCGATCACGACGGCGTAACTAACCTCCTGGAGTTCGCCTTTGGCACAAACCCCGCAAACGCCGCCAACGGCCTGAAATCACTGCAATACACCGGCACCTTCGCTGGTAGCGGTGTCATTACGGCCACCGGCCAACCGATCACGCTGTTCGAAGGTAGCGACATCCGCGCTGTATTCGTGCGGCGCAAAGACTACATAGCTGCCGGACTGACCTACACTCCACGGTTCAGTGCCACCCTCGCCTCTTGGGATAACAGTGTCACCGTTCCCACCGTTCTGGGAGATGATGGTACGTGGCAAATCGTCAGCGTCCCTTACCCCACTCTTGTCAGCGGACAGGTGCCGCACTTTTTCAGTCTGAGCTTAACACTAAGTCCTCCGGACTGACGACCGACTCCGTCCATGAGCATGGGCATGGGCCGCGTGCGAATGCTCTCGAGGTGGTGTTCTTCATTGTAAAAACGCAGATAGAGATTCCACCAGCTGTAGAACCGGGCGATGAGGTTCGCCATGAGGCGGCTGGAGGCGAGGCTATGCGAGGTGTAGCCGCCCCATCCCCATTGGTTTTGAGTTCATCGAAGCCGTTTTCAGTATCGCCTCGGTCACGGTAATGTTTGGGCATGACGGTGGTGGGGAAATTGATGGGATCTAACGACGTGACGAGGACTTAAATTCTTCCACTCCATGGGGTGGCTTGTGCGTTCCAACCCTCACCTCGGGTTTTAGGGAGGAAATTTTAGCGATCTTTGCCACGACGAGGTTTACCGATTCTGGCGACGGGCGCTCTTGCGGGGCTTTTGCGGACGATTACGACTCGTGTTTCACAGCTCCTGCCACTGAGACGAATGGTAATTTCTAACACCTGCCAACCGTCGCAGCAGTCTTACCAGAGCGCTCCTTGCCGTATTATGCGGATGACGAGTTCTTTGACTTTGGGCGTGTGACAGAGCTTAAAAAGATAGGGTAAACCACGCTCTTTATGCTCTAACATGATGCTCTCGCTGCCATAGCTGCTTTCGCTACGACTCAAGGTGAGCCACTGATGACGCGGAAGCTTACCTAACACCTACTAAAGTCCGGGTAGACCTTTAGCGGCAGCATGTTCATTGCCCGGGCGCACTTCGACGCCGAGACTGATGCGTAAATTTGCCACAAAATAGGTGTGGTAAACATGGCTGAGGCGGCCGGGTTTTTGTGGGTTGTGTAGCTGACGACCGCGCCTTCTTGTTGGCTGTAGAGAGGCTTGACGGTGACGTCGATATCGAAAATCAACGGAAGTCCTAACGCAGGTGAAATGCTACCAAGAATCTGGGTAGCAATTCATTCGAGACCAGCTTTTTCCTCAATGCGATACATTGCGAGTAGGACGGCGTCTTCGCTGACGTTTGCCAGTGCAGTGAAGTGGGCACTCGCGCAGGAATTCTTCCCATCGCCCACCGGCCTGAAGGAACTGAAAAAAGAAGATCAACTGCCCCTCGCGAGTGACAGAAGCTTGACCATCCTACTCGGCATGGAAGTCCCTAACGGGAGTGTCCACCGGCCAAATTCCAGAGCGGGTTCCAAAGGTATTTTTTAGCTCACTCTGAGGGTGAGCTAAAATAAACGTCAATGGCACATCCATGACGTTGCAGATAAAATCAATTATGTAAATTTGGCGAGATATCCATTTTTCACTTTAAGATAAATGGACCTTACACATTCGATGTTTAAACATATAGCTCCAGAAAGCGAACGCCGATGAGCCAC
>JANMYL010000203.1:0-1646 GCA_031382045.1 Akkermansiaceae bacterium | reverse complement strand
CTGCCCTGATCGTAAAAACTAAAGAGCTGTGCGCCCAAATCGCCAGCGATCCTTCATTTCTCAAGCTCCAAGCCGATGTAGAGCGCTTTCTGGGCGACGATTCGGCCCGCCTCCAGTATCAGAGCGTGCACGAGCGCGGTGAGGAGTTGCACAATAAACAACATGCCGGCGTTGAGTTGGGTGCGACAGAAATCCGCGAGTTTGAAAGCGCCCGTGACGCACTTTTCGAAAACGAAATCGCCCGTGATTTCCTGTCCGCGCAGCGCGAATTGGAGACACTGCAGAAGGAAATTGGCAAATATGTGGGCAGCACGATCGAGCTTGGTCGGGTGCCTACGGCTGATGATCTTGCCGACAAAGGCGGCGGTTGCTGCGGTGGTGGTGGTGGCGGCGGATGCGGCTGCTGAAGAGTTTTGATTTTCACGAAAAAGCCCGCCATCTTCTGATGGCGGGCTTTTTTTTCGAGTGATGAATGAAGGCTCCTCAAGCCGCTGGGTGGCGGCGATTTAGGCTTCGATTTCGACAATCAGGTTGATCTCGACTGCGACATTCAGCGGGAGCGCGGCGACGCCGAGCGCGGTGCGGGAGTGTTTGCCCTTGTCGCCAAAGATCTCGACGAGCAGTTCGGACGCGCCGTTGATGACTTGCGGATGGCCGAGGAAGTCGGGCTCGGAATTGACGAAGCCGTTGAGTGTGACGATCTGCTTCACTTTATCTAGCGAGCCAATTTCGTCTTGGATGACGGCAAGGCGGTTGAGAATGGCCATCCGGGAGCCTTCCTTGGCTTCGTCGATGGAGACATCCGTGGGGACTTTGCCGATGATTTTCTTGTCGCCGTCGATGGGCAGGCCGCCAGAGAGGAAGAGCAGGTTTCCGCTGCGGACACAGTTGACGTAAGCGGCGATGGGAGCGGGGACGGCGGGTAGAGTGAGGCCGAGGGCTGTGATTTTTTCGAGGATGGTCATGGGAATATGTGGTTATGGAGTGGTGAGAAAATTGTCGGTGATGAGTGAGATCAGTTGTTCGCCCGAGCGGGTGAGGGTCGCTTGATTGCCCTCGCCGGTGATGAGTCCGCGGGTGAGGTAGCGCTGTGGGACGGTGGAGGGACGCACGGAGGTGACGAGTGGCGCAGTGACTTCGCGCTGGCTGGGATCGAAAGCGACGGGCAGGCCGGTGGCACTGAAACTGATTTCCCATGAGACGGCGGTGGCTGCGGAGCCACGCTTGATCCATGGATACCGCGCGACGAAATCCGGCGTGCCATGAGATGGGACTGTGACTTTGAAGTAAACTGGGGTGTTCGCGATGAATTGGCTGAACTGGAGTGCCGGGTTCGCCCGGTGCTCGACGAAGAAGCGCGAGACTTCGGAGCCGCTGAGGTTCATGCCGTTGAAGAGGCCGTGGAAATTCGTCCCGCCTCCGCATTTCTGGTGCCATTTGTCGTAGTGAGCGCTCAATAGCATGCCGAGTTCGAGGTGGCAGTGGGCACGCGTGCGGTCGATGCCCGCGCCGGTGTAGCCCATCCGCCCGAGCATGGAACCCGCGCCGACGGGGTCTCCCGGCTGGCAGGTGATTTCCGCCAAGTGGGCGTAAAGTGAGAAGACCGACGAGTTTTCCCAGAAGTGTTCGACGACCACGTATTTGCC